>NZ_CP107964.1:4379666-4692500 GCF_041434935.1 Kitasatospora sp. NBC_00374 | reverse complement strand
AAACTCTAGCCGAACCCCACTCCGAAAAGCGAATCCAACCGCAATCCATATAAACGCGCACGCCAATTCACACCGGGACGCGACAGAGCGCGACCCAGTGGGACGAGAAGTGTGGTTCAAGGGATTGGCTGCCTCGGGACCGTCCGCGTAGAACACGTGTCCGGTGCTCCCAGAGACGGGCAGCTCGAAGAACTTTAGGCATCCTCGGGAGGAGAGTCAAGTGGCAGCTGGAAGGCCAGCACGGCGACGTCGTCGTCGTGCTCCGCGGTGACCCCCATGGCCCGGAGCAGGCGGGCGCAGATGACGTCGGGAGTGCCGGCCGCACCGCTCAGGGCGCGCGACAGCAGGTCGATCCCGTTGTCGATGTCCTCCTCCCGGCGCTCGACCAGGCCGTCGGTGTAGAAGACGCCGGTGGTCCCGGGAAGCAGGCGCAGGGTGTGCGAGACGTGGGTACCGCTGCCGGTGCCCAGGGGCGGACCGTTCAGTTCCTCGCTCTGCAGGACGGTGCCCTCGGGGCAGCGCAGCAGGAAGGGCAGGTGGCCGGCGGACGCGTAGGTGAGGCTGCTGGTGTCCGGGTCCCAGACGGCGTAGGCGCAGGTGGCGATCTGGTTGGCGTCGATCTCCATGGCGAGGCCGTCGAGCAGGCTCATGACCTCGTGCGGCGGGAGGTCGAGCCGTGCGTAGGCGCGGACGGCGGTGCGCAGCTGTCCCATCACGGCGGCGGCGCGCATGCCGCGGCCCATGACGTCGCCGATCACCATCGCGGTGCGGCCGCCGCCGAGGCCGATGACGTCGTACCAGTCACCGCCGACCGCCGCGTCGGCTCCGCCTGGCTGGTAGGTGGCCGCGACCCGGAGGTCGGCGGGCTGTTCCAGCTTCTGCGGGAGGAGACTGCGCTGGAGGGTGACGGCGGCCTGGCGCTGGCGGCGTTCGGCCTCACGCAGGCGCAGGGCCGCCTGGACCTGGTCGGTCACCTCGGCGGCGAAGATCAGGACGCCGACCGGGGTGGCGCCTTCCGCCTGCGCACCGAGCGGGACGCAGGAGATGTTGTAGTAGCGGTTGCCGCCCAGGCTGAGGATCGCCCGGGACTTCACGCTGCGCGGGCGCCCGCTGCGCAGGACCTGGTCGAGGAGGGGCAGGACGCCGAGGGCGGCCAGCTCCGGGAGCGCCTCGGCGGCCGGCGGGCCGTTGGTCCGGGCTCCGAAGAGCTCCCGGTAGGCGCGGTTGGCGTAGCCGAGCTGGTGCTGCGGTCCGTAGGTGACGGCGACGGGGGCGGGGAGCCGGCGCAGGACGTCCCGCAGGTCGTAGAGGTGTTCGAGGTCGCGGGCGTCGAGGAGGCCCGGCGGGACGGCCGGGTCTCGGGGGCCGGGGACGGTGACCGGCTCGTCGGTGCTGCTCGGGGGAACGGCACGCCGCGGGGCTCCGGTGAGCCGGGCGCTCCAGCGCATGAGGTTCAAACGTCGGCCGCTTCCTCGGTTCGGGTGCAGGTCTTCACTCGGCGGGCATTCTTCAGATCATCACTTCTTGCGTACGCCCGGGTACACGACGTGATGACCCGGTTGGGCAGATCCTGTCAGGCCACCTCGTGGTTTCGGAAGTCGTACCGTCATCGCGGCGCGTTCACCGCCCTGGTCCCGGGTGGAAACGATCGTCGGCGAAGCCTGCCTCGAACTCGGCCCGGGGGTGCTCGACGGACCCCAGCGAGACCACCTCGCGACGGAACAGCCCCGCCAGCAGCCAGTCGGTCAGGATCCGCACCCGCCGCTCCGCGCTGGGCATCCGCCGCAGGTGGCGGGCCCGGTGCAGCCACCAGGCACGGCGGCCGGTGAGGTGGCCGCGCCCGGTGTGGGCGACCGCCCGGCCGACGCCGAGCGAGGTGGAGCAGACCTGCCGTTCCGGCCGGTAGTCGAGGAGCGGCCGACCGCCGAGGGCGGCCAGGACGTTGGCCGCCAGCAGCTCCGCCTGGGCCAGCGCGTGCTGGGCGTTCGGCGCGCAGGGGGATCCGTCGGCGGCGGGGTCGGGGACGGCGGCGCAGTCGCCGGCGGACCAGGCGTCCGGCACCGGCCTGCCGTCGGGACTGGACACCTGCAGGGTGGGCAGGCATCGGATCCGGCCGTTTCCGTCCAGTGGCAGGTCGGTCGCGTTCAGCAGCGGCGCCGGACGGGTGCCCGCCGTCCAGACCAGCGTGCGGGCGGCGAACGTGCTGCCGTCGGAGAGGGTCATCAGCCGGTCCGCGGCGGATTCCAGGGTGGTCGCCAGCCGGACGTCGATACTTCGTTCGCGCAGCTCGGCGAGGGTGTGCGCGGCCAGTTCGGCGGACTCCTCCGGGAGGATCCGGTCCGTCGCCTCGACCAGCACCCAGCGCAGGTCGTCGGCGTCGAGGTTGTGGTAGCCCTTGGCCGCGTACCTGGCCATGTCCTCCAGCTCGGCGAGTGCCCCGACGCCCGCGTAGCCGGCCCCGACGAAGACGAACGTCAGTGCGGCCTGACGGAGCTCGGGGTCGCGGGTGGTGGAGGCGAGGTCGAGCTGCTCCAGTACGTGGTTGCGCAGGCCGACGGCCTCGCCGACGGACGCGAACCCCAGCCCGTGCTCGGCCAGGCCGGGGACGGGAGCCGTCCGGGAGACCGATCCGGGGGCCATCACCAGCAGGTCGTAGGGGAGTTCGGTGGTCAGGCCCTGCTCGCCCGGCGGCGCGGCGTCGATCCGCACCCGCCGCCCGGCGTGGTCGACCCGGGTCACCCGGGCGGTGAGCACCCGGCAGTCGGGCAGGGTGCGGCGCAGCGGGACGACCACGTGCCGGGGGTCGATGGTGCCGGCCGCCACCTCGGCGAGCAGCGGGTGGTAGGTGAGGTAGGGCTGCGGTTCGACCACGGTGATCTCGTCCTCGCCGGACCGGAGCCGCGGGCGGAGCGTCTGCTGGAGTCGGAGGCCGACGGTCAGGCCGGCACATCCGCCACCGATGATCAGGATCCTGATGGGGCACCTCCGGCCGCTGTGATCCGGTTCACGTCCCCATATGACGCCCTGCGGAGGGCCCTCTTGTCCACAGTGCAGACCGGATCGGGTGGGACTGATGTGTCGGAAAGGCGCCAGGTTTCCGGCGGTGGCCGAGTTTCGGCCACTTCTGCCCCGAACTTCCTTGAACTATGGTCGGATTGTGCACTGGACCAACGATTGGTTCGGTCTGCCCGGGACCACCCGGTACAGCCCCTGGACTGCACCGGGGACAACCGGGGAAGGGTAGTGCGCAGACATCGGGCGGACGACGCGGGCGTCGGTGCGAGCACCGGGGGGTGCGCAGTCCGCAACAGGTGCCCGGGACGGGCACCTGCGGGGGAGGGTTGGAATGACTGATCAGGAACAGATGGCGGGGCGGACGCTGCCCCCGGTCGGCCGGCGTGCGGTGCCCGAGCAGCGCGGGCCCGCCGGGGCCGAGCGGCTCGGGGAGTTCACGCCCGCGGCCGAGCCGCCCGGCGGGCGGGGGGCCGCGTCCCGGCTGCGGGTGGACGCCCGGCGGAACCTGGAGAGCGTGCTGCGGGCGGCCCGTCAGGTGTTCGGCGAGCTCGGCTACGACGCGCCGATGGAGGAGGTGGCCCGGCGGGCCGGGGTCGGGGTGGGCACCGTCTACCGGCGCTTCCCGAGCAAGGAGGTGCTGGTCCAGCGGATCGCCGCCGAGGAGGTCGGCTGGCTGACCGCACAGGCCCGGGAGTCGCTGTACGGCGACGCCCGGCCCTGGGAGGCGCTGGCGGGCTTCCTGGCCCGGGCCGTCGAGTCCGGGGCCGGACGGCTGTTGCCGCCGGAGTCCTTCCGGTACGCGGAGGACATCGGCCGGGTGCCCGAGCAGCGCCGGTCACTGGACGCCTCCTTCGAGGGCCGGTCGGCCGCCGCGCTCGGCGGCGAGTTCGCCGGCCCGCTCGGGGCCGAGCCCGGGGTCCTGCCGGTCGGGGCTCCCGCCGAGGAGGCCGCGCCGGACGCCGATCCGCGGCTGCTGCTGCACCTGCTGGCCGCGCTGGTGGCCCGGGCCGGTGCGGCGGGCGAGCTGCGGCCGGGGGTGACGGTCTCGGACGTGGTGCTGGTGCTGACGGCCGCCGTCCCGGTGCACGCCGTCCCCGTCCGGACGTCGGCCGGTCAACCCGACGACGCCCCGGCGGACCGCCTGCTGCTGATCCTGCTGCAGGGCCTGAGAGCGCGCTGAGCACGGCAGTAGGCGCCCGAACAGACCGTCGGCCCGTTGCCCGGAAGAGTGGGTGACGCCCTGCTCGGCTACCGATGGCCACTGCGCTATGCCATTCTTTGCCCGTGGTTGGAGCCATTGTCCCGTTGCGTGCCGTTCCGCTCGGTGGGCTGCCCCGCACACGGACCAGGTCCGCACAAGCCCGACTCCGGCCGCCCCGGTTCGGCACACGGGGGATGCGTTGAGCGCTGACGATCAGAACGACCACGGCTTCGGCCACGGCGTGCCGGGGCAGGTGCCCGACCAGGCCGGGGCACCCGCCCGGGAGTCGCTGGCCGGCCGGGTGCCGGGCCAGGCCCCGGCCGGCCGGGGCGGCGTCACCCCGGAGGCCTTCGTCACCGGGGTGCCGCCGGCGCGGGCCGTGGTCCCCGCGCCGGCCGACCCGGTGGACGGAGAGCGCCCGCCCTCGGACGCCGAGTTGACCGCCCGGGTGCGGGCCGGCGACGACCTGGCCTACGAGGAGATCTACCGCCGGCACGCCGACTCCGTCCGTCGCTACGCGCGGACCTGCTGCCGCGACAGCTTCACCGCCGAGGACCTCGCCGGCGAGGTGTTCGCCCGGACGCTGCAGGCCCTGCGTGCGGGCAAGGGACCGGAGTTCGCCGTCCGCGCCTATCTGTTGACGGCCGTCCGCAACGTCGCCGCCGCCTGGACCCGCTCCGAGCGGCGCGAGCAACTGGTCGACGACTTCAGCACGTTCGCCCGGACCTCGGCGGCCGCCGTGGAGTTCGACCTGGCCGACCCCGGTGCGGACGCCTGGGCGATGGCGTTCGCGGACCAGCGGATGGTGATGCAGGCCTTCGTCGAACTGCCCGAGGACGACCGGCTGGTGCTCTGGCACACCGAGGTCGAGCGGGAGTCGCCGAAGACGGTGGCCGTCCTGATCGGCAAGACCGCCAACGCCACCGCCGTCCAGGCGCACCGGGCGCGGGACCGGCTGGCCGCCGCCTTCCTCCAGGCGCACGTGTCGGGCAGCCAGGAGTCCGGCTGCGCGGCGTACGCCAACCGGCTGGGCTCGTACGCCCGCGGGTCGCTGCGCAAGCGGGCCTCGGGCGAGGTCGGCCGGCACATCCAGGAGTGCGACCGCTGCACGGCGGCGTACCTGGAGCTGTCGGACATCAACCACAGCCTCCGGGCGGTGCTGCCCGGTGGTGTGCTGCTCTGGGTCGGAGCCGGGTACTTCACGGTCGCGGCGGCCGCGGTCGGCGCCGGGGCCGCGATCGGCGGCGCGGTGGCGGCGGGGGCCGCCGCGGGCGCGCAGACGGGCGGGGTCGCCGGTGGCGCGGCCGGGGCCGCGGGGGTCTCGGGCTCGTCCGGCTCGATGGCCGGTGTGGTGGCGGGGGAAGGCCTCGGGGTCGTGGCGAAGGCCGGTATCGCGGCGGGGGTCGCGATGGCCGCCGCGGCGGTCGCGGCCTACGCGCTGGCGTCCGGGCCCGATCCGCGGCCGCCGGTCGCGGCCGCGTCGGTCTCCTCCCCGCGCTGCCGCCGCCGGCCGCGCCGGAGCCCGCGCCCACCCCGGCACCGTCGCCCACCCCGAGCGGGAGCCCGTCCCCGGTGCCGGAGCCGGGCGCCGCCCCGGTGCCGGCGGCGAGGCCGAGGGTGGCGGCGAGCCCGTCGCCGGCGCCGGAGCCCCCGGTCGCGTCGTCGGCGGCGCCCGTGCCGGTGCCGCCGGTGGTGACGCCGACGCCGTCGGTGCCGGTGCCGCCGGTGGAGCCGACGCCGTCGGTGCCGCCCGTCACTCCCCCGCCCACACCGACCGACTTCTGGCTCGACCAGCTGCCGTTCGGCGGCGGCGAGCGCCGGGACACGCCGGCCGGGCCGGTGATCCGCAGGGGCGACCCGGTGGTGCAGCGCCCGGCGGTCCGGATGCGGGGTGCGCTGTACCGGCACGCGCTGTCGGTCGGGGTGCCGTCCCGGGTGAAGGTCGACCTCAACCGCTCCTGCTCCTCCTTCGAGGCGGTGGCGGGGCTGGACGACCTGGGCGCGGGCGGCGGGCCGGTGGTGTTCAGCGTCGAGGGCGGGGACGGCCGCACGCTGTGGCGCTCGCAGCGGATCGGGCCGTGGGACCGGCCGGTCCCCGTACGGGCCGACCTGGCCGGCCAGACCTCGATCCGCCTGGTCGTCACCCCGGCCCCCGGCAGCTGGTCGCTGATCGACGTGGCGGACTGGGCGGACGCCCGTTTCACCTGCGCGTAGGGCGCCGGCGGCCGGTCAGACCGCGCAGGCCCCGTCCGTGCAGCCGTGCGCCTCGGCCGGGGCGGCGCTCTCGGCGGCGGTGTCCGCGGCGACCTGCTCCAGGACCCGCAGGAAGGTGTCGGCCTCCTGGCCGCCCTGGACGGCCCACCTGCCCTCGAAGACGAAGGTGGGCACGGCGCTGATGCCGAGCTCGCGGGCCTCGGCCAGCCGGGCGCGGACCTCGGCCGCGCCCTCCTCGCCCGCCAGGTACCCGGCGGCCCGGTCGCGGTCCAGGCCGGCGGCGACGGCCAGTTCGGTCAGCTCGGCGCGGTCACCGACGTCGACGCCGTCGCTGAAGTGGGCCTTGAGCAGCAGTTCCTTGAGCCGGGACTGCGCGGGGGCGCCGTACTCGGTCTCGGCGAGGTGCAGCAGCCGGTGGCCCAGGAAGGTGTTGACGTGCAGCGCGGTGTCGAAGTCGAACGCGACGCCCTCGGCCCGGCCCAGTTCGGTGACCCGGTCGTCCATCGCGACCGACTGCGGGCCGTAGCGATCGGCCAGCCACGCGCGGTGCGGGCTCGCGCTCGCGGGGGCGTCCGGCACCAGCTGGTACGGCCGGTAGACCACCTCGACGTCGGCCTTCCCCGGGAAGCGGTCCAGCGCCTGCTCGAACCGGCGCTTCCCGAGGTAGCACCAGGGGCAGGCGATGTCGCTGTAGATTTCGACCTTCATCGGGGGACGGGCTCCTGTCCGTGTGGGGCTGAACGAGAAGATGAACGCTCAACCATTGAGCGGCATTCCCCGACGTCCACGAACCGCGGCAGGCCACCGTGGCCGTCAGCCCGCCGGCGGGGCCGGGACGACCAGGACCGGACAGGCCGCGTGGTGCACCGCCGCCGAGGTGACCGAGCCGAGCAGCAGCCGGGTGAAGCCGCCGTTGCCCCGGGTGCCCAGCACCGCGGTGTGCTGCCCGGCGGTGCAGGCCAGCACCACCTCCACCACGTTGCCGAGCACCACGTGCAGCGACAGCTCGCCGCCGTACGGGCGCTCGCGCGCGGACTGGACGGTGCCGACGGCCCGGCGCAGCCCGTCCGCCATGCTCTCGGTGAGCCGCTCGACGCTCTCGTGCACCAGCTCCTCCATCCCCGGCGGGTAGCCGGTCGGGGACGGGTTGACCACCGCGAGGACGTACAGCGGCAGCCGGAACAGCTCCGCCTCGGTCATCGCCCGGTCGAGGGCCCAGAGCGAGCCGTCCGAGCCGTCGCAGGCGGCCAGGATGCCCGGACGCCCGGCGGCGGGCGGCTCACCGAGCACGGGGAACGGTTCTCGCACGGCGGCCTCCCGGGTGACGGACCATCAGGCCAGGATCACCGATCGGCCCGGCCGGCCCCCGCAGGACGCGCCCGGATCAGGCCGGGCGGGCCAGGGCGCGCCGCTCGGCCGGCGGCAGGCCGGTCCAGCAGGAGCCGTGCCGGCGGGCCGCCACCCGGCGCAGCCAGAGTTCGGCGGCGATCAGGTCGGCCAGGCCGGCCAGCGTGCCCGGCGGCAGCGCGGCGCCGGGCGCGGCGGCCCGGCCCAGCGAGGCCCGGACGGCGGCCGGGTCGATCAGACCGGCCTCGCCGAGCAGCGGCCGGTCGAAGAGCTCGGCCAGGCCGTCGGCGGCGAGCCGCAGGCCCCGGCAGGCCGGCGCGGCCCGGTCGGGGCGGGGGCCGCGGCCCCAGTCCGCGGGCAGGTCGGTGCGGCCGGCGCCGGTCAGGACGGCGTGCAGCAGTGCGTGCCGGGCGCCCGGTTGCAGCCGGACCTCGTCGGGCAGCAGCCGGGCGGCCCGGACCACCTGGTTGTCGAGGAACGGCGCGTGCAGACGCTGGCCGTGCTGCTCCGCGGCCTGGACCAGGGTGCGGTAGCCGGCCGCGTGCCGGTGCAGCGCGAGCCTGGCCCGGCGGGCACCCGGCAGCTCGGTGGGGGCGCCGCCGCGGGCGGCGATCCGCAGCCGTTGGGCGACCGAGGCGAGCGCGTGGTCGGAGAGCCAGCGGGCGGCCGGGCCGGGTACCGCCCAGGCCAGCGCGGCGGCCGAGCCGGCGCCCGCGGTCGGCCCCGGTTCGGGGACCTGCCGCAGGGTCAGGGAGACGGCCAGGTCGTCCAGGGCGTCGGCGTAGCCGGCCCGGGCCAGCCGGTGGGCGGCCCGCAGCACCGTGACCGGCGTCCGCACGGCCCCGGTCAGGGCCCCGGCGGCGGCCCGGTCCGCCCCGGCGAGGGCGGCGACCGGTCCGAGCAGTTCGCGGGAGCGGCCGAGCCGGATCAGGTCGGCGAGGCGGGCGGGGTGGCCGTCCAGCACGTGCCGGGCGCCGTAGCCGGTCAGGTGGTCGGTCCCGCCGGCCCGGAAGCGGCTGCCGTCGGCACCGGCGGCGAGCAGCGCGGCGCCGGGCTCGTCGGTGAGCGGCCCGGCCGGGGCCTCGGCCGGCGGGTCGACCAGCTCGGCGTAGGGGAGGGCCGGGGGCAGCACGACGTGGCGGAGCCTGGGCGCGTCGACGGCGAGGGCCGGCCGCTCGCTCTCGCCGAGGGTGACCGCGGCGAGGGTCTCCGGGGTGGCCGCCTCGTCCCGCGGGACCGGTCCGCGGGCCCAGGAGCCCTTCACGGCGCCGGACCTGACCGGCGGGGTCGCCGCCGGGGGCGCGGCGGCCGCGGCGGCGGGCCCGATCGGCACGGCGGCGGCGAGCAGGGCGACGGTGGCGGAGGCGGTGCCGTACGAGAGGTCGACGCCGAGCCGGGGGCGCTCCTGCGGACTGCCGGGAGTGGCCGGGGTGGCGGTCCTGACCCGGCAGCGGACGGCCTCCAGCAGCGCCCGGGTGAGCTCCCGGACGGCGGGCGCCTCGTCCCGTGTCCAGCGGCCGTCGCCGGTCTCCGGCTCGTACCCGGCGGTGTAGGGGCGGCCGCTGCGGATGCCGAGGGTGTGGCCGGCCGGCACCCGGTGGACGCCCGCGTACGGCGTGCCGGTGCCCAGCACCTCGGCGGCCTCGGGGACGGCCAGGACGGCGGCGAGATGGTCCGGGTCGAGCGGGGCGGCGACCAGGTCGGCGAGCGGGAGGGCGGCGGTGGCGTACGCGGTGCCGCCGCACCAGGGGGTGTGGAAGACCTGCTGCAGGCCGGCCAGGTCGGTGAGCAGGACGGTGCTGCGGACGCCCGCGCGCAGCACCACGATGTAGCTGCCGGGCCAGCTGGTGAGGTGGCGGACGGCTCCGCCGCGGGCGGCGGCCAGTCCGGCGGCGATCTCGGCGTCGGAGGCGCCGCAGTGGCCGACCACGGCGAGCCGCAGGGTGGCCGGGGAGTCCAGGTCGGTGGGGTCGTCCGGCTGCGGGCCGGTGCGGACGGTGGCGGGGGCGCCGGGGCGCAGGGTGGCCAGGCGGATCTCGTCCGGGCGCCAGTCCCCCACCGCCCAGAGCGGGTTGGGCCCGCCCCAGAGCGCGGTGCCGGCCAGTGGTCGCACGGCGGCCAGGGCCGGGTTCCCGGTGCCAGGGGAACCGCTCCAGCCGGTGAGCCACCGCATCGCGCCTCCGCCTGCCGAGGGGATCGGGCGCGTGCGTGGTGCGGGTCGGACGCGCCGTCAGGAGACATCGTGCCACTGGACGGGCCGCCGGTTACCCGTGTTGCGGAGGTGAGTTCGGCGGGGCCGGGCGCGGGCGCGGCGGATCGTCCCGCGGCGGGCGGTCCGGGCCTCCCCCTCCGTGACCCGGGCCGCCCCCGGTGTGGCACAGGAAGGGCCGTCCGGCGGCCCGTGGCATGGACATCGCCGGATGGCCGAAAGGCGCCGCACAGCCCGGGAGGGCATCCGCATGCCCTCCCGGACCCACCACCGCCCGCGGGGACGTAGGCGGTGGTTTCCCCCGGCCCGCCGGGTCCTCGGCGACGGGCCGTTCCACGGCGTCCAGCGAATCGCCGACCTGCCCCTGTGAGCCAGGGAGCACGGGTGGCGCACGTCGGCACAGGACCGGAGCACGGCCCTCCGCAGACGGCCGGCCGGGGCGCACGGGCCCCTCCCACCGCCGGTTCCCCACCGGTCGCGCGGGCGCGCGATCCCGCCATCCGGAATGCAGACTCTTAACCCTCGGAACCCGGACGACTACGCTAGGTGCAGCAGTACGGGAGCGGACACCCGCACAACGGGCCGACGCCGCCCTGCCGCTCGCCCGCCATCCGCGCACGACGTCGCCCGGGGGTGCCACCGCCACCATGACCGTCAGCTCACGAGGGCCGAACGAACGGCTCGGCGCACTCCTGTCGCTCGCCCAGATCAGCAACGCCGGTCTCGCCCGCCGGGTCAACGACCTCGGCGCGCAGCGCGGACTGACGCTCCGCTACGACAAGACCTCGGTGGCCCGGTGGGTGACCAAGGGCATGGTGCCGCAGCGCCCGGTGCCCCACCTGATCGCCACCGCCCTGGGCAACAAGCTGGGCCGGCCGGTGCCGCTGGAGGAGATCGGCCTGGCCGACTCGCACCCGACCCCGGAACTGGGCCTGGAATTCCCGCGCGAGGTGCCGGAGGCGGTGCGCTCGGCGACCGAGCTGTGGCGGGTCGACCTGGACCTGCGGCGCGGCCCGGGCGGCGGGCGGTGGAGCGACAGCCTGGCGGGGACGTTCTCGGTCTCGGCGTACGCGACCCCGGTCTCCCGCTGGCTGATCACCCCGGCGGACGGCTCGGTGGCCCGCGAGACCCTCGTACCCGACCTCTCCGGCTACCGGGTCGGGCACGCGGACGCGGCCAAGCTCCGCGAGGCGGCCCAGGAGGCCCGCCGCTGGGACTCCAAGTACGGTGGCGGGGACTGGCGTTCGTCCATGGTGCCGGAGTGCCTGCGGGTGGAGGCCGCCCCGCTGCTGCTGGCCTCGTACAGCGACGCGGTCGGCCGTGCGCTGTTCGGCGCGACGGCCGAACTCACCCGGCTGGCCGGGTGGATGGCCTTCGACACCGGCCAGCACGAGGCCGCGCAGCGGTACTACATCCAGGCTCTGCGGCTGGCCCGGGCCGCCGGCGACGTGCCGCTGGGCGGCTATGTGCTGGCCTCGATGAGCCTGCAGGCGGCCTACCGGAACTTCCCCGACGAGGCGATCGACCTGGCGCAGGCCGCGCTGGAGCGCAACCGGGGGCTGGCGACCGCGCGGACGATGAGCTTCTTCCACCTGGTGGAGGCCCGGGCCCACGCGAAGGCGGGCTCGGCAGCGGCCTGCTCGGCGGCGCTGGCGGCCGCCGAGATCGCGCTCGACCGCGCCAGGCCCGGGGATCCGGACCCGACCTGGATCGACTTCTACGCCTACGACCGGCTGGCCGCGGACGCGGCGGAGTGCTTCCGGGATCTCGGGGTCCCGGCCAAGGTGCGGCACTTCACCCGGGAGGCGCTGGCCCGGCCGACCGAGGGGTACGTCCGCTCGCACGGGCTGCGGCTGTTCGTCTCCGCGATGGCCGAGGCCGAGGCGGGCGACCTGGATGCCGCGGTCGCGGCCGGCGAGCGGGCCGTCGAGGTCGCGGGCCGGATCTCCTCGCACCGCAGCCGCGAGTACGTGGTCGAGATGCTGCGGCTGCTGGAGCCGTACCAGGACGAGCGCCGGGTCCGGGAGTTGGCGGAGCGGGCCCGGCTGGTCCTGACGGCCTCCGGGTAATCCGCGTGCGGGCCCGGCGGGCGGCGACTACCGTCGTCCTCGTCCGGGTGCGCGGGTGGGGGCTCCTTCGGATTCTGGCGTGCGCGGGTTCGACTCCCGTCACCGGCTGAAGGGCCGGTGTAGCTCAGCGGTAGAGCTCCAGACACAATGCCCCCGCCGCATTCCCGTCCTCCGGACACCATTTTCAGGAAAGCACGAACGCACCCGCTCCGGCGGCGGCCGAAATCCGGGTGCGGGCACGGCAGTCGAATGGCTACCGTCGTACCGTCCAGGTGCGCAGGCAGAGGCTACTTCTTCATCTATGGGTCGCGGGTTCGATTCCCGCCGCCGGCTCCGGCCGGTGTAGCTCAGTCCGGGAGAGCAATAGCAAACGCCTCGGCCGATCCCGGTTCTCTGGACACCATTCCTGAACAGCATGTCCGCACCTCCCGGTGCGCAGGGTCCCGGCTACTTCCTCCAACGAAACCGCCGGTTCCCGCTCTCAGATCTCGGGAGGCACAGCGCCGGTGCGCCCGGTGCGCAGGCCGTGGTTACTTCTGTGGAGCACCCTTCCGGGGGTGCGGTGAAGCCGATTCTCGACCGACCACTGCCGATTCGACCTCGGGCGCGCCGGCCGGCCTCCCCACTTCCTTTTCCAGCAGGGGGATTTCCGCATGTCTCGTTTCAACACCCGGCGCACCAAGGCGGGTCCGTCCTCGCCCGTGGCGACCACCGGGCAGGTGACCGCCAACCACCAGGGTGGCAGGGGCCACCTCCGGGACGAGAAGTCGGAGCTCTTCCTGCTGGCCGTCGCCAACCTGGTCGGCCAGGACACCTTCTACGAACGCGGCGGCGACCGCGACGACCGCTACACCACGCTGGTGCGCGCCCTGGCCGTCGAGGATCCCGAGTGGACCCTCGGCCTGCTGCGCTGGCTGCGCTCCGACGCCTTCCTGCGCACCGCGTCCCTGGTCGGCGCGGCCGAGTTCACCCGGGCCCGGCTGGACGCCGGCGCCGCCGGACACTCCCGGCAGGCCGTCGACGCCGTCCTGCAGCGCGCCGACGAGCCGGGCGAACTGCTCGCGTACTGGACGTCCCGGTACGGCCGGAGCCTGCCGAAGCCGCTCAAGCGCGGCGTCGCGGACGCCGCCCGGCGGCTGTACACCGGGCGCTCCCTGCTGAAGTACGACACCGCGTCCAAGGGCTACCGCTTCGGCGACGTACTGGAGTTGACGCACCCCTCGCCGCCGCCCGACCGGCCGTGGCAGAGCGAGCTGTTCCGGTACGCGCTGGACCGCCGGCACCGCCCGGAGGAGGCCCTGCCGCCCGTCGGGGACGGTCTGCTGGCCGCCAACCGCGACCTGCTCGCCACACCGCTCGCCGACCGGCGTGCCCTGGTCACCGGCCCCGGCGGCGCCGAGCGGCTGGCCGCCGCCGGTCTCACCTGGGAGGCACTGGCCGGCTGGCTGCAGGGCCCGCTGGACGCCGCCGTCTGGGAGGCGATCATTCCGTCCATGGGCTCCATGGCGCTGCTGCGCAACCTGCGCAACTTCGACCGGGCCGGGGTCTCGGACGAGGTCGCCGCGCAGGTCGCCCGGCGGATCGCCGACCCGGACGAGGTCCGGCGGTCCCGGCAGTTCCCGTTCCGCTACCTGGCCGCGTACCGGCACGCGCCGTCGCTGCGCTGGGCGTACCCGCTGGAGCAGGCGCTCGGCCACTCGCTGGCCAACGTGCCGGCGCTGCCGGGCCGCACCCTCGTCCTGGTCGACCGCTCGGGTTCCATGTTCGACCGCCCGAGCGCACAGACCCAGCTGAACCGCGCCGACTCGGCGGCGATCTTCGGCACGGCACTGGCCCTCCGGGCCGCCGACGCCGACCTGGTGCAGTTCGGCTCGACCAGCAACCGGCTCGACCTCGAACGGGGCGACTCGGTCCTGACGACGCTGCAGCGCTTCGGCGACCTCGGCGGCACCGACACCGCCAGTGCGGTGCGCAGCCACTACCGCGGCCAGGACCGGGTCGTCGTCGTCACCGACGAGCAGGCCTACGGCACCTGGCACGGCGACCCGCTCGACGCCGTCCCCGGCCACATCCCGGTCTACACCTGGAACCTGGCCGGCTACCGCACCGGACACGCGCCGTCCGGCACCGCCGGCCGCCACACCTTCGGCGGCCTGGGCGACTCCGCGTTCCGGCTGATCCCGCTGCTGGAGTCCGGCCGGGACGCCGACTGGCCCTGGCTGCGGTAGCGGACCCGAAACCCTCACCCCCGGCTCCCCGCCGTGAAAGCATCGCCTCGGGGAGCCGGCGGAAGGGGCTGCGGTGGGTTACGACGTCGATGTGCTGGTGGTGGGCGGCGGGATCGTCGGACTGTCCACGGCGTACGCGCTGACCCGGGCCAGGCCCGGGCTGGCGGTGGCACTGCTGGAGAAGGAACCGGACTTCGCCGCCCACCAGACCGGCCGCAACAGCGGCGTGATCCACAGCGGCGTGTACTACCGCCCCGGCTCGCTCAAGGCGCGGTACGCGACCGGCGGCGCCGCCGAGATGGTCGAGTTCTGCCGCGAGCACGGCATCCCGTACCAGGTGACCGGCAAGCTGATCGTGGCCACCGGCGCCGCCGAACTGCCCCGGCTGGCCGCGCTGGCCGAGCGCGGCCGGGAGAACGGCATCCCGGTCGCCGAGCTCGGCCCCGACGGCATCAGGGAGCACGAGCCCGAGGTCACCGGCATCGCCGGCCTGCACGTCGGCACCACCGGCATCTGCGACTTCCCCGCCGTGGCCCGCACCTACGCGCGCCTCGCCGAGGAGAAGGGCGCCGAACTGCGTACCGGCACCGAACTGCGCGCGGTGGTCCGGCGCCCCGACGGGGTGACGGTGCAGACCTCCTCCGGCGAACTGCGCTGCGGCGTCCTGGTGAACTGCGCCGGCCTGCACAGCGACCGGATCGCCCGGCTGACCGGCGACGACCCCGGGGTGCGCATCGTCCCGTTCCGCGGCGAGTACTACGAACTCACCGAAGCCCGCCGGGCGCTGGTCCGCGGCCTGGTCTACCCGGTGCCCGACCCGGCCTTCCCGTTCCTCGGCGTCCACCTCACCCGCGGCGTCCACGGCGACGTCCACGTCGGCCCCAACGCCGTCCCCGCGCTGGCCCGCGAGGGCTACGACTGGCGCACGCTCAAGCTCCGCGACCTGGCCGAGACGGCGGCCTTCCCCGGCACCTGGCAGATCGCCCGGCGCCACTGGCGTTACGAGATCGGCGAGTTGCACCGCTCGCTGTCCAAGCGCGCCTTCACCACCGCCGTGCAGCGGCTGCTGCCCGCCGTCACGGCCGCCGACCTGGTACCGGCCACCGCGGGCGTCCGGGCCCAGGCCGTGGCCCGGGACGGCTCGCTGCTGGACGACTTCGCGTTCGCCGGCTTCGACCCCGCCGACGCCGCCTCCGCCCGCCGCACGGTGCACGTCCTCAACGCCCCCTCCCCCGCCGCCACCGCCTCCCTGGCGATCGGCCGCGAGGTGGCCCGCCGGGCGCTGGCCGCGCTGGAGGCGGGCGGCTGACCGTCCGAGGTGAGGAATGCGTCACGCGCCGCCCCGGCCCTGCGCACGCCCCTTTAGACTTGGCCGATTGTGACTGCCACCGCCTCCCCCCAGCTGACCGAGACCGTCTCGCCCGAGACCGAGCTGCGCCCCTCGGCCCGGCTTTCCGCCGCCCCCGCGGGCTACCCGGCGCCGATGTACCCGCACAAGGCCACCGAGGAGCAGCACCGCGAGCACCGCATCCGCAGCTTCCAGCCGCGCCGCGGACGGATGACCAAGGCCCAGGCCGGCGCGCTGGACCGGGGCTGGGAGCAGTACGGCCTCGCGATCGACGGCACCCCGCTGGACCTCGTCGAGCTGTTCGAGGGGCGGCCGGTCACCCTGGAGATCGGCTTCGGCATGGGCGACACCACCGCCACCATGGCCGCCGCCGACCCGACCGCAGGCATCCTCGCGGCCGACGTCCACACCCCCGGCCACGGCAACCTGCTGCAGTTCCTGGAGCGCGACGACTCCCGCAACGTCCGGCTGGCCGCCGGCGACGCCGTCATCCTGCTCCGCGACATGCTCCCCGACGCCTCGCTGGCCGGTCTGCGGGTCTACTTCCCCGACCCGTGGCCCAAGCCCAAGCACCACAAGCGGCGCCTGATCCAGGAGTCCTTCCTGGAGCTGGTCCTGCCGCGCCTGGCGCCCGGCGCCCTGGTGCACTGCGCGACCGACTGGGAGGAGTACGCCGAGCAGATGCTCCGCGTGCTCTGCGCCTCCCCCGAGCTGGAGAACCTGCACCCCGAGGGCGACGGCACCGGCTGGCTGGAGCCCGCCGAGCACCCGACCGGCAGCGTCCCCGGCTACGCGCCCCGGCCGGGCTGGCGGCCGATGACCAAGTTCGAACGGGCCGGCCTCGCCAAGGGGCACGTCGTGCACGACCTGCTGTTCCGCCGCCGCTGAGCACACCCGTCGGCCCACCGCCGACGCAGGTCACGGGCACCACATCCGCACAGCGTTACCACAGGTGGGTGGATTGACGCGGCTTGTTCCGCACTCTCCCGCACGGCCGACCGGGTCGCCTACGCTTTCGGCGTGAGCTGTCCGTCCGGCGGCAGCGCGCCCGCAACGGTCTCCCTTCCCGCTGCGGGCGCCGGCGCCGCCGCCGACCGGCCCACGCACACCACCGGCACCCGGCGAATCCCGGGGCCGCGGGTGCGGCGGGCCGCCGTACCGCTGCCCCCGCAGGCCGGGCGGCTGCTGCACCGCCTGACCTCGCTGCGCCGCCCGGCGCTGTCCTCGGCCCTCGCCGCCGGCGCGCTGGCCGGCTCCGGGGTGCTGATCCTGCACCTCGTCCAGCGGCAGACCGGCACCACCGGGCTCCTGGTCGGCCTCGCCCTGGCGATACTGCCGTTGCCCTTCGTCCTCGGCTCGCTGGCCTGGCTGAACCGCACCGCCAGGGTGCCGCTGCGGCACATCCTGTTCTGCCTCGCCTGGGGCGCCTGCGCGGCCACCACCGTCGCCATCATGGCCAACGGCTGGGCCAGCGACTTCCTCATCGCCCACCAGGGCACGGCCCGCGGCGAGACCCTGGTCGCGGAGTTCGCCACCCCGCTGATCGAGGAGAGCGCCAAGGCCGCCGCCCTGCTGCTGCTCCTGCTGCCCTTCCACCGCCGGCTGCGCTGCCGCACCGAGCGCACCTGCGCCCTGCTCGCCCGCCAGCTGTCCGCGATCCGGCCGGACGGCTCACCACGGCCCCCGGTGCCCCCGCGGCGGGCCCGGGCCCGGCTGCGCCCGCTCCCGTACTTCCGACCCGCACCGCCCGGGCGGCGGGCCCGCTCCAGCCCGCGCACGCTGGCCGCCGGCACCGTCCTCGGCTCGATCACCGCCAGCGGCTTCGCCTTCACCGAGAACGCCCTCTACCTGGGCCGTGCCTTCACCGACGACCAGCAGGCCCGGCTGGACTCGATCGGCCTCGGCGAGCCCCCGAGCCTGCGGGACTTCGACGGCACCGTGCACACCTTCGTCCTGCGCGGTCTGCTCTCCCCGTTCGCCCATCCGCTGTTCACCGCGCTCACCGGCCTCGGCATCGCGATCGCCCTGACCACCGCCCGCCGCTGGCCGGCCCGGCTGGCCGCGCCGGCCGGGCTGCTGCTGGCGATCACCCTGCACGGCAGCTGGAACGCGGCGGCCGGGCTCGGCACGGACGGCTTCCTGCTCGTCTACGCCCTGGTGATGGTGCCCTGTTTCGCGGCCCTGGTCTGCTTCGCGGTCTGGGCCAGGACCCGGGCCTCCCGGCAGCCGGTCCGCACCGCGGCCGCGCCCGGGCGGGAATCGGATTTCCCTTCCGCTTGACCGTCCCGTACTGTTGGGTTCACCGACGCGGGGTGGAGCAGCTCGGTAGCTCGCTGGGCTCATAACCCAGAGGTCGCAGGTTCAAATCCTGTCCCCGCTACTCAGTAGCAACGAAGGCCCGGCAGCCAGTCTGCCGGGCCTTCGCCGTTCCCCCGCCGCGCCCTCCGCCGCCCCCGCCCCTTTTCGCGGGCACCGACGGGAATCGGATTTCCCTTCTGCCCGCCACTCCCGTACTGTCAGGTTCACCGACGCGGGGTGGAGCAGCTCGGTAGCTCGCTGGGCTCATAACCCAGAGGTCGCAGGTTCAAATCCTGTCCCCGCTACTCAGTAGCAACGAAGGCCCGGCAGCCAGTCTGCCGGGCCTTCGCCGTTCCCCCGCCGCGCCCTCCGCCGCCCCCGCCCCTTTTCGCGGGGAACGGCCACGAAGATCGAGAAAACGGCGCGCTCCCGCCGCCCCGAAAAACCGTTGCCCTCCTCCGAGGAGCGTGCCTACAGTGGCGGCACACTGAAAGGAGGTGATCCTGAATTGAGTTCCATCAGGATGCGTGAGGTGGCTGCTCGCTAGAGCCGCCCCTGCCTGTGCAGAAGAGGCGCGTACGGCCTCCGGCGGCAGGCGCAGACCCAAGCAGTCACCCGGCCCGTGGGCTCACCGGTACATCCCCGGTGCCTCGGCCGCCAGGGCCCCTCGCGGGCCCGGCGCCGAGGAGAGCAGCCCACGGGCCGCCTGCTGTCCGGACCCGGTCGGCCACGGCAGCCGGGACCCGGGTGCCCGCCTGCGGCAGGCCGCGGTGGTCGGACACCGGGAGTCCGGGGACGCCCGCTGCCGGATCGAGCAGGCGGGCCGCTTCGGCGGGGGCGACGACGGCGCCGAAGCGCGGGAAGGCGCGCCGGACGGCGTGGGTGTGCTCCCCGACGGCCATCCCCCGGGCCGGGGGCGAGCGGGAGTTCCACGATCCGGGTCCGCAGGTCCACCAGGACCAGGGCGGTACGTCCTCGATCGGTCACGGCCTCACCCCGACGAGTGCTGCCGTCCCCGGCGCGTAATCCGCTACAGTCGCAGCGACCTGACGGACCGTACGGGGGTGGAGTCGGTGGAGCTCGAACGCGGCGGCGAGCCGGTGCCGGCGGTGAAGATCGCGCTGGCCGGAGTCCTGGGGGCCGGGGTGCTGGGCCTCGCCCTGTTCGCCGCGGCAGCGCCGCACTGGGCGGCGGCGCTCGGCGGCGGGCTGATGGTGGCCGCGACCTTCTCGGTGGCGGGCGGCCTGCTCGGCTTCCTGTTCGGTGTGCCGAAACTGCTGACCAGCGGCGCCGCCGCGCATCCGGAGGACCGGGCGGCGACCTCCACGGCGAGCTACGCGCCCAACACCAACCTGGAGCAGGTCTCCGACTGGCTCACCAAGATCCTCCTCGGGGCCGGCCTCACCCAGATCGGCACGGTGCCGCAGCGCCTGCGGGAGCTGGGCCGGGCGCTCGCCCCGGTGGTCGGCGGCGGTCCCGGGGCGGCCGGCTTCGCGGCCGCGCTCGGGGTGTACTTCAGCGTGGTCGGCTTCCTGACCGGCTGGCTGCTCACCCGGCTGCTGCTGGCCCGGGCGCTGTCCGCGGCCGACCGGCAGACGCTGGCCGACTCCGTGAACAAGACCGTCGTCGCGGCCCCTTCGCTCGGCTTCAGCGCCGCGCAGGTCCGGGATCTGTTCCAGACCGGGGTGGAGGGCCTGCGCGTGCAGGCCCTGGCCCTCCTGCAGGGCGCTCCCGACGCGGGCAACCTCGACCTGGTGATCACCGCGATCGACCGCCACCTCTCGGCCTTCGAACTGCTGCAGGCCCTGCTGGCGGCCCGCGCCGCCGCCGACCTGCCCGACCTCACTCCCGAGCAGCGCGGCGCACTGCGCGACGCCGTCCGCTACAAGATGCGCAACTCCCGTAACGTGCCGCCGTATTCACGGCGCCGGGCGGTGGCGGAGGACGTGCTCAGGGTGCTGCCCGAGCAGCTGCCCGCCGGGACCGGCCCGGCCGGGCCCGCTCCGGACGCTGCCGGCCCGGCGGGTCCGACCTCGACCGATCCGACCGTACCCGATCCGGCCGTGCCCGCCCCGCGCTGAGCCCGGCCGCCCGGCGGCGGTGGTCGGCCGCGCGCAGGACCAGCACCCGGTGGGTGCCGGGCCGTCCGTACCGCCTGATCTCGGTGGCGACCTGATGGCGGCCCAGTTCGGCGCGCAGCGCGTCCAGTCGCGGGTAGGGCCGGCCGGTGGAGTCGTGCAGCGGGTGGATCCGGACCTCACCCGTCGGGTCGGTGACCCGGACCAGTTCGCGCAGGGCGGCGAGTTGCTCCGCCGGGGAGAACAGCGCGGGGTAGGCGAACAGCAGGTAGCTGCTGAGGGTCAGCGCGAACGCGCCGTCCGCGAACGGGAGTCGGGGCAGCGCGGCGGCCACGTAGTGCTCCGGGTGGACGGCCGCATCGGCGGCGAACAGCCGCCGGGAGCGGTCCCAGCTGCGCAGGTAGCGGTCGGCCCGGGACTCCCGGGGGAGGTAGCGGGCGGGCTCGGCCCGGATGGCGGCGGCCATCGTCTCCCGGCCGGCCCGGGCCAGCGCGGCCAGCGCGGGCGGCGGGACGGCGTAGCCGGGGTCGACCGCGATCGCCCGGCAGCCGAGCGCCCGGGCCTCGGCGACCAGCCCGGACGCGCCGCCGGGGCAGTCGAGGACCGGCCCGGGAAGGGTGCGCAGTTCACTGCGGGTGAGGCCGAACAGCCCGCAGTACTCGTCCAGCGGGCGGGAGGTGACCAGCACGGACACGGCTGCTCCTGACTCGGGGCTCGCTCGCGCACGGCGGGCGACGGGCCGTCCCAGCCGATCACGGGGTGGCGCGGGCCGCCCTCCGGCACCCGCCGAACGGGTGCTCCCGGGCGGGGAGCCGGAGGCGTACGGGCCGGGTCAGCGGCTGCCGGAGGCGTACGGGCCGGGTCAGCGGGCGCCGAGCAGGCCGCGCACGGCGAGGCGGTGCACGCTCGTCAGCCCGTGGACGATCTTCGGGGTGAGCAGTACCAGGGCGATTCCGACCACCGAGACCGCGGCGATCTGGTACGGCGAGGTGACGTAGTAGGCGTAGTACTCGCCCTTGCCGTTGGTGAACTCGACGACCCGGTAGCCGGGCCAGTCCAGGTAGCGCTCGAAGACCCAGTGGTAGGCCGGGTAGAGGGCGACGACCCAGCCGGTGACCAGGAAGACCACGGTGATCACGAAGCTGGCGATAGCCCAGGGCAGCATCAGGACCTGGTAGAGCGCGGCCCGCCAGCCGGCCGGGTCGGCCAGCCGGGCGGTGACGCCGCCCCAGAAGCCGCGCCGGCCGGACCGGAGCGGACCGGGTGCGGTCACCGGGGTGTCCAGCAGGGTGCGCACGCGCTCCCGGTCGAGGGCGCCGAGGCCACGGGAGGCGGTCAGCATCAGGGCCAGCACCGGCAGGCCGAGGGCGGTGACCACCAGGCCGAGTCCGAGCGAGAAGAGGACCACCACGAACACGAAGCCGAGGAGCGCGATCGGCAGCCCGGTGAGGACGAAGCCGACCTCGCGGTAGGTCGAGGCGCTGAACGGCGCCCGCCAGAAGGCCGGTCGCGGGGTCACGGGGTGGCTGTACGGGCTGGTGCTGGCGGTCATCTCAGGCCCCTCGAAGTCGTCCGTTCTCACGACGTCCACGATGCCGAACGGGGGCTCAGCGGAGTATCCGGTCCGCTGCCGGATCGGGGGTGGGGTTGTCCCCACCCCCGGCGGGCCACTCGTGCTCCAGCAGCGAGTACTGCATGCCGTCGAGCCAGCGGCCGGCCCGGTTCAGCTCGTGCCGGATCCGGCCCTCCAGCTGGAAACCGGCCCGGGCGAGCACCCGGGCCGAGGCGGCGTTGCCCGGGTCGGTACGGGCGGCCAGCCGGTGCAGGCCAAGGGTGTGGAAGCCGAATCCGCAGAGCAGCGTGACGATCTCGCCGGCGTACCCGTGGCCCCAGGTGTCCCGGCGCAGCGCGTACCCGAGGACGGCGGCCCGGTCGCCTTCGAGGGTGAGGGCGGCGGTGCCGACCAGGGGCGCGCCCTCGCCGTCGGCGGGCCGGGCGACGGCGAGGCGGTACTCGGTGCGGGGGCGCTGCTCGGCGGCGTCCAGGTACTGCTCGATCTGGTCGGCGCAGTCCTCCAGGTCGCGCGGCTCGAACGGCAGGTAGCGGGCGGTCTCCGGGTCTCCGAAGACGGCGTGCAGGCCGGCGACCTCCGCCTGGGTGTGGTCGAACTCGCGCAGGATCAGGCGGGGGCCGGTCAGCCGTACTGGGTCCATGTCCGCCGACCCTACCCGTCGGGGTCTGCGGCACCGGCTACGGTTTGTCCGTGAACGACGAAGACCTGCAGCTCATTCCACACACCCGCGCCGCCGACCTGATCGCTTCGGCGGCCGAGGAGGGCGTGCCCGAGGAGGCGGTGCGGACGGTGCTGGCGCTGCTGGAGCTCAGCGGTGCCCGGATGCACGACGGCTACCCGGAGTTGGGCTCGGCGCTGCTGGAGCAGCTGCTGTACGAGCGGCTCTACCTGTACGTCCAGCCCGGCGGCGACCCCTCGGCGTACGGGGCCGCGGTGCTGCTGCTGATCGAGCACCAGCGGGCGGCACGCCGGCTGAACACCAAGCGGTACGAGCGGCTGCGCGCGGAGGCCGAGTGGCAGGGCGAGGTGCTGTGCGGGCTGCTGCGGCGGGCCGACCTGGTGACCTGGCCCCGGCTGTACGCCCTGCTGCTGTGGGCGGACGGCGTGGACACCGCCGACCCGGACGCGGTGCGTGCCTGGCTGGACGCCTTCCGGGAGCTGCCGGAGCAGCAGCGCCTGGAGGCGTTCGCGGCGGTTCCGGGCCTGGACGCGGAGGAACGGGACGGCGGTTGGGGGCCGACCCGGCTGCTGATGATCGGAATGGCGACGGACGGCGCGCGGCTGCTGCTGGAGCAGGGCCTGATGCAGCGCAGCTACCGGAACCTGGCCGAGCTGACGGCGCTCGGCCGGCCGATGCCCGAGGAGCTCTCCGGGGACTTCGAGGGCTTCGAGGCGACGGTGGCCGTGGAGGCGCTGCGGCTGTACGGGGAGTGGACGGTGCCCGGCCTGCCGGCGCTGCTGGTCGAGGAGTACCCGGACCTGGCGCCGGAGCCGGGCAACGACGAGATCGAGGCGTACCTGGCGGACCAGGCGTCGGCCGTCCAGGAGCCTACGGATTGAGGCCGTGCGCCTGCATCCAGGCGAGCGGGTCGACGGGGGCGCCGCCGTCGGGGCGGACCTCCAGGTGCAGGTGCGGGCCGGTGACGTTGCCGGTGGCGCCGACCGCGCCGAGCACGGTACCGGGGGCGACCGGGCCGTCGGCGGTGGCGATCCGGGAGAGGTGGCAGTACCAGACCTCGGTGCCGTCCGGCAGGGTCTGGATGACCCGGTAGCCGTAGGCGCCGGACCAGCCGGCCGAGGTGACGGTGCCGGCGGCGACGGCGGTGACCGGGGCGCCGGTCTGCGCGGCGAAGTCGAGCCCGGTGTGCAGGTGCGACCAGTAGGAGTCGGACTGCCCGTAGTGCGCGCTCAGGGTGTAGTCGGCGACCGGCGGGGCGAGCGCGACCCGCGGGGCGTGGTCGGCCTGCTCCCGGGCTTGCACCGGGGGCCGGGCCTGGACCGAGGGCTGGGCCTGCACCTGGACCGAGGGCTGGACCTGGACCTGCTGGGCGGCGCGCTTGGCCTCGGCCTCCTGGGCGGCGGCGAGCCGGGCGGTCTCCTCGGCGCTGCTCCGGCCGTCGGCCTGCTGCTGGATCCGGGCGGCGAGGGCCAGGCCCGGGTCGGCGGCGGGCGCCTGGGCGGCGGCCGGTGCCTGGTCCTGGTCGAAGGAGTCGGCGGCGAAGACGGCGGGGGCGGGGGTGGGCGCGGGGGCGGCCTGGGCGGAGGACGCGGCGGCGAAGCCGGTGGCGCTGAGGGCCGCGGTCATCGCGGTGACGCCGAGCAGTGGCCCGCTGCTCCTGGCCTGACGGGGCATCCGGTGCCGGGCCGGGTCGGCGTTCTGGTCCACCGGGTGGACCGGGCCCACCGGGACCGGGTGGTCGAGCAGCTGGATCCCTGCGGCCGTGCCCTGGAGCGGGTGCGTCGACGCCACGGAGGCGTGCTCCTTTCCTTCCCTCTCGCCGACCGGGTTAGCTGACGGGTTCGGAGCAGGAAGGTCTCCTACGGCCTGGCCTGGGCCTGGCCGATTCACCCCAAGGAACGTGGTTCCCCGGCTCCCCGGGCCCGCCGGTGAAGGCGTGCCCGCGGATTGAGCGATGGCGCACGGTGCCGTCTGGGTACGGCGTTTCGTACCGCGCTGCGTTATCGAAAGTTAATCCTATGCGCCCCATGATTCCAAGCGCCTCGGCGGAGAGAATGCGACCCGGCCGGGCGCCCGGGGGCGGTTCGCCCGCTTTCGGGCCGACGCCCGTGACGGACTGCTACCGACCGGTTGAGTATCCGTACTCATGTGCCGGGAAAGGGACTTGGAGACCCTTTCGACATGAGCACAAAGATGCAGTCCAGGACCACGGCCGCGTACTTCGTCCAGGCCGTCATCTCCTTCGCCCTCGCCACCGCCGCCCTCGCCGCCGGGATCGCCTATCTCCCGGTGGACTCCTGGATGCGGGGTTTCCTGGCCGTCGGCCTGCTGTACGAGATCACCTCGGCGTTCACCCTGGCCAAGGTGATCCGCGACCGGCAGGAGGCCGACGAGCTGACCACCCGGGTGGACCAGGCCCGGCTGGACAAGCTGCTGGCCGAACACGACCCGTTCCGGATCGAGGGGGCCTGACTCCCGCCCCGGCCGCGCTCCGCAGCGCGGCTCAGCCGACCTCGGCGGCCTTCGCCTTCCGTGCGGCGAAGGTCTCGCCGCCGGCCGACCAGTGGGTGGCCGGGACCTCCTCGACCGCGACCCAGATCTTCTCCGGGTCCACGCCGGTGACCGTGGCGTAGGCCTCGGTCAGGGCCCGGACGATCTCGGCGTTCTGCTCGTCGCTCCGTCCGGACAGCTGCTTGACGTTGATGAAGGGCACGACGCCTCCTGGCGCTCGAACGGGCACGGGCACTGCGATCAGCCGCACGCTACCCCAGGGCAGCGGCCACCCCTTGACGGCTAAGGCTATTAGCCTTAGCTTTGGAGCTACAGGGGTTCGCCGAACCGGTCGAGCGCCCGTCGAGGAGCTCAGGAGGCAGCAATGACCAGCACCAGCACCCGGTACGTCGACGTCCCCGGCGGCCGGATCGCCTTCGACGACTCGGCCACCGGCGCCGGCCTCCCCGTCGTCCTGCTCCCCGGCATGCTCGACAAGCGCACCGCCTACCGCCAGCTGGTCCCGCTGCTGACCGCCGCCGGCCACCGGGTGATCACCATGGACCTGCGCGGCCTGGGAGAGTCCTCGACCGGCTTCACCGACCACTCCCCGGCCGCGATCGCCGAGGACGTGCTCGCCCTGCTCGACCACCTGGGCATCGAGCGGGCCGTGCTGGTCGGCAACTCCTACACCGGGGCCACGGTGGTCAGGCTGGCCGGCGACCGGCCGGAGCGGGTGGCCGGCATCGCGCTGATCGACGCCTTCATCGAGAACCTCCCGCCGAACGCCTTCCAGAAGGCCCTGGTCAAGACCCTCGGCGCGGCCGTGGTGCGGTTCCCGGCCCTGTGGGGCGCGGCGCAGCGGCTCTACTTCCCCACCGCCCGGCCCGCCGACTTCGACCAGTACCGCGCCGGGCTGGTCGCGATGCTGCGCGAGCCCGGGCGCAGGGCGGCCGTCCGCGGGTACGTCGCCGGCGACTCCGCGCCGGTCGGCTGGTCCTCCGCGGTGCGCTGCCCGGCCCTGGTGATCATGGGCGGCAAGGACCCCGACTTCCCGAAGCCGGAGGTGGTGGCGGACCGCCAGGCGGCCGCGCTGAAGGCCCGTAAGGTGATGATCGACGGCGGCGGCCACTACCCGATGGCGGGATTCCCGCAGGCCACCGCCGATGCCCTGCTCCCCTTCCTGGACGAGGTCGCCTGATGCCCCGGGTCGGACTCACCCCCGCCGCCGTCGTGGACCACGCCCTGGCCCTGCTGGACGACCAGGGCGGCGAGGCCCTCACCCTCGCCGCCGTCGCCGCCCGCGCCAAGGTCGCCACCCCCTCCCTCTACAAGCACGTCCCCGGCGGCCTGGCCGAGCTGCGCCGCCTGATAGCCGTCCGGGTCACCGAGGAGCTGGCCGACCGGCTGACCGCCGCAGTGCTCGGGCGCAGCACCGACGAGGCCGTCGAGGCGCTGGTGGCGGCCTACGTCGAGTACGCCGTGCGGCACCCCGAGCGGTACGCGGCGCTGCCGCAGGCGCCGGACGGCGCGGACCCCGACCTGGCCGCGGCGGGCGCCCGGCTGGTCGATGTGATCACGGCGGTGCTGCGCGGCTACGGCCTGGAGGGCGCGGAGGCGGTGCACGCGACCCGGACCGTACGGGCGGTGGCGCACGGCTTCGCCTCGCTGACCACCGGCGGCGGGTTCCAGGTTCCCGAGGACCTGGCGGTGACCCGGCAGCGCGTGACCGGGGTGCTGACCGAGGGGCTGCGCAACTGGCCCGGGCGGGTCTGAGGGTCCACCCGTGTCCTCCGGGCCCCGGGCGGCGTTGGGCAGGCCATGAAGAAGCGAAGCATGCTCGCCGTCGCCTCCCTCGCCGTGGGTGTGGTGGCCTCCCTGACCGCCCCCAGCGCGCACGCGGCCCCGGCCGTCGGGCAGGGCCTGACGCCCGATGCCATCACCGCCCCCGACCTCCCCGTGGACCTCGTCGGCACCGTCGCCGAGGGCAGCCCCGACGTGGACGGGCTGAACGCCCTGCCGGGGTTCCCCGTCTGAGCCGCCTCCCGATCCTCGTGGGCCACCCGGGCTTCCGGGTGGCCCGCTTGCCGTCCCGGGCCGGTACCGGTTCGGGTGGGATTCGAGACCGTTCCGTCACCGTCCACGGGTGACACTGGCGGGTACCCGAACGTTCCGTCGTTCGGCGGCCCGGCCGGCCACGCCCCGTCAGACCGGCGGTGCCGCACCGGCATCCCGGAGGACGTGGACAGATGACCAGGACCGTGCAGCCCGGCCGGAGCGCCGTCGGCCTCGTGCCCGCCCAGCGCGCCGGAGCCGGCCACGGCGAGGGCCGCCCGGCGGCCGCGTCCCCGCGGGGCCACCTGTCCCGTGCCTACGCCGTGGTCCGCGGCCTGCGCTCGATGCGGCCCGTCCCGGCGGTCGCCCAGGAGCCGTACGGCGAGTCCGACGGCCAGTAGCCGCACTCCCCGGAGCTCCCCGCACACGCACCGCCCTCGCACCGCCACCGCCCTGCAACCGGCCGGGCGTACAGGACGTCCATAAGATGTTCACATCGGACATCCGGCGGACTGAGCGGAAGGGACCGGTCGAGCCTCATGGACCTGACCTCGTCGCGCCCCGCCACCAGGACCGAGCTGCGCTGCGTCCGGCTGCTGCTGCGCTGCACCGGCGCCGCCGAACTGCTCGCCACGGTGCTCACCGAAGGGCCCGGCTGGATCACCGGCGAGGGCTCCGCCCTCTACCTGCTGGACTCCGACGGCATGCTCCGGCTGGCCGCCTCGCACGGCCTGCCGGACTGGGCCCACGAGCGCTACAACCTGGTCGACCCGACGAGCGACCTGCCCGCGGCCCTCGCCCTGCGCCGGCGCGAGACCGTCCTGCTCAGCCCCGACCGGACCCGCGGCGACCAGCCCGGCACCAACCACGGCCGCGGCACCGGGCTGGTCGCCCTCGCCGTCATGCCGCTGGTCGTGGACGGCGTCCCGATCGGCGCGCTCGCGGTGGCGCTGGCCCACCGCGGCACCGTCCCGCAGCGCGACGTGGAGACCCTGGAGACCATCGCCGAGGCCTGCGCCCACCGGCTCTCCCACCTGATCGACCACGTCCAGGCCGCGAGCCCGGTGCCCGAGGGCATCCGCACCGCCTCGTACCAGGGCGACCGGCCGCTGCTCTCGCTGGCCGTCCGGGCCGCCGGGGCGGGCGCCTTCGAACGCGACCTGGTCACCGGCGAGACCACCTGGGACAGCCGCGCCTACCAGGTCGTCGGCCTGCCCCCGCCGCCGGAGGGCGACACCGCCCCCGCGCCCGACCTCAGCCGGGTGGTGCACCCCGAGGACCTCCCCGACCTGCAGGCCGGCATGGCCGACGCGCTCGCGGCGGGCGGGCCGTACCGGCTCGACTACCGCGTCGTGCACGCCGACGGCACCATCATCCGGGTGGACGAGTCGGGCGAGGTGATGCGCGACCTGCACGGCCGCCCGGTCCGGATCGCCGGCCTGCTGACCGCCCGCGACCGGCCCGCGTACCCGGAGCGCTCCGGCCCGGAGGAGGGCGTCGAACCGTCGGCGGACGCCTCCAGGGCCGGGACCCGCTCGCTGCTGCTGCTCTCGCTGACCCGGGCGCTCTCCCGGGCCGTCACCGTCCGGGACGTCACCACCACCCTGACCGACATAGCCCGGCCGGCCCTCGGCGCGGCCAGCGTGGTGCTGGACCTGGTCGACGAGGGCCGGCTGCTGCCGGTCTCCCCGGCCGTCTACGGCGGGCCCTACCGCAGCGAGCTGAACCGGCTGCACGAGCTCTCGGCCGGCGTGATGCAGCAGTCGCTGGCCCGGGCCGTCCCGCTGTTCAGCGAGGAGGACGGGCCCGGACCGGGCGGCGGCCGGCTCACCCCCTCGGCCTGGGCGGTGCTGCCCCTGGTCGCCTCCGGGCGGCAGGTGGGATCCTGCCTGATCACCTTCGACACCGCGCGGATCTTCAGCCGCGAGGACCGCACCATGTACTCGGCCTTCGCCGGCATCCTCGCGCAGTCCCTGGAACGGGCCAGGCTCTACGACATCCACCACCACCGCGCCACCGAGCTGCAGCGGGCCATGCTGCCGCGCAGCCTGCCGCGGCTGGCCGGCATCGTCTCGACGGCCCGCTACCTGCCCGGCACCGAGGGCATGCAGATCGGCGGCGACTGGTACGACCTGCTGCGTCTACCGGACGGCGCGGTCGGCCTGGTGATCGGCGACGTCCAGGGCCACAACGCCGAGGCCAGCGCCGTGATGGGACAGCTGCGCAGCGGCCTGCGGGCGTACGCCACCGACGGGCACGACCCGGCCGCGACGCTGGCCAGGACCAGCCGGCTGCTCGCCGAGCTGGACACCGACCTGTTCGCCACCTGCCTCTACCTCACCCTGGACCCGGCCACCGGGACGCTGCGCGGCGCCCGGGCCGGCCACCCGCCGCCGATCCGGATCTCCGGCGGCTCGGCGTCCGAGCTGGAGCTGCCCGGCGGGCCGCCGCTCGGCGTCGCCCCCGGCTGGACGTACCAGCTGACCGTGCACGGCCTGGCGGTCGGCGAGACGCTGCTGACGTACACCGACGGTCTGGTCGAGGACCGCGGCGAGGACTACGACGACTCGGTGCGGCGGATGGTCGGCGGGCTGGAGCTGTGGGCCCGGCAGAGTGCCGGTGTGGGCGCCGACGGCGCCCAGGACAGCCTGGAGGGGCTAGCCGAGGCGCTCACGCTGAACGTCACCCAGCGCAACTCCCGCCCGGACGACGTCGCGCTGCTGCTCCTGCACCGAATCTCCACGGACGCGGCTACCCGCCGGTAGTCGGCCCCGGCACGATCCGGACGATCTGTTCGACGCTCGGCCGAACGCCCCCGCGGCGGCCATCGGAGTGGCGGCGGATCCGGCGCTGCGGCCGCTTCGGTGACCAGCACCGATGTGTTCACGTCAGGTAGTTCGATGATGGTGCCGACTGTGAGAGCTTGACTGATTAGGTTCAATTGACGATCGATCGGTTCACACGAACGTAGGATCATCGCCCTACAATTCGCCGCGTGACGATGACTCAGTGGTGCGGAGCAGCAGCCGGCGTCCTCGCCGTCCTCGCGTTGGTGGCAGCCGCGAGGTACCGAGCCGTCACCGTGACCCTGCGTGGCCGACTGGCCGCGCACGAAAGCGAACTCGACCGCCTGCGGGCCGCCCTGGAACGGGAGCTGGACCACCGCACCGCCGAGATCGCCGCCGTCCAGCAGGAGCAGGACCTCAACTCGGCGACCCGGCGGGCCTTCCTGAGCGTCGCCCGGCGCATCCTGGTGATGGCCCACGACCAGCAGGCCGGGCTGGACGAGATGGAACGCACCCACGACGACCCGGCCCTGCTCGACGGCCTGCTGAAGGCGGACCACGCGGCGGCCCAACAGGCCAGGCTGGCCCAGACGCTGGCCGTGCTCTGCGGCGCCCGGGCCGGCCGGCACTGGCCCGAGCCGGTGGCGCTGGAGGACGTGGTGCGCGGTGCGCAGTCCCGCATCCTGCCGTTCCAGCGGGTGGTGGTCCGCAGCCGGATCGAGACCGCCGTGGTCGGCGCCGCCGCCGAGGCGCTGATCCACGCCGTGGCCGAGCTGCTGGACAACGCGACCCGCTACTCGCCGCCCTCCACCCAGGTGTTCGTCACGCTGATGCCCGTCCACAACGGCGCGGTCGTCGAGATCGACGACTGCGGCGTGGGCATGCCCGAGCAGGCCGTCGAGAAGGCCGCCGCCGCCCTCGCCGGCGGCGGCACCCTGGAGGTCTCCCGCCTCGGCGAGGTACCGCAGCTGGGGCTGGCCGCAGTCGGCCGGCTGGCCGACCAGTACGGCTTCCGGGTCACGCTCAGCTCCGCGCCCTCGCCGTACGGCGGCGTGCGGGTGGTCGTCCTGCTGCCGAACGCGCTGCTCACCGAGCCGCTGCCGGCCGCCCTCCCCACGGCGCTGCCGGCCGGACCGCAGAGCACGCCGCCGACCGCCCTGCCGTCCGCGCCGCCGACCCTCCCGGCGGCGGTCGCGGCGCCCGCGGCACTCCCCGCCGCGGACCCGACCAGGGTCCCCGCCCAGCCCCGGGCCGCGGTCCAGCCGCCGTCCGGCGCACTCCCGCGCCGGGCCAACCGCCGGGGCGGCGAGCCCGCGCCCCGCCCGGAGCAGCCCGCGGACGCCCCCGCGCCCGCACGCTGCCCCGAGGAGGCCAAGACCTTCATGGCCCTGTTCCAGGCCGGCACCGCGAGCGGCCGGACGGCCGCCCGACAGGACCGGCCGTCCGATGCTCCCCACCCGTCCCCCGGACCGGCGGAGCCAACCCCCGAGTCCCCCCGACTTCCCCAGCGCTCCGGAGATTTCCATGACCACCAATCCTGACCTCGGCTGGCTGCTCTCGGACATCGTCGGCGTACCCGATGTCCGGCACGCCGTCGTGGTGTCCAACGACGGCCTGGAGATCGGCCGCAGCGAGAAGATCGGCCGCGACGACGCCGAACGCCTCGCCGCCGCCTGCTCCGGACTCCAGTCGCTGGCCCGGGGAGTGGCCCAGGGCTTCGGCGGCCACGGCAGCAGCACCCGGCAGATCGTCGTCGAGTACGGCGGCGGCTACCTGTTCGTGGTCGCGGCCGGGGCCGGGGCGCACCTGGCCGTGGTAACCGGCGAGGCGGTGGACGCCGGGCTGGTCGCGTACCAGATGCAGGTCCTGGTGGAGCGGATCGGCACCCACCTGACCAGTCCGCCCCGGGTCGAGCAGGCGGCCGGGGACGTCCGGTGAGCGGCCCGGTCCGGCCCTATGTGATCACCGGCGGGCGCAGCCGGACCAACCGGCCGGCCCTCGCCATCGAGAGTCTGGTCCACGCCCTGCCGGCGGCCGGACTCGACCCGGACCTGCTGGCCGGCGACCGCCTCAACCGGGAGCACCAGCGGATCCTGACGCTCTGCCACGACCTGCTGTCGGTCGCCGAGATCGCCGCCCACCTGCGACTGCCGGTCAGCGTCGTCCGGGTGCTCGTCGACGACCTCTGGGACCTCGGCGCCGTCCGGGTCCGCCCGCCCGCCCAGCAGGCCGACCGCCTGCCCACCACACTCCTCGAGGAGGTACTCGTTGGCCTCCGCCAGCTCCGCTGAGCCCGCCGTCGGCACGGCCGAGCCGTCCTACCTGCCCGCCACCGTCCAGGGCGCCGTGAAGATCCTGGTGACCGGCCCGTTCGGGGTCGGCAAGACCACGCTGGTCGGCGCGCTCAGCGAGATCACACCGCTGCGCACCGAGGAGGTCATGACCACGGCCGGCGTCGGCGTGGACGACCTCACCGGGCGGCCCGACAAGACCACCACCACCGTGGCGCTGGACTTCGGCCGGATCACGCTCAACCCGCAGCTCGCGCTGTACCTCTTCGGCACCCCCGGCCAGCAGCGGTTCTGGCCGCTCTGGGAGGACCTCTCGCGCGGCGCGCTCGGGGCTATCGCCCTGGTGGACGCCCGCCGCCTGGACGAGAGCTTCGACGTCCTGGGGCAGCTGGAGGAGCAGCGGATCCCGTTCGCGGTCGCCGTCAACGTCTTCCCCGATTCCCCCGAGCACCCGGAGGACGACCTGCGGGTGGCGCTCGACCTGCTGCCGGACGTGCCGATCCTGCGCTGCGACGCCCGCGACCGGCAGGCCGCCTACGACGTCCTGATCGACTTCGTGGACCACCTGCTCTCCACCGCCGTACTGGAGCTCCAGCGATGACGACACCCGAGCCCGAGGCGCCGGCCGTACCGCCGCCCGGCTGCCCGATGCACGCCGCCGGCGGCCCGTCGGCCGGGCCGGCCCAGCTGTACGGCGCCTCCGTCTCCGACGACCCGCACGGCCTGTACGCGCGGCTGCGCGAGCAGCACGGGCCGGTCGCACCGATCGAGCTGGAGCCGGGCGTCGAGGCCTGGCTCGTGCTCGGCTACCCCGAGCTGCTCGAACTGACCCGCAACGAGCAGCTGTTCTCCAAGGACTCGCGGCGCTGGCGGGTACCGGCCGAGGGCCGGCTGAAGCCGGACTCCCGGCTGCTGCCGATGACCTCCTGGCGGCCCACCCTGCTCAACCTGGACGGCGCCGAGCACCAGCGGCTGCGCGGGGCGGTCGCCCAGACCCTCGGCCGGATCGACCACCGCCAGCTGCGCGAGACCACCGAGGCCGCGGCCAACAGCCTGATCGACAGCTGGGGACCGGACGGCACCGCCGACCTGATCGCCCAGTACGCGCGCCGGCTGCCGCTGCTGGTCTTCACCCAACTGCTTGGTCTGCCGGCCGAGATGGGACCGCACCTGATCGAGCTGATCAGCCACTTCGTGGACAGCAGCGAGAAGTCCGTGCGGGCCAACGCCGAGTTCCAGGCCATCCTGACCGACCTGGTCCGGCGCCGCCGGGCCGAGCCGGGCGCGGACCTGACCTCCTGGCTGCTGGCCCACCAGGCCGCGATGACCGACGAGGAGGCCCTGCACCACCTGGTGGTGATCCTGGTCGCCGGCAACGAGACCACCATCAACTGGACCGGCAACACGCTGCGGCTGCTGCTCACCGACCGGCGCTTCCGCTCCACCCTCGCCGGCGGGCGGCTCACCGTCGCCGACGCCCTGGAGGAGGTGCTCTGGCGGGACCCGCCGACGCAGAACTTCCCCGGCCGCTGGGCCACCGGTGACACCGTGCTCGGCGGCCAGTACATCAGCGCCGGCGACATGCTGGTGCTCGGCCTGGCGGCGGCCAACGCCGACCCCTCGGTGCACGCCGGCGACAACATCGCCGGGAACCGGGCGCACCTGGCCTGGGGGGCCGGCCGGCACGTCTGCCCGGCCCAGCACCCGGCGCGACTGATCGTCGAGACCGCGCTGGAGACCCTGCTGCACCGCCTGCCCGACCTCCAGCTGGCCGTCCCCGCCAACGAGCTGGCCTGGCGGCCGTCCCCCTGGTCGCGCGCCCTGGTCTCCCTGCCGGTGCTGTACAGCGCCTTCACCCCGCCCCGAGCCGCCGCACCCGAAAGGCCGTCATGGACACCGCCGACACCCTCACTCCCGTCACCCTCGACGCCTTCGGACGCGACCAGCACGGAGAGAACGGCCGACTCCGGGAAGCCGGCCCGGCGGTCCTGGTGGAACTCCCTGGCGGGGTGGTGGTCTGGGCGATAACCCACCACGACACCCTGCAGGAACTGCTCGCCGACCCGCGGGTCGGCAAGAACCCGCAGCTGTGGAACACCTTCCGGGAGGGCCGGCTGCCCAGGGGCTGGCCGCTGCTCAACTTCGTCACCGTCCCCGGCATGATCACCGTGGACGGGGCCGACCACCGGCGGCTGCGGGCGCTGGTCACCCAGGCGTTCACCCCGCGCCGGATCGCCGAACTGGCACCGGCCGTGGAGGCCCGCAGCAACCGGCTGCTGGACGCGGTGGCCGGGCTGGAGGGCGACTTCGACCTGCGGGAGCACTTCGCCTACCCGCTGCCGATGCAGGTGATCGGCGAACTGCTCGGCCTGGCCGTCGAGCAGCAGGACCGGCTGCACGAGCTGTCCGACACCCTGGTCAGCAGCTCGGCCACGCCCGAGGCGGCGCTCGCCGCCCAGCAGGGCCTGTTCGCCCTGCTCGCCTCGGTGGTCGCGGCCAAGCGGGCCGAGCCCGGCGACGATCTGACCACCGACCTGATCTCGGCCCGCGAGGCGGACGACCGGCTCACCGAGCAGGAGCTGGTCGGCACCCTGCTGCTGATGCTGGTCGCCGGTCACGAGACCACGCTCAACCTGATCACCAACGCGGTACGCGCCCTGCTGGCCGCCCCGGACCAGCTGCAGCTGGTGCTGTCCGGCGCCCGGCCGTGGTCGGCGGTGGTCGAGGAGACCCTGCGCTACGACTCCCCGGTCGGGCAGTTCCCGCTGCGGTACGCGGCGCAGGACATCCAGGTCGGCGGGGTGCTGATCCGGCGGGGTGAGGCGCTGCTCGCCTCCTACGCCTCGGCCGGCCGGGACGAGCACCACTACCCGGACGCCGACCGCTTCGACCTGAACCGGCAGCCCGCCAAGCACCTCTCGCTCGGCCACGGCCCGCACTTCTGCCTCGGTGCCGGACTGGCCAGGCTGGAGGCCGAGACGGCGCTGCGCGGCCTGTTCACCCGCTTCCCCGGGCTCACCCTGGCGAAGGACGGCCCGGCGCCGGAGCCGATCGCGTCCTTCGTCAGCAACAGCGTCCGCACCCTGCACGTGCGCACGGGCTGACGCTCCCCGGGCGGCCCGGGGGGGGCGTCCCCGGGCCGCCGGCTGCCGCCGTCCGTGGCCGTGGCCGATACCCCGGGGGCCGGGGCTCGTTGGGCAGGGCATGACGAAGACCCCGGTGCTCGCCGTACTCTCCCTGGCCGCGCTCGCGGCGGCCGCCGCTCCCGCGCAGGCGGACCAGGTCCGCGACTACGCGCAGGGGGCGACCGCCGGGGAGGTCTGCCACCAGGAGCTGGCCCAGTACCCGGTGGTCGGGCCGGCCGCCGAGCACACCACCGGGGTCTGCGGGACGGTCGGCCGGGTGCTGGACCACCCACCGGTGTCGGTGGCCTGAAGCGCCCTCAGCTCTCGAACAGCGCGTTCATCTCGTCGAAGCCCAGCCCGTCCGCCAGCGCGTGGTAGCTGCCCTCGGCGTACACCTCACGGGCGGCGCGCCGCACCGCCGCGTAGGCGGCCTTGGCCAGACCCGGGCCGAGGCTGATCCGGCCCACGCCCAGGGCGGCGAGCTCCGCGACCGTCGGGGCCCCGGGCCCCGCCATCACGTTGAGCGGCACCGGCAGCGCCTTCACCAGGGCGGCGACGGTGGCGGGGTCGTCGACGCCGGGGACGAAGATGCCGTCCGCGCCGGCCTCCACATAGGCGCGGGCCCGGGTCAGCGCCTCGTCCAGGCGGCCGGCCGGGTCGCCGACGCCGAGCAGGAAGACGTCCGTCCGGGCGTTGAGGAACAGCGGGACCCCGGCCCGGTCGGCGGCCCGGCGGGCGGCCGCGATCCGCTCGGCCGCGTCGGCCGCCGGACGCAGCGCGCCCGGGCCGGACCAGCCGTCCTCCAGGTTGACGCCGACCGCGCCGGTGGCGAGCAGCCCGGTGACGGTCTCCCCGACGCCGTCGGCGGTGTCGGCGAAGCCGTGCTCCAGGTCGGCGGTGACCGGGAGGTCCACGGCCGAGGCGATCAGCGCGGTCTGGGCCAGTGCGCGGGCCCGGTCGAGCCGGCGGCCGTCCGGCACGCCGAGGGTCCAGGAGACGCTGGCGCTGGCGGTGGCGATCGCGGGGGCGCCGGCCTCGGCCACCAGGCGGGCGCTCGCCGCGTCCCAGACGTTGGCGAGCACCAGCGGCGCGCCGGGGCGGTGCAGGGAGTGGAGGAGCTTCGCCTTGTCGTGCTGCGTGGTCATGGTGACAACCTGCCATTCGGAGGGCGGGGCGGACCGGCGGATTTCGGACGTCGACCGTCCGGCCGGCTCCGGGCCCCGGAGCCGGGGCCCGGTGCGGCCGCGGCGCGGGGTCAGGCCTGCTTGGGGGCCGGGCTCATCCGGGAGGTGATGGCGATCCGGTTCCAGGAGTTGATGGTGATGATCAGGGCGATCAGCTGGGCCAGCTCCTGCTGGTCGAACAGCTTGGCCGCCGCGTCGTAGACCGCGTCCGGGACATGCCCGTCCGTCACCAGGGTGACGGACTCGGTGAGGGCCAGCGCGGCCCGCTCCCGCGCGGTGAACCACGGGGTCTCGCGCCAGGCCGGCAGCGAGTAGATGCGGTGCTCCTGCTCGCCCAGCTTGCGGGCGTCGACGGCGTGCATGTCGAGGCAGAACGCACAGCCGTTGACCTGCGAGGCCCGGATCTTCACCAGCTCCGCGAGGATCGGGTCGAGCCCGGCCGTGGCGGCCCGGTCCAGCTTGATCATCGCGCGGTAGAACTCGGCGGCCTGCTCGGGCAGCGAGATCCGCTGGACGGGCGCCGGGACAGCGGCGTCGGAGACGGGGGCGGCGGAGGCGGAGGCGTGCTCGTTCGTCGTCATGCGCTCCACCCTAGGTGTCGGGTGGACCGGTACTGTGGTTCATTTGACTCATGGAATCCTGGGCCACTTTCGGTGGCGACCTGCACCTCGACCTGTCCGCCGGCCGGGCGCGCGGACTCGGCCTGCGGGCCGCCCTGGAGGACGCGCTGCGCTCCGCCGTCCGGGACGGCCGGCTCACCGCCGGCACCCGGCTGCTCTCCTCCCGGGCGCTGGCCGCCGACCTCGGGATCGCCCGCAACACCGTCGCGGAGGCGTACACCCAGCTCAGCGCCGAAGGCTGGCTGACCTCCCGCCAGGGCTCCGGCACGATGGTGGCCGAACGCGGCACCCCGCCCGCCGCGGCCCCGCCGCCGGGGGTCCGGCCGAAGCCCGCCGTACGGCACGACCTGATGCCCGGCAGCCCCGACCTGTCCCGCTTCCCCCGGGCCGCCTGGCTGGCGGCGACCCGCCGGGCCCTGGCCGGCGCCCCGCACGAGGCCTTCGGGCTCGGCGACCCGCGCGGCCGGATCGAGCTGCGCCGGGCGCTGGCCGACTACCTGGCCCGGGTCCGGGGCGTGCGCACCGACCCGGAGCGGCTGCTGGTCTGTTCCGGGTACACCCAGGGGCTCGGGCTGGTCTGCCGGGCCCTGCACGAGGAGGGAGTCCGCACCCTCGCCGTGGAGGAGTACGGGCTGCCGCCCCAGCGGGCGGTGATCGACGCGGCCGGCCTCGCCACCGTCGCCCTGCCGCTCGACGAGGGCGGCGCCCGCACCGAGGCGCTGCTCGGCTCACCGGCCGGGGCGGCGGTGCTGACCCCGGCGCACCAGTTCCCGACCGGCGTCGCCCTGCGGGCCTCCCGCCGGGCGACGGCGGTCGCCTGGGCGCGGGCCACCGGCGGGATCCTGATCGAGGACGACTACGACGGCGAGTTCCGCTACGACCGCCAACCCCTGGGCGCCATGCAGGCCCTGGACCCGGACCGGGTGGTGTACGCCGGGACGGCCGCGAAGAGCCTCGCCCCCGGTCTGCGGCTCGGCTGGCTGGCCCTGCCGTCCCGGCTGGTCGAACCGGTGATGCGTCAGAAACGGCTGGCCGACGGGCAGTCGGGCGCCCTGGAGCAGCTCACCCTGGCCGAGCTGATCACCTCCGGCGACTACGACCGGCACATCCGGCGCAGCCGGCTGCAGTACCGCAAGCGCCGCGACCAACTGATCGCGGTGCTGGCCGAGCGCGCACCCGAGGTGCGGGTGACCGGCCTGTCCGCCGGTCTGAGCGCCGTGCTCGAACTCCCGCCCGGCTCGCTCGGCGAACAGGACCTGCTGCGGCAGGCGCAGTGGCTGGGCATCTCGCTGAGCGTCCTGTCCTGGTGCCGGGCACCGTCGGTCGAGCCCGCTCCGGACGCCAGGTCCGCGCTGGTGGTCGGGTACGGAACGCCGTCCGACCGCGCGTTCCCGGCGGCACTGGACGCGCTGTGCACGCTGGTCCGGCTCTGAGGCGGGCGCGCGGGGCCAGGCCGGCGACCTGACATTCCCGGCGGCCGGGCGGAATTTCCCCGCGGGCACGGCACTTTGAAGCGGCTACCCGGGTCGGGTGGCCCGGTGCACGAGGAGGGGAATCCATCATGACCATCGCCGTCATCGGAACCGGAAAGATCGGCAGCACCCTGGCACGGGCGTTCAGCGCGGCGGGGCTGGAGACCGTACTCGGCTCGCGGAACCCGGACGGGTCGGCGGACGGCCCGGTGAAGGTCACCACCGTGGCCGAGGCGCTGGCCGGCGCGGACACCGTGGTGCTGGCCCGGCCGGGGACGGCCGTGGACGAGTTCCTGGCCGAGCACGGCGCCGCACTGGACGGCAGGCTGCTGGTCGACGCGGCCAACCGGCTGGAGGCGGCGGTGCAGCACAGCGCCGCCCAGGTCGCCGAGCACGCGCCCGGTGCCCGGTACGCGCGGGCGTTCAGCAGCCAGGGCGTCGAGGTGTTCGCCGAGCCGGTCATCGACGGCGTGGTCTGCGACCACCTGTTCTCGGTGGCGGAGGAGGACCGGGCGGCCGTGGAGCGGCTGATCTCGGCGGTCGGCCTGCGGCCGGTCTACCTGGGGCCGGACCAGTACGACCTGGTGGACCACGCGCTGTGGATCTGGTTCCGGCTCGCGGTCGCCCAGGGGAACGGGCGGCACTCCGGGTTCCGGCTGCTCACGGACCGCGCCGGCGGCTGACCGCCGAGGGCCGACGGCTGACGGACCGGCTGAGGGAGCTCACCGGCCGTCCGCCGCCGTCCCGATCCCGTCAGCGCCCCCGCTGCCCGATCTCGAACAGCAGGATCACGAACCCCGCGAACACATGGGTCGCCACCATGTAGATGGTCGCCCGGATCCACACCCGGCGGTCGGTCCGCCGTCCGGCGTCGGTGGTGAGTCTGCTCATGGCCGTCCTTCCGACTACTGGATGAGCCCGCTCGGTCAGAGTCGGGGCGAGTCACCGAGGCAGAGCTCGCCACCCGGGCTCTGCAGCAGGGTGTGCAGGAAGAGGAGTTCGACCCCGTCGGGCGAGTCGGCGGCGATGCAGTGCGGGGTCAGGGAGTCGAAGTGGGCGGAGTCGCCCTCGTCCAGCAGGTGGACCGTCTCGCCGAGGGTCAGCCGCAGCCGGCCCCGGGTCACGTACAACCACTCCTCGCCGGGGTGCACCCGGACGACGGCGTCCTGGAGGCTCGGCGGCACCTGGACGTGCAGGGCCTGCATCGCCCGGCCGGGGGCGCCGGCCCGCCGGTACCCCCAGCCGCCCACCCGGTCGGGTTCGACGGCGGCGCCGCGGATCACCGGGTCCGGCTCTCCGGGCTGCTCGCCGAGCAGCCCGGAGACCGTCGTCCCGTAGGCGCGGGCCAGTCCGAGCAGGACCGGCAGCGAGGGCTGGCGCCGTCCCGTCTCCAGCCGTGACACGTAGGCTGGGGAGAGCCCGACCCGGGCGGCGGCCGTCTCCAGGGTGAGCCGGCCGGCCAGCCGGTGTTCGCGCAACCGGGCTCCGAGGCCCGCGACCTCCTGGTCGTCTGTCATGCGTCCAGTCCACACCCCGCACTGCCTCCAAGGCAAGAAACTTGCCCCAGAGGCAAACCGGCAGCTCAGCCGACCAGCACCCGGCCTTCGACCGGCTCCGACCGTTCCTGCGCCCCCGGGGCCGCCGCCTCCGGCACCCGCCGCGGCAGCGCCGCCATCAGCGCGAAGACCACCAGCAGCCCGCCGGCCACCCACCACAGCGAGCGGGTGAACGCGTCCACCACGGTCTGTCCGACCGGCGCACCGTCGTCCACCACCGAGAAGAACGCCACCGAGCTGAGCCCCAGACCGAACGCCACCCCGAGCTGCTGGGTGGTGTTGATCAGCCCGGAGGCGGATCCGGCGTGCTCCGTCGGTACCTGGGAGAGCACCGAGTCGGTGAGCGGCGCCACGATCAGGCCCATCCCCACGCCCATCAGCACCAGCGGCGCCGTCATCTGCCAGAAGCCGATGCCGGTGCCGTAGTGGGCGGACAGTCCCAGGTGGAGCAGCACACCGGCGGCCATCACGAGTGCGCCGGCCTGCAGCACTTTCCGCCCGTACCTCGGGACCAGCTTCTGCACCGAGAGCCCGGCCGCCGCCGAGACCGCGAGCGAGAACGGGACACCGCCCAGGCCCGACCGCAGCGGGCTCCAGCCGAGGCCCAACTGCAGGTAGAGGGTCCAGACCAGGAAGAAGATGCCCGAGACCACACCGAAGGTCAGCTGCACGCCGATGCCGGCCGCGAAGCTGCGGACCCGGAACAGCGACAGTTCCACCAGCGGCGAGCCGTCCCGCGCCGCCTTGCGGCGCTCGTACCGGACGAACAGGGCGAGCACCGGCAGGCTGCCCGCCATCAGCCCGAACCCCCACAGCGGCCAGCCCAGTTCGCGGCCCTGGGTGAGCGGGTAGAGCAGCATCAGCAGGCCTCCCGTGGCCAGCGCCATGCCCACCAGGTCGAGCCGCAGGGCCCGCGGGGCCCGGGATTCGATGATGAACCGGCGGCCCAGCAGCAGTCCGGCCAGTCCCACCGGCAGGTTGACCAGGAAGATCGGCCGCCAGCCGAGCCCGAAGAGGTCCCACTCGGTGAGCAGGGCGCCCAGCAACGGGCCGAGTACCGCGCCCAGCCCCACCATCGCGCCGAACAGTCCGAAGACCTTGCCGCGCTCGTGGGCGGGGAAGCCGGCGTGGATGATCGACAGCACCTGCGGCACCATCAGCGCGGCCGTCGCGCCCTGCAGGATCCGCGCGCCCACCAGCGCCTCGGCGCCGGGCGCCAGGCCGCAGAGCGCCGAGGCCGCCGTGAAGCCGGCGATGCCCAGCAGGAACAGCCGCCTGCGTCCGTGGATGTCGCCGAGCCGGCCGCCGGTGATCAGTCCCACCGCGAAGGCCAGGGCGTAGCCGGCGGTGATCCACTGGAGCGCGCCGAACGAGGCGCCGGTGTCCCGCTGGATGCTCGGCATGGCGATGTTGACGATGGTGACGTCGACCAGGTCCATCAGGCTGGCGGTCATCACCACCGCGAGCGCGAACCAGCGCCGGCGGTCACCGGGGGCCCCGGTCTCGGGCCCGTCCTCCCGGAGTGTCTGTGGCGTCATCGGCATGCTCCTACGTCGTGGGGTCGGTCGGGGGGCGGCGGGATCCGACGGGGCCGGTCGTGGCCCGCCGCACGTCCTCGCGCTTCCCGGTCGACGTTAGGGGCCGTGCAGGCCAGATCCTGTCCTAGTTCTCCGCCATGCTGGGGCCCATGACCGACACCCCGGCCCGGCTGCTCACCCTGCTCTCGCTGCTGCAGACCCCGCGCGAATGGCCCGGCAGCGAACTGGCCGAACGCCTGCGCGTCAGCTCCCGCACGATCCGCCGGGACATCGAGCGGCTGCGCGACCTCGGCTACCCGGTGCAGGCCGGCAAGGGGGTGCTGGGCGGCTACCGGCTGGCGGCGGGCACGGCGATGCCCCCGCTGCTGCTGGACGACGAGGAGGCGGTGGCCATCGCCGTCGGGCTCCGCACGGCGGCCGGGCACGCGGTGGACGGCATCGAGGAGTCCTCGGTCCGGGCGCTGGCCAAGCTGGTCCAGGTGCTGCCCGCCCGGCTGCGCCACCGGGTGGCCGCGATCGAGGCCGCCACCGTCCCGCTGCTGTTCGGCGACGGCCCCGGGATCGACCCCGAGGACCTGGCCCTGCTGGCCTCCGCGGTGGCCGCCCACGAGCGGGTGCGGTTCGGGTACCGGGCGGGGGACGGCGCCGAGAGCAGCCGCCGGGTGGAGCCGCACCGGCTGGTCTGCACCGGCCACCGCTGGTACCTGGTCGGCTGGGACCGGGACCGCGCGGACTGGCGGCTCTTCCGGGTCGACCGGCTCGACGCGCCCGAGCGCACCGGCGTGCGCTTCGAGCCACGCGAGCTGCCGGGCGGGGACGCGGCCGCGTACGTCGCCGAGAAGCTGGCCGGCCGGGACCGGCCGTACCGGGCGGTGGTCACCGTGCACGCCCCCGCCGACGAGGTGGCCCGCCGGCTCGGCCGGGTGGCGGGCGAGGTCGAGCCGCTGGACGGGCACAGCTGCCGGCTGCAGACCGGCGGTGCCGGGTCGATGGAGTGGCTGGCCCTGCGACTGGCCATGCTGGGGTGCGAGTTCGAGGTGCACGAGCCCCCGGAGCTGGCCGCGTACCTGCGCGCACTGGGGGCCCGGGCGTCCCGCGCCGCAGGCTGAACCGGCCTACGGACGGGGGATGTTGCGCAGGTTGCTACGGGCCAGGTCGATCATCCGGCCGACCCCGCCGGAGAGCACGGTCTTCCCGGCGGCCAGCGCGAATCCCTTGAGCTGGGCCGCGGTGATGTGCGGCGGGATGGACAGCGCGTTGGGGTCGGTCACCACGTCGACGACCGCCGGGCCGGGGCGCTCCAGCGCCTCCCGCAGCACGTCCGCGACGGCGGCCGGGTCGGTCACCCGCTTGGCCGGGATGCCGCAGGCGCGGGCGATCGCGGCGTAGTCCACGTCGCCGTTGTCGGTCTCGGCCTCCGGGTAGCCGCTGACCAGCATCTCCAGTTTGATCATGCCGAGCGCGCCGTTGTTGAAGACGACGGTCTTCACCGGCAGCCGGTACTTGGCCACCGTGAGCAGCTCGCCGAGCAGCATACCGATCCCGCCGTCCCCGGACAGCGAGACCACCTGCCTGCCGGGGAAGGCGAGTTGGGCCCCGATCGCGTGCGGAAGCGCGTTGGCCATCGAGCCGTGCAGGAAGGAGCCGATCACCCGGCGCTTGCCGTTCGGGGTCAGGTAGCGGGCGGCCCAGACGTTGTTCATCCCCGTGTCGACGGTGAACACCGCGTCCTCGGCGGCCAGTTCGTCCAGGGCGGCGGCGACGTACTCGGGGTGGATCGGCCGGTGGTGCTCGATGTCCCGGGTGTACGCGCCGACCACGCTCTCCAGCGCCTTGCAGTGCTTGTCGAGCATCGCGTCCAGGAAGGACCGGTCGCGCTTCTGCTCCAGCAGCGGCAGCACGGCCCGCAGGGTGGCCGCGACGTCGCCGTGCACGGCGAGCTCCAGCGGGGTCCGGCGCCCGAGCCGGGTGGCGTCGTGGTCCACCTGGACGGTACGGGCCTGCGGGAGGAAGGAGTCGTACGGGAAGTCCGTGCCCAGCAGCAGCACCAGGTCGGCCTCGTGCAGGGCCTCGTGGCAGGCCCCGTAGCCGAGCAGACCGCTCATGCCCACGTCGTACGGGTTGTCGTACTGGATCCACTCCTTGCCGCGCAGCGAGTGGCCGATCGGCGCCAGGACGGTCGCGGCCAGCTTCATCACCTCCTCGTGCGCGCCGCGGGTGCCCGCGCCGGCGAACACCGCGACCCTGGCCGCCGCGTTGAGCGCCTCGGCGAGCGCCTGGACCTGGGACCAGGGCGGGGCGGCGACCGCCTGTTCGGTGAGGAAGGCGCTCGTGCCGGTGGGGCCGGCGGCGGGCAGCGCCGCGACGTCGCCGGGGAAGACCAGCACGGACACCCCGGGCGCGCCGAGCGCGTGCTGCACCGCGACCCGCAGCAGCCGGGGCAGCTGGGCCGGGGCGGAGACCAGCTCGCAGAAGGCGCTGCAGTCGGTGAAGACCCGCTCCGGGTGGGTCTCCTGGAAGAAGCCGGTGCCGATCTGGGCGGACGGGATGTGCGAGGCCAGCGCCAGGACCGGGACACCGCTGCGCTGGGCGTCGTAGAGGCCCTGGATCAGGTGGGTGTTGCCGGGGCCGCAGGAGCCGGCGCAGACCGCGAGCCGGCCGGTCAGCTCGGCTTCCGCGGCCGCGGCGAAGGCCCCCGCCTCCTCGTTGCGCACGTGCACCCAGGAGATGCCCTCGGCCCGCCGGATCGCGTCCACCACCGGGTTGAGGCTGTCGCCCACCACCCCGTAGACCCGCTCCACGCCCGCCTGCCGGAGCACCTCCACCATCTGCTCGGCCACACTGCCCACGGGGCACCTCGTCTCGCTCGCCCGGCCCGTCCCTGCAGCACCATGCCTAGCACGACAAACCGGGCAAACCGCCCATGCGCGGCCGCCGCCGCCTCACTCGGCGGCCAGGTGCTCCGCCCCGCCCGACTGAACGATGCCCTGCACCCCGGCCTTGGCGTGCCGCCGGGCCGGCTCGCGACCGGGCGGCTGGATGCAGCGCTCCGGCACCTCGACCACGGCGGTCGGCCGGCTGACCGAGGCCTCGCGGTCCAGCCGCACCGGCTCCCCGTCGTGCAGCAGGGTCAGCGGCCCGCCCCGGCGCACGGTGTACGTGGTGGCCTCGTGGCGGATGTCCACCCGCAGCAGGCTCTCCCGGATCAGCAGCGAGAACGTCAGCCGCTGGATCCCGGCCGGCAGCCGGGGCCGGAAGGCGAGGTACTCGGCGTTGTCGCGCAGCCCGCCGAAGCCCGCCACCAGCGCGATGCAGGCACCCGCCAGCGAGGCCATGTGCAGACCGTCCCGGGTGTTGCCGCCGAGGTCCCGCAGGTCCATCAGGGCGGCCTCGGCGGTGTAGTCGTACGCCAGGTCGAGCTGGCCCACCTCGGCCGCGATCACCGCCTGGGTGCAGGCCGAGAGCGAGGAGTCCCGGACGGTCAGCCGCTCGTAGTAGGCGAAGTTGCGGGCCTTCTGCGCGTCCGTGAAGGCGTCCCCGCGCACCTGCATGGCCAGCACCAGGTCGGCCTGCTTGACCACCTGCTTGCGGTAGAGGTCGAAGTACGGGAAGTGCAGCAGCAGCGGGTAGCTCTCCCGCGGGGTGCCCTCGAAGTCCCAGAGCTGGTGGTCGGTGAAGCCGTCCGCCTGCGGGTGCACGCCGAGCTTCTCGTCGTACGGGATGTACATCGCGGCGGCCGCGTCCCGCCAGGCGGCGGCCTCCTCGGTGTCCACCCCCAGCGTCGCGGCCTCCTGCGGGTGCCGGGTGGCGGCCTCGGCGGCGTTGCGCAGGTTGGACTGCGCCATCAGATTGGTGAAGACGTTGTTGTCGGCCACCGCGCTGTACTCGTCGGGCCCGGTCACCCCCTCGATCCGGAACCGTCCGACCGCGTCGTGGTGGCCGAGCGATCGCCACATCCGGGCCGTCTCCACCAGCAGTTCGAGCCCGTAGGCCCGCTCGAAGTCGACGTTCCCGGTGACCCGGACGTAGCGGACCACGGCCGCCGCGATGTCCGCGCCGATGTGGAAGGCGGCCGTCCCGGCCGGCCAGTACCCGGAGCACTCCTCGCCGTGGATCGTCCGCCACGGGAACACCGCGCCGGCCAGGCCGAGTTGGGCGGCGCGCTCGCGGGCCATCGGCAGCGTGGTGTGCCGCCAGCGCAGGGCCTGCCCGACCGCGCCGGGCAGGCAGTAGGTGAGCACCGGCAGCACGAACATCTCGGTGTCCCAGAAGCTGTGCCCGTCGTAGCCCGGACCGGTCAACCCCTTGGCGGGGATGGCCCGTTCCTCACTGCGCGCACCGGCCTGCAGGACGTGGAACAGCGCGAACCGGACGGCCTGCTGGAGCTCGACGTCGCCCTCGATCTCGACGTCGCTGTGGTCCCAGAACTCCTCCAGGTAGTCCCGCTGTTCGGCCATCAGACCGTCCCAGCCGGTGTGCCGGGCCGCGGTCAGCGCGGCCTCCACCTGGTCCCGGACGGCGGGCAGCGAGCGGGTCGCCGACCAGCCGTACGCGATGAACTTGGTCAGCCGCAGCCGCTCCCCCGCCTCCAGCACGGTGGTGACGCTGATCCGGCCCTGGTCGTCGGTGGACTCGGCGATGGTGTCCACCCGGTCCGAGCCCTCGATCACGTGGTCGATGCCGGCCGCCACCCGCAGCTCGCTGTAGCGGGTGCGGTGCACCAGGACGGCCTTGGTGCCGGCCGCGTGGTGCAGCTCGGCCATCAGCGGCTGCTCCAGCGCGGCGGCGGCCCGCGGGTCCCGTTCCCCGCCCGGCAGCTGCTCGTTGGCGACCAGTTCGGACTGGACCACGATCCGGACCGGCCCGTCCACCGCCTCCACCGTGTAGTCGACCGCGGCGATCGCCCGCTGGGTGAGCGAGACCAGCCGCACCGAGCTCACCTTGACCGTCCGCCCGGCCGGCGAGGTCCACTCGGCGCCGCGCCGCAGCAGGCCGTCCCGGAAGTCCAGGCTGCGCTGGTGGCTGCGGAGTTCGCCGTACCGCAGGTCGAAGGGCTCGTCGTCGACCAGCAGCCGGATGACCTTGCCGTTGGTGACGTTGATGACGCTCTGCCCGGACTCCGGGTAGCCGTAGCCGCTCTCCGCGTACGGCAGCGGGCGCAGCTCGAACACGCCGTTCAGATAGGTGCCGGGGAGGCCGTGCGGCTCCCCCTCGTCCAGGTTGCCGCGCAGGCCGATGTGGCCGTTGGAGAGCGCGAAGAGCGACTCCGCGCGGGCCTGCGCGTCCAGGTCCAGGCCGTGCTCGGCCAGGCCCCAGGGGTCGATCGAGAACGCGTCCGTCCCGGTCACCGCGAGTCTCCCGGGATCAGCTCGCAGAGGTCGGTGACGACCAGGTCTGCGCCGTGTTCGCGCAGCTCGTCGGCCTGGCCGGTGCGGTCCAGGCCGACCACCGCGCCGAAGCCGCCGGCCCGGCCGGAGGCCACCCCGGCGAGCGCGTCCTCGAAGACCGCGGCGTGCTCGGGCGGCACCCCGAGCTCCTCGGCCGCGGCCAGGTAGGTGTCCGGGGCGGGCTTGCCGGCCAGGTGCCGCTCCCGGGCCACCACCCCGTCCACGACCACCTCGAACAGCCCCTCGATCCCGGCCGCCCGCAGCACGTCCCGGCAGTTGGCGCTGGACGAGACCACCGCGCGCGGCAGCCCGAGCACCCGCAGCCGGTGCAGGTACTCCACCGAGCCCGAGTACGGCTGGACGCCCTGCTCCTTGATCATGCGCAGCACGGTGTCGTTCTTGGCGCAGCTCAGCCCGTGCACGGTCCGGGAGCCCGCCGGGTCCTGCGGGCCGCCCTCGGGGAGGCGGATGCGGCGGGATTCCAGGAAGCCGCGGGTGCCGTCCAGCCGGGGCCTGCCGTCCACGTAGCGGTCGTAGTCGACCACCGGGTCGAAGGGGACGAACTCCTCGCCCTCGCGTGCGGCCTCGGCCCGCAGGAAGGTGTCGAACATGTCCTTCCAGGCGGCCGCGTGCACCTTGGCGGTCTGGGTGAGGACGCCGTCCAGGTCGAACAGGAAGGCGCGGATGTGATCCGGAAGTCCCAGCATGTCTGTCATCCTCGCTCGAACACACGGCGAAGCCGCCCATTGCGGCGCTGGTGGCGCGTCGCGAACGGGCGGCCCCGAGGTCCCGGGTCGGCTACCCGGTGGGCGCCTTGATAACCGCGAAGACCGCACCCTGCGGGTCCTGGACGATCGCGTAGCGGCCCCACGGCGCGTCGGTGGGCGGGGCGAGCACCGAGCCGCGCGCCTTGACCAGGGCGTCCACGGTGCTGTCGGTGTCGTCCACCGCGAAGTAGGTCAGCCAGTGCGAGGGGGTGCCGGGGGGCAGGGAGCCGCCGAGCTTCTGCACACCGCCGACCGCCTTGCCGTCCACGGTCAGCGACCAGTAGTGGGTGGCGCCCTCCATCAACGGCAGTTCCACGCCGAAGGCGGCGGTGTAGAACGCGGAGGCGACGGCGGGGTCGGCGGTGTTGAGCTCGTTCCAGACCAGTGCGCCGGGCTCGTTGACCACCTGCGCGCCGGCGAAGTCCACCGGCTGCCAGACGCCGAACACCGCGCCGGTCGGGTCGGCCACCACCAGCATCCGGCCCACCGTGCCGACGTCCATCACCGGCGTCAGCGTGGTGCCGCCGGCGGCGGTGACGGCGGCCAGGGTGGCGTCGGCGTCGTCGGAGGCCAGATAGGTGGTCCAGGCGACCGGCGGCTCGGGCATGCCCTCCGGGGCCATGGTGGGGCCGATGCCGGCCACCGGCCTGCCGTTGAGCGTGCAGATCGCGTAGCCGCCGAACTCGGCCGGGCCGATCTCGCCCTGCCAGCCGAACAGGTCGCGGTAGAAGTCCAGCGCCGCCTGCTGGTCCTTGGCCATCAGGTCCACCCAGCACGGCGTGCCGGGCCGGTAGGGGGTGGTGACTTCGGGCATTGCGTCTCCCAGGGTCGTGGTCCACCGCCCACCTTCGCCGCCGGGTCCGGATCCCGCCACCGGAGCGCCCCCGACCCGGTGCGGGGCGCTCGGCCGGGGGCGGTCGGCCGGGGCCGCGACGGTGCCGCCGATCTGCCTCCGCATCCTCCGCTCGGCCCGGACGCCGCACCTGGCGTTCTTCGGCCCGCGGCCGGTCGACGAGTTGGCGGGGCGAGGGCAACATCGGTGAGCAGGCGGACGGTCTCGCGGCGCGGGCGGCGGACTCTGTCGGCCTTCAGGTCGCGGATGGAGCGGACGCTCAGGGTCGGGAGATCGGCCAACTGACGTTGCGTCATGCCGGTGCGACGGCAGTGGCTTCGGATCGGGGTGCCGAGCCCGGACGGTCCGCCGGGGCCGGGGTTCCGGGTGAGCACGGGCTGTGGTGCGGGGGTCGGCGCGAGGTGCGTCACGGTGCTTCTCCCACCTTGGGGCGCGGACTGCCCGGTCGCAGGTGGGAGGGGGTCGGGAGCGACCGTCGCGCCGAGGGCCGCGGACCCACTCGTCATCCGTCCGGTCGCAATTCGTCGCCCGTGTACGGCTCCTGTAGGTCCCCACGGCGCCCGCCCGCCCCCGCCCGCCCGGGCCCGCCGTCGCCACCGGCCGTTCACCCCACCGGGCCACAGACGCGGAACACCCCGGCCACTGACGTGGCCGGGGTGTCGCGTTGCAGGTCGGAGGAGGTCTCCCGCCTCGTTCCAGTGGGCCGCCAGGGGCTCGAACCCTGAACCTACGGATTAAAAGTCCGCAGCTCTGCCAATTGAGCTAGCGGCCCGCCGACCGGCGCCGATCCGCGAGGACACGGCACCTGCGGGGCCGATCCTACCTGGTGATCACGCCGACGTGGCCAACAGTATTTCCGGCCACGTCACGGCCCGCACGGAGGTCACTCGGCGGGCGCGTAGTGGACCGCCCGGACGCGGCGGAGCCAGGACTCGACCGGGGCCTCGTCCGGGGCGTCCGGCAGGACACCGGGGCGGTCGAAGCGTGCCTCGGCCCCGGCCAGCAGGGCGGCCGCGTCGTCGGGGGTACGGGCGAAGCGCTCGCCGAGGGCGCGGACCCGCTCGGGCTCGGCGAGCCGGACGACCACCTCGCCCGTCTCGTGCAGGGCGAGCCCCTGCTCGACCAGCCGGACCAGGTGCCGGGCGTGTTTGGCCGCCCGGTCCAGGCCCTGCGGATCCGAGCGGTCCCGGTTGCTCAGCTTCCTGAACTGCTGGGTGGCGTAGCCGAGATAGGAGTTGCGGACGGCCCGTGCGCTGAGGAAGGTGCGCCGCAGCGCGATCAGCTCCTCGCCGAGTTCGGTCCGCACCTCGTACAGGTCCGCGGGCAGCCAGACGAGTTCGGACGCGGTCGGGTTGCAGCCGAGTGCGAGGCGGCACCACTTGGCGGCCTCGTGCAGGGTGCGGTCGGGCGCGGTGGTGACGTGCGACTCCGCGGGGCGGTGCAGGCCGTGGAGTTCGACCGTCGGCGCGGCGTAGAGGCCGAGCCGGTCGATGTCGGAGCCGGCGTGTGCCAGCCCGTACGCGGTGGAGCCGACGATGCCGGAGAGCAGGACGTTCACGGGTGGGTCGCCTCCTCGGCGGGTTCGGCCGGACGGTCCGCAACGGCCTGCGGACATCCGGCAGTTTCCCCCGGCACCCCGCCCCGGGTCGAACGAATTGTCGGCCCGTCGCTGCGTGCTCCCGCCCGGCCGCCCGCCGATACTGGCCCCATGGCTAACAGTGGGATCCCGGCGGACACCGGCCCGGACCTCGACCCCGGGCCCGACCCGGCCCTGCCGGGGAGACTCCGCGCCTGGTGGGCGCACCGGCAGTGGCTGGACGGCGCGCACGAAGGCGCGAGCGCCGCCGAGGTCCTGGCCGCGACCGGCTGGGCCCGTTCGGTCGGCGGCGCGGCCCCGTACCTGGGGCTGTTCGCCCGCGCCGGGCTGGACCGGGCGGCGGTGGACGCGGCCGTGGCCGCCCTGGAGGTGCACGAGCTGCCGTCCGCCCGGGGCTGCACCTACGTGCTGCCGGCCGCCGACTACGCGCTCGGCCTGGCGGCCGGGGCGGCCGCGCCCGAGGCCGACATCGCCTCCGCGGCCAAGCACCTGGGCGTGACGCAGGACGAGGTCGAGAAACTGTGCCTGGCCGTCACCGACTCGCTGTCACCGGACCGGCCGCTGGATCCGCCGGCGATCAGGGAGGCGGTCGGCGACGCCGTCCGCGGCCTGGGCGAGGCCGGCAGGAAGCGCGGGCTGTCGACCACCCTCCCGTTGGCGCTCGGCCTGCTCCAGTCGCGCGGCCGGATCCGCCGGGTGCCGTCCAACGGCCGTCTGGACCAGCAGCGTTACGGGTACGTCGGCTGGGACCAGCCGGTGAAGGGCTCGGCCGCCGAACTCGCCGAACGCTACTTCTCCTGGGCCGCGCCGGCCTCGGTCAAGCACTTCCGCTGGTTCTCCGGCTTCACCGCCGCCACGGCCAAGGCGGCCCTCGGCCCGCTGGAGCTGACCGCCCTGCCCGGCACCGACCTGCTGATGCCCGTCGAACTCGCCGAGGAGTTCGCCCGGTTCCGGCCGCCGGCCGAACCGCGGTACGCCCTGCTGGCGGGCATCGACGGCATCCACCTGCTGCACCGGGACCTGCCGCGCCTGATCGACCCGGCCGACGCACAGCGCCCCGTCCCGGCGGCCAGGGAGGGCCGGGTGTTCGGCACCGAGGCGGATCCGCAGACCCACATCGTGGTCGACCGCGGCCGGATCGTCGGGTTCTGGGAGTACGACACCGAGCGGCAGGAGATCGTGCACCAGCTCTTCGTGCCGTTCGACGACGCCCTGCGGGAAGCCGTCCGCCGCACCGAGGAGTTCGTCCGGGACCAGCTCGGCGACGCCCGCGGGTTCAGCCTGGACTCGCCGAAGAGCCGCGCGCCGAAGATCGCCGCGATGCGGGCGGCGGCGACCTCCTGACCGGAGCGGCCGGTTCAGAGCTCGACCGGCAGGTAGTAGCCGTAGCCGGTCCGCCCCGGGTCGGCGGTGGCCAGGGCGGTGCGCAGCCCGTCCGGGGTGGCCGGGTACACCGTGTCGTACCAGAACTCGCCGCGGGCCGGGTCGACCGGCCAGGCCGGCCGCTCGTCCGCCGGGTCGGTGGCGAACTGCGCGTCGACGCCCGGCTTGTTGCCGCGCGGATCCAGCCGCACCCACGTCCCGCCGCCCTCCGGCCGCGGCCAGTGGACGGCTACCAGCGCGTGCAGCACGTCCAGCCGCTGGTAGCACAGGCCGGCCGGGATGCCCTGCGCCCGCAGGACGGCGGTCAGCAGGTGGGCCTTGCCGTGGCAGATCGCGTCACCGGCGGCGAGGACGTCCGAGGCCCGGTACGCGGCGCTCCACCGGCCGAGGTCGGCGGAGTGCGCCACCCGGTCGCGGACGTACTCGAAGGCGGCCCGGGCGCTCTCCCGCACGCTGTCCCGGCGCAGGCGGTCGGCGAGGGCCCGGATCTCCGGGTGCCCGTGGTCGATCACGTCGTCGGCGGCCAGGTAGTCGGCCGGATCGGTGGAGGCGGGCCGCAGCGGGGGCGGTTCGGTGGTCATGCCGGCCATCGTGGTCGACGCGCGGCCCACCCGGCCGGGAATTCCGGCATGTGGGCTACGGTCGGTCGCAGGCCACCACCGGTGCGAGGGAGTCAGCATGCCGTCCGAGACCGTCCTGATCACCGGCGGCGGCCGGGGAATCGGCGCCGCCACCGCCCGGCTCGCCGGTCGGCGCGGGTACCGGGTGTGCGTCAACTACCGCAGCGACGACGCCTCCGCACTCGCGGTGGTGGACGAGATCCGTGCCGCCGGCGGGACGGCGATCGCCGTCCGCGCCGACGTCAGCCGGGCCACCGGGGTCGAGCGGCTGTTCCGGGCCGTGGACGAGCAACTGGGCCCCCTCACGGCGCTGGTGAACAACGCCGGCACACTGGAGAGGCAGGCCCGGCTGGAGGAGTTGGACGAGGACCGGCTGGCCAGGATCTGGGCCGCCAACATCACCGGGCCGTTCCTGTGCGCCGGCGCCGCCGTCCGCCGGATGTCCACCCGGCACGGTGGCCGGGGCGGCGCGATCGTCAACGTCTCCTCGGCCGCCTCCCGCCTCGGGTCGCCGAACGAGTACGTCGACTACGCCGCCTCCAAGGGCGCGCTGGACAGCATGACCCGCGGTCTGGCCCTGGAGGTCGCGGGCGAGGGCATCCGGGTCAACGCCGTCCGCCCGGGCCTGATCCACACCGGCATCCACGCCCTGGGCGGCGAGCCGGGGCGGGTCGACCGGGTCGCCCCGCAGCTGCCGATGGGGCGCGGCGGCCGGCCCGAGGAGGTCGCCGAGGCCATCCTCTTCCTGCTCTCACCCGCCGCCTCGTACGCCACCGGGACCTTCCTCGACGTGGCCGGCGGCCGTTGAGGCACAGGTCGGCAACGAGCCGCCGGCGCGCCACCCGCCGGCGCTAGCGTGAGGGCATGACCGACCACGGGTTCGACGCTGCCGTTGCCCTCCTGGACATCCCCGACGTACCGAACTTCCGCGACGCCTCCTGCGGCCGGCTCCGGCCCGGCCTGCTCTACCGCTCCGCCGCCCTCTCCGGCCTCACCCTGGAGGGCGCCCGACGGCTGCGGCCGCTCGGCATCCGGACCGTCATCGACCTGCGCACCCACGCGGAGCTCGCCACCGCCCCGGACCGGCACCACGACCTCGGCCACACCTATCTGCACGCCCCGCTGCTCCCGGAGCGTCTCGACGCGGAACACCCGTGGCCCAGCGACCAGTTCGCCGTCTACCGGCTGATGGCGGAGGTCGGCGGCGCGGCGGTGGCCGCCACCGTCCGCGCCCTGGCCTCGGGCGGCGGACCGGTCCTGGTGCACTGTGCGGTCGGCAAGGACCGCACGGGCCTGACCGTCGCCGTCCTCCAGCACCTGGCCGGGCTGGACCTCGGCGAGATCACCGCCGACTACCTCCGCTCCAACCCCGGCCTGGGCCTCGACGCCGGGCCCGTCCCCTACCTCGACGAGTTCGGCGAGCAGCACCTCTCCCACCCCGCCGAGGCGGACCGCCTGCACACCGCGCTGGACCGCATCCGCCAGCTCCACGGCTCGATCGAGGACTACCTGACGGCCCACGGGGTGCACGGCGGGGAGCTGGCCTCCGTCCGGGAGCTCCTGACGGCGTAGCGCCCCGCGCTCAACGCCCGGCCCGCCGTTCCTCGTACCCGACGGCCGCCCCCAGCACCGCCGCCGTGACCGCCACCTGGGCCAGGGCCGACACCTGCGTCCCCAGCGGGATCGTCGCCGCCACCACGGCGGCGGCGACCACCCGGGCGGAGTTGGGGGTCAGGGTGAGGGTGCGGCGGATCGCGGCGTTGGCGGCGAGGAAGAGGGCGGTCCCGCCGGCCAGGGCGGCGGCCGGGGCGGCGCCGAGGGCCTCGGTGGGGTGGGCGACGGCGGACTTCGCGCCGGTGGCCAGGAGGATCACGCCGAGCAGCAGGACGTAGTGGCCCATGTTGTAGACCCGGATCGCCAGTTGGTTGCGGCGGGCGCCGGGCAGGGCGGCCAGGTAGCGGCCGGCGTACTCGTCGTCGTCACGGCCGAAGTACGCCCACCAGAGGGCCACGCAGACCATGAGCGACAGCACCGCCGCCCCGACCAGCGGGGCGGACAGCTCGGCGTCGCCGGCCCCGACGCCGATCGCGATCACCGACTCGCCGAAGGCGACGATCATCACCAGCCCGTGCCGCTCGACGAAGTGCGGGGCCCGCAGCTGGAACCGCGGCAGGTCGACCAGGTACGGGATGGCGAGCTGGACACCCACCGAGGCGCCCCAGAGCAGCAGTTGGGCGGTGCCCTGCAGGTACCCGCCGGTGACCACCAGCGCGGCGTTGATCAGGTTGAGCGCCCCCATCCGAAGGACGGAGCCGAGCGGCACGTCGGCGCCGGCGAACATCCCCGTGTGCACGGCGATGACCAGCAGGTACGCCAGCCCGAAGGCCACCCCGCTGCCCTCGAAGGCGTGCGGGACACTCAGCGCGACGACCAGGAAACCACCCATGCCGGTCAGCAGCAGGCCGCGCCGCGGGTGCGTGGTCGGCGGCATCGCGTTGGTGAGCCAGATGAACGCGTCGTACATCCACCAGATCACCGCGAGCATCACCAGGACCCTCGCCAGCCCGCCGGCCGTGAGGTGGTGGGCGAGGCTGGCGGTGAGCTGGGTGACGGTGAAGACGAAGACGAGGTCGAAGAACAACTCCAGCGGGCTCACCCGGAGATCGGCTTCGGCCCGGTGTTCGGTGTCGGTGGTCACAGGGGCGAGTATGGATCATGAGGAGCGTCCGGCGCGGGCGGTCCGAAAGACCCGCTCGCAGCCTGTCCCAGGACCCCGAGGCCCAGGGCAGCCCGTCACCGGCTCCTGGCGCCCCCTCGGCCGGTCCCGCCGCTCGACCGACTCGCTCGACCGAGCCGCCCGCTCAGCCGAGCCGCTCCCCCGCCGGCCCGAAGCGGTCCTCGAAGGCGGCCCGGTTCGCCGAGACCGGCTGACGGTCCCAGACCGCGAAGACCACCCGGTCGAACGCCGCCCCGTGCTCGGTCAGCGCGGTCTCGAAGGCCTCCGCCACCACCGCCGGGTCGTTGCGGAACACCCCGCATCCCCAGGCCCCCAGCACCAGTTCCCGCACCCCGTGCTGCGCCGCCACCGCCAGCACCCGGTCGGCGCGCGCGGCCAGGATGCCGCGCACGTCCACCGGCCGCCCCGGCGAACGCAGCGCCAGCTGGCCCGCGTTGGGCGCCGGCGAGGTGAGGAACGAGACGGTGTACGGCTCCGCGAGGAGGTCGCCGCGCCCGTCACGGACCACCGGGACCTGCGGGGACCAGATCACCCGGTGGCTGTAGCGCAGGTCGGTGGAGGCACGGTGGGCCTCGTAGTAGTCGGGCGCCTCCAGCAGGCAGCGGTACAGCAGCGCCGACCGGCAGAGGTCCTCCTCCTGGGCCTTGGCGCCGCGCAGGTACCCGCCCCCGGGGTTGCGCGCGGAGGCGAAGTTGAGCACCGCGACGTGCTCGCCGCCGGCCTCGGTCAGCCGGCGCGCGGCCTGCATGCTGCCCTCGGACGTCACCTCGACCGGCCCGCGCAGCGGCCCGCGCTCCCCTCCCCGCAGCGGCTCCTCGGCACTGTACGAGATGGTCCCGGCGCATGCCCGGGCGAGCGACTCGCCGATCTCGACCGGCTTCCCCCACCTGTTCCGGTAGGTCCCCCGCTCGGCGATCTCCTCGTTCTCGACCGCCACCTGATGCATTCTGCTGCTCATACCGGTGACCGTACGCGAGGCGGTTGCGGCGCGCCACCGAGTTGTTCTCATTTCGAGAATTCCAAGCCCGGCGGCCTGGCAGCCGGCGGCCCGCCACCCGGACACGGCAAAGGCCTGGGGCCGACCCACCGGAGTGGATCGGCCCCAGGCCTCAGTGCGGTGGCGCTGTCGCGCCGTCAGATGTCAGCTCTTCCAACGCGGCTTGCGGTCGCCGCCGTTGAAGCCGCCCGAGCGGTTGTCGCGGTCGCCACCGAAGGAGCGGCCACCCGGACGGTCGTCACGGTTGAAGCCCTGCGGGCGGCCACCGGAGCGGTGGTCGTCGCGGCGGGCGAACGGACGGCTGCTGCCGGCGCTGCGGTCGCGGTCACCGAACGACGGGCGGTCACCGAACGAACGGGCCGGACGGTCGTCACGGTTGAAGCCGCCCGAGCGGTTGTCCCGGTCGCGGTTGAAGCCGCCGCCGGTGCCGCCGCCGCGGTTGTCGCGGTCGCCGAAGGGGCGGGCCGGACGGTCGTTGCCGAAGGAGCGGCCGCCGCGGTCGTCACGGTCCCGGTTGAAGCCACCCGAACGGTTGTCACGGTCACCGAACGAACGGGCCGGACGCTCGTCACGGTTGAAACCACCGGAGCGGTTGTCCCGGTTGAAGCCACCCGAACGGTTGTCACGGTCACCGAACGAACGGGCCGGACGCTCGTCACGGTTGAAACCACCGGAGCGGTTGTCCCGGTTGAAGCCACCCGAACGGTTGTCACGGTCACCGAACGAACGGGCCGGACGCTCGTCACGGTCGCGGCCGAAGGAACGGCCACCGCGGTCGTCCCGGTCCCGGTCACGGCCACCGCGGTCGTCCCGGTCCCGGTTGAAGGACGGACGCTCGTTGCGCGCCTCGCGGTACGCGGGGACGCGCTCCTCCTCGACCACCGGAGCGGCCTCGGCGACGGCCGGCTCGGCGGCGTCGGCACCGGCCTCGGCGGCCGGCTCCTCGTCCTCGATGCCGAGCGCGGCACGCTCACGGGCGGCGCGGGCGGCCAGCCGGTCGGCCTCCTCGCGCAGCTCGGCGGCGCGGCGCTGCGCGCGCTCCAGCTGGCGGGTCATCTCGGCGACCTCGCGCTCCGCGGCACCGGCGATGCCGGAGGCGGACTCGGCCTGCACCTCGACCAGCGAGCGGGCACCGGTGATCCGGGCCACCTCGGGGTCGAAGGCGTGGTCGAGGATGTGGCGCGAGGCGTCCACGCCCGCGTCCTCCATCAGGCGGAACACGCCGCGGCGCTGGTGCGGCAGCACCAGGGTGACGACGGTGCCCGACCGGCCGGCCCGCGCGGTGCGGCCGGAGCGGTGCAGGTAGTCCTTGTGGTCACCGGCCGGGTCCACGTTCAGGACCAGGTCGATGCCGTCGACGTGGATACCGCGGGCGGCGACGTCGGTGGCGACGACCACGTTGACGTAGCCGTCCTTGAAGTCGCCCAGCACCCGGGTACGGGCGCCCTGGGTCATACCGCCGTGCAGCGCGTCGGCCTTCACGCCGGCTTCCAGGAGCTGCTCGGCGACCCGGTCGGCGCCCATCTGGGTGCGGACGAAGATGATCGTCCGGCCCTTGCGGGCGGCGATCGCGTTGGTGATCGGCGCCTTGTCCTTGGGCTTCACCACGAGGATGTGGTGGGTCATGGTGGTGACCGCGCCGGCCGACGGGTCGACCTCGTGGGTGACCGGCTTGTTCAGGTAGCGCTTGACCAGGGTGTCGATCTCGTTCTCCAGGGTGGCGGAGAACAGCAGGCGCTGGCCGCCGGCCGGCACCTGGTCGAGGATCTCGGTGACCTCGGGCAGGAAGCCCATGTCGGCCATCTGGTCGGCCTCGTCGAGCACGGCGACCTGGACGTCGGCGAGCTTCGCGGCGCCGCGGTTGATCAGGTCGCGCAGGCGGCCCGGGGTGGCGACCAGGACGTCCACGCCGCGCTCCAGCGCGTACATCTGGTTGGACATCGAGGTACCGCCGCAGACGACCTTGAGCTTGAGGCCGAGCACCGAGCCGAACGGCTCCAGCGCGTCGGCGACCTGCATGGCCAGCTCGCGGGTCGGGACGAGGATCAGGCCGCGCGGGTGCTTGGCCCGGGTGCGCTCGCCGCCGGCGAGGCGGGTGAGCAGCGGCAGGCCGAAGCTCAGGGTCTTGCCGGAGCCGGTGCGGCCACGGCCGAGCACGTCCTTGCCGGCCAGCGCGTCCGGGATGGTCGCGGCCTGGATCGGGAACGGGGTGACGACCTCGCGCTTGGCGAGGGCACGCACGATCTCCTCGGGCAGGCCCAGGTCACCGAAGGTGAGGGTGGGCTCGGCGGGCTCGGCGGCCTCGTCCGCGGTGGTGTCCTCGGCGGTGTCGAGGTCATCGGCGGCGACCTGGTCGACCGCGGCGGCGGTCTCGACCTCGGCGGTCTCGATGGTGTCGGTGAGGGCGGTGTCGGTGGCGTCCGACCCGTTCGCGGGCATGGCGAAGCGGGTGTCGTCAACGAGAGACAATGCAAAACCTTCCGGAAGTGGCACGCGCCAAAGTCCGGGGTTCTGTAAAGACCGCCTCTATGCGGTCAGCCACGGATCGCCGGAACGCGCCAAGGGCGCCGTAGTGGAGAAAAGGCGCCAATCAAATGAATCAAACGAACGATCTACCACCATAGAGGAACCTCGGGATCAAAGGCAAACCTGCTGGCCAGAGCGCTAATGCCCGGTGGGGGCCGCACTCGGAGCCGAGGATCCTGAGTTACTGGTGGATGGTTCTGGGTCCAGTGTGGCAGATGGAACGGGAGAACTCGCCTGCGTGCTGGGTGACGGATGCGACACTCCGGACGGGCTCGGGGCCGGGCTGGGCCGGCCCGACGGGCTCCCGGTCGGCCCGGCGGAGTCGCTGGGCACCCCGGGCACCACCACCGGCGCCACCTCGGACTCACCCGGCAGCGGCCCGCTGCCGACCGTTCCGGCCACCGGGGTCGTGCCCGGTGAGACCCCTTCCACCGCCACCGCGGCCCCGTGCTCACCGTGCTGGCCGCTCCCGGCGTTGCGGGCCGCGCCGGTCGCCCCGCCCGGCTTGCCGGACACACCGGCCTGCCCGGACGGGCGCGCGGTGCCCTGTTGGTCGGCGGAGCCCGACCCGACCGACATGCAGCCGCTCAAGCCGAACCCGGCGAGGGCGGCGGCCACCACGCCCACCGCCATCCGCCGACGCCCCGTACGATCCGCCACCACCGAGCCACCTCCAGCGCCTGCCCCACCCGGGCCGGTCCCGTTCTCGGTGCCCAACGCGCGTGCGCCCCGGCAGACACGGGCTACCGCCCGGTCGGCCCTGCGGCCGACACCCGCTCACCCCCACAGGGCGCGGGCCACCGCCGTCCCGGTGTACGCGGCGCCCAGGCCGGCCAGCACGCTGCCGGCCACGTTGGCCGCGGCGTAGAACCGGGCGCCCGTCTCGGCCAGCCGCAGGCTCTCGTACGAGAAGGTCGAGTAGGTGGTGAGCGCCCCGCACAGGCCGGTGCCGAGCAGCAGCTGCAGCCGGGAGGAGGCCGCCCCGGCGGCCACCGCGCCGGTCAGCAGGCCGAGCACCAGGCAGCCGGCCGCGTTCACCGCGAAGGTGCCCCACGGGAAGACCGAGTCGTGCCGGGCCTGCACCGCACGGTCCGTCAGATAGCGCAGCGGCGCGCCGACCGCCGCGCCCGCGACCACCAGCAGCCAGTTCACGCGTCGCCGCCGTCCCCGCGCCCGCCCCGGCCGTACCGGACGACCTCGACCTCGTCCAGCAGCACCAGGCCGCTGCCGATCAGGGCGTCCAGCTCCGGCAGGAAGGCCCGGATCCGCTCGGCCGTGTCCACGATCACCACCGCCACCGGCAGGCCCTCGCTCAGCGACAGCAACCGCGAGGTGTGCACGGTCGAACCGGCGCCGAATCCCTCGACCCCGTGGAACACGCTCGCGCCGGCCAGTCCCGCGGCATGCGCGCGGTGCACGATCTCCGCCGACAGCGGGCGGTGGTGCCAGGTGTCGTTCTCGCCGATCAGCACGGTCGCCCGCAGCTCACGCACGGTCATCCGGACCTCCTCCGCAGGACGGGCCGGGTGGCCGTCGCCGCCGCCCAGACCGCGGCGAGCGCCGCGAGCACGGTGCCGAGCAGATAGGCGAGGGCGCGGCCGGGCTCGCCGCGATCGATCAGCTGCTGGGCGTCCACGGCGTACGTCGAGAAGGTGGTGAAGCCGCCCAGGACGCCCGTCCCGAGGAACGGGCGGAGCAGCGGATGCGCGGCCCGCGCCTCGGCGACCACCACCAGCAGGACCCCGATCGCGGCGCACCCCACCGCGTTGACCAGCAGCGTCGTCCACGGGAAGGCCCCCGCCGCGGTCGGCCACCGAAGGCCCGCCCCGTACCGTGCCGACGCCCCGATCGCGCCGCCCAGTGCGACCGCCGCCACCGCGGGGCCCTGCCCGCGGAGCAGCACCGGGCGCCCCGGCACCGCGGTTCCCGGCTCCCGGCCGGTACGACTCGAACGCACACCTCAGTCAATCACTACCGCCGATCACCTGGCACCTCGTCACCGCACACCCGACAATGGGGCGGTGGAGATGACCCGGGACGAGTTCGAGACGCTGGTCGCCGACGCCCTCGACCAGATCCCGCCGCAGCTCGCGGCCATGATGGACAACGTCGCGGTCTTCGTCGAGGACGAACCCGACCCGGCCGACCCCGACCTGCTCGGCCTGTACGAGGGCACCCCCCTGACCGAGCGCGGCGAGTGGTACGCCGGGGTACTGCCCGATCGGATCATCGTCTACATGGGGCCGACCCTGCGGCTGTGCGAGAGCCAGGAGGAGGCCGTCGACGAGGTGCGCACCACCGTCATCCACGAGGTCGCCCACCACTTCGGCTTCGACGACCACGAGCTGCACGAACTCGGCTGGTCCTGACCCCTGCGCCCGCTCCACGGCCCCGGACCCGCCGAACCGAAACCGTTTTGGCGTTCCCGCCCGGCATCCCATATGCTTCTCACGTCCCCGACCGCTGCAAGCCAGCCGGGCGGGCCGCAAGCCCTCATCGTCTAGTGGCCCAGGACGTCGCCCTTTCAAGGCGGTAGCACGGGTTCGAATCCCGTTGGGGGCACGGCAGTACCGTAGTAAAGTCAGTGCCGCGAGGTGCTGAAGCGGATGAGATCCGCACGAGGTCCTGTGGAGCAGTTGGTTAGCTCGCCACCCTGTCAAGGTGGAGGTCGCGGGTTCAAGTCCCGTCAGGATCGCTCGCCTCGCAAGAGGCGGTGCAGTACGGCCAGGTAGCTCAGTTGGTACGAGCGTCCGCCTGAAAAGCGGAAGGTCGCCGGTTCGACCCCGGCCCTGGCCACATAGTTTGACCAGTCACGATGCCCTCGAAGCAGCTCGCTTCGGGGGCATTTTTGCGTCGTTTGACGCCAACGGCACAGCGGACGGTCACCGCCCTCCCACTCGAAGGCAAGTACGTGACGTACTTGACGTACTTGACGGTCGGCGCGACCCTGGTTCTCGGACGAGGAGGTCCCAATGACAGCGGTCCACTACGAGAGCTACACCGAAGCCCGCGCACACCTGAAGGATCTACTGGACGCAGCCGGGCAGGGCCGGGTCGCGACCGTTCGCCGGGACACCGGGTACGCGGCGGTGGTCGACGCGGGGCGGCTGCGCCACGCGCTCGCGCTGCTGTGTCCGTCCAAAGCCGAGGTGGTCGCCGAGGGCGGTGGCTGGTCGGTGTTCTTCCCCGGCCTCCCGGTCGCTGCGGATGGCGGCACGTTCGATGAGGCCATCGACGAGATGGTCGACGCGATGCGCGAGTACGCGGAGGACTGGCAGGACCGGCTCCTGAACGCGCCCAACCATCGCGACAACTGGGGCCTGGTCCAGTTGATCGGCATCAGCGACGACGCGCAGCTTCGCGATTGGCTGCTCGGAGTTGCGAAGTGACCTGGCCTCAGCCGACCCGCGAACGGCACGAGCAGTTCTGCAAGGTCGAAGGCTGGGACCGCGTACGTGACGCGCGCGGCCGCACCGGCACCCACCACGTCACCTATGAGCTCGGGCTCCCCGATGGGCGGATCCTGCGTACTCGGGTATCGCATCCGGTCGACCGCACCGCGTACGGCGCGAGCATGTGGGTGCACATCCTCCGCGATCAGCTGGACGTGACGGAGGATGTCTTCTGGCCGTGCGTCCTGGACGGCACGCCTCCCGATCGAGGCGCGCCTGAGCCACAACGCGAGGCGCTTCCAGTTGATCTGGTCTACATGTTGATCAACCGCGTCGGACTTACCGAGGACCAGGTCGCCGAGCTGGACAAGGCCCAGGCGATCGCGCGACTCCAGCAGTTCTGGACCGAGGGGCACTGATTCCGGCCGCTGGATCGCGGCCCGGGACCATCCGATCTCCGTAGGCGAGCCCTACGCGCGGGAAGGACAGGCGTCAGCCCCTCAGCGCCCGGTCGTCGAGACGGCGCAGCAGGCCGGGCAGGTGCCGATGCTCCTCGCGGAGCGCGGCCAGCCGCTGCCGGAACTGGAGGCCGCGTCCGACGTGGTCGCAGGCGTCACGGAGCTGGACCAGGAGTGCCACGGCGGTGTCGTAACGGGCCGCCTGCTTACGGGCGACGTGGTTCTCGACCTCGTGCCAGACCGCTTCCTCGTCGGCAGCCAGGGCGGTCAGCTTCTTCGCCCGCGCCTCGGCTCGAACCCCGTCTGCGCGCTGTCGGCGTTCGGTGGCCCGCGCATGCGCTGCGTCCAGCAGTTCTGCGGCCGAGCGCTGGCCCGGCACGGTCACCGCAGACGGCTCACCACGCAGGCGGCACAGGACTTCGGCACCCAGCTGAGGCTCATCACCCAGTGCCAGGCGCAGCAGGATCCCGTTCTTCTCGGTCTCGGGAAGCGCGGCGATCAGCGGCGCCAACTCCTTCTTCCCGGGCCGATTCCGAGAGGCGGGGGCGGGCGGGCTGGCCTGGGCGGCGACCGCCAGCAGGTCGGCGTCGACACGCAGGAAGTCCGCGAGCGCTCGCTGCGGTGCAGTGAGCCGGTCGAGCCCGGCCGGGACCGGAGGCTCGACCGCCTCCTGGTAAGCCTCCTCCTCGTCGTCCTGGAGCCCCCAAACGCCGATGGCGGACAGCCATGCGAGGTAGAGGGCACGATGATCCCCGGAGGCCAACTCGGCCCGAACCCCGGCGATGGCACCGAGCGAGTCCTCGGCGCCCTCCTCCCAGTCCCCAGCCTCGTCCTCACTGCACAGGTTCAGGACGAGGTGGGTCTCGGTCGTCCATGCCTCGACGCACTCGTCGAAGCAGTACGGCTCCAGCGCCCGCAGCGCGAGCTGCCCCTTGGGCACCCGCAGGATCACCTGGTGGGTGCCCCAGTTGGTCAAGTAGAGGTGAGCGTCGTAGTACCGCTCCACCATCCGCCTCGGATCACCGCGGAAGTTGCCCCAGTGGTACTCGTTGGTGAAACTGGTCGCCGTGATCCGGGCCCGGGTCGACAGTGATCGCAGCTGCTCCTGCTCATCGCTGGTCAGCGGCCGGTCGATCGCCAGGAACTCGTAGTACTGGTACTCACTCATCGCTGCGACCCTAGCGGGACCCCCGACCACCGATGATGGCATCGGTCATGCCCGAAGCAGACAGGAAGCGCTGATGGATCCCGAGCAGCCACGCACCGTCGAGCAGATCCGAGGTCTCGTCGGCTGGATCGGCGCGGGACGCAAGCTCACCCAGACGGGGAAGGTGGCCCTCGCGGATGGGCGGGCCCTGGTCACACTCCTGGAGACCGGCGACACCGTCGACCCGGCCATCGGTGACAGGACCTTCAAGACCAAGTCCACCCAGGAGCTCTACCACCTGAACCTGCTGGTGGAGTGGGCCAAGGCGGCCCGGCTGCTTCGGGTCGCCGGCGGGCGCCTGGTGCCCGTCAAGAAGAACGCGCGCGTGGTGGAAGACCCCGAGCGCCTCCTCGACGCACTGTTCGGGGCCCTGCCGCGCATCGGCGAGGCGGTGCTCCCCTCCGGATGGCTCGGCTCGATGCTCGCGGAGGAGTACCCGGCCGGGCTGCGGGCGGTACTGACGAGCCTCTACGCCACCGACCTTCCGGTGCCGGAGCAGAAACTGCGGGCTGCGGTGTGGGACACACTGTCCGGGTTCTTCGTCCTCGACAACCTTCCCGAGGACCGTCTTCGCCTCCTGCGCCAGAGCAACGACCGCGACGTGGACCGCCTCCTCACTGCGCTCAAGGGCCTCGGGGCCGCTCAGCAGACTGGCAAGTCCGTCACTCTCAGCTCGGTCGGCCGTCAAGCCATGGCCCGGCTTCGCGGGGAGCCGAGCCCTGGTGACCCGGTCCACGAACTCCGCATCCAGCTCTCCGACGTGGACCAGCCTTCGGTCTGGCGTCTCGTCCAGGTACCGGCAGGCATCCGCCTCGACAGGCTGCACCAGGTCATCCAGGCAGCCATGGGCTGGCGGAACTGTCACCTGCACGCCTTCAGCGCGAACGGCGTCCAGTACGGACGCCGCTCCGCCGAACTGGACTTCGTGGACGAGACCACCGCTGTCCTGGACAGCCTGGTCAAGGAGGATGGATGCCTCGATTACGACTACGATTTCGGCGACTCGTGGGAGCACCGGATCACCGTCGAACGCCGGATGACAGCCGAGGCCGGCCACCACTATCCCGCCTGCGTGGACGGCGCCGGAGCCTGCCCACCTGAGGACTGCGGCGGCCCGGGCGGGTACGAGGACCTCAAGCGGACCCTCCAGGAATCCGCCGACCCGGCGCACGAGGACCTGCTTCGCTGGCTCGGTCTCAAGACGGCAGCCGACTTCGACCCGGCCCACTTCGACCTGCGCGAGATCAACCGGCAACTGCGCACCCTCGACTGACGAGCACAGGCTGATCCCGAGGCTCCGGTTGACGCCACAGTTGACGCCGACCGCCGTGCACGATGACGTCCGAGGCCGCGCTTCTGCGGACCGCGGAAGCGCCCAAATCAGGGTGTTCCGGCGCCCCGGCTTGACCTGAAGAGCGGAAGGTCGCCGGTTCGACCCCGGCCCTGGCCACAGCTGCTGAACAGCACGAAGGCCCCACCGAGACTTCTCGGTGGGGCCTTTTGCGTGCCTCCGCATGCCCTGCGACGCAATACTTTGAGGTGCCGATCGGCGCACCTCAGGAGGCCCCGCACGTGAATCCGGAACACTTCGCACTGCTCGAGGAGGCCCGCCGGAGCCTGCCCGACGGGTTCAAGGTCGAGATCTCGGGCGACACCATCGTCATGATGGTCAGCCCCTCGGGTATCCACCAGCGGAACCTGCTGATGGTGCGCCGCCAGTTCGACGCTCACGCCCCGGCGGGGCTGCTGCCCAGCGAGAACACCGACCTCGTCTCCCCCAACGTCGGCAAGAGCCGCAACCCCGACCTGACCTACCTTCCCGACGAGGCCCTGGAGACGACCGACAACCAGGTCCCCGCCGAGGCCGCCGCCGTCGCGGTCGAGCTGGTCTCCCCGTCCAACCCGGAGAACGACTGGGTCGGGAAGGTCAGGGACTACCCGCTCATGGGGATCCCGCTGTATCTGCTGATCGACGCCGGACAGAAGACCGTCACGCTGTTCAGCCGACCCGACGGGACGAGGTACCACCGCCGCGAGGACGTCGACTTCGGCGAGCATCTGCACATCCCCGAGCCGTTCGGCTTCGACCTGGTCACGAGCGGGCTGCTGCCGTACTGACCGCCCCGGTCCGGCCGGCCCCCTGGGAGACGGGACCGGACGGGCCGGGGCGGTGTCGCCACCTTCACCCACTGTCGACCACAGGGGGTGAAGATTAATCACATCATGTGACATTAATCGATCTTTTACTCCTCCTCTCATCCGATCGGCCCTGCCCGCGACCGGGCCCGGGCCGCCCGCGCCGCCCGGGCCGGACATCCGTCGATCGGGCCGACGCCGTAGGCTGCCGACCATGAGTGCAGGGGGTGTGGACCCGTCCCGGGGGCAGAGGGTGGCTAGCATCGCGCTGGCCGCGGTACTGACGGTCGGAGTGGCCGGCCTGCTGGTGTGGCTGAGCGGACGGTTCGGCTGGCACTGGGGCTTCGGCTGGCTGGCCGCGCACGGCGTGGTCAAGGCCGCGATCGCGATCCCGGTCGGGGTGGCGGCGCTCGGCGCCTGGTGGCGGCGACGCCGGGCGGACGGTACGCCGGAGGACCTCGCGGGCGACGGCACGGACGGCGCCTCGGGCGCGGCCTCGGACGGCTCGACCGCGACTCCCCCGGCGGAGCCCGGCGCCTGACGGGGCGTCACAGCGTCACGAATCGGCCAACCGTGCCGAGGGGCACCGGCGACCGGCGTATGTTCTCGGCTCCCGGAGGGCGTCCGTCCGAGTCGCGCGCCGCGCGCTCCGCCGGCTCCGGGGCCCTGTCGGACACCACCGGAAGGCAGACCCCCGATGCCTCAGCCAAGCCGTGTCGTACTGACCAAGACCGCGCCCGCCGTCTCGCTCACCAGGCGCGGGGTGACCTCCGGACTGATCCGGGTCAATCTGAACTGGAACTCGCCACAGGCGGCCGCCCAGGCCCGGGTCAAGGCGGCGAAGGGGCTGTTCGCGACCGTCCGGGCCGGCCTGCTGGCCGGCTCCGCGAAGGACATCGACCTCGACCTCGGGTGCATGATCACGTTCGCCGACGGGCGCCGGACCGCGGTGCAGGCCCTCGGCAACTCCTTCGGCGCCGCCCACCGGTTCCCCTACGTGGAGCTGGACGCGGACGACCGGACGGGCGCCCGCGCGGCCGGCGAGAACATGACGATCAACCTGGACCACCAGGGCGAGTTCGCCACGCTGCTGCTGTTCGTCTACATCTACGAGGGGGCGGGCGACTTCCGCGGGCTGGACGCCGTGGTGACCCTCTCCTCCGACCGGGGCGACCGGTTCGAGGTGCGGCTGGACGACTGCCCGCCCCGGGCGCACGCCTGCGCCATCGCGCTGCTCCGCCGGCAGCAGGGCGAGCTGGTCGTCAACCGCGAGGTCCGCTGGTTCACGCCCGAAGACGGGGCGGGCGTCCAGGACGTGATCTCCCGGGCCTACCGGCTCGGGATGAAGTGGACGCCCGCCCACAAGTGACGCCCGGCGCCGGGCGGGACCCGGCCACCCCGGGTCGTCACCCCAGGCCGTCACCCCGGGTCGTCACCGCAGCCCGTCACTACATCCCGTCACTCCATCCCGTTGCGGCGGAACGGCAGGTACGGGGAGCCGTCACGGGCCTCCGAGCCGGCGCTGCCCGGGAAGTACGGGTACGGGATGACCTGGGAGACGGTGCCCTGCGAGCCGTTGTCCTCCAGCCCGATGTAGCGGGTGTGCGCCGCGTCCGCCCAGCCGCCGAACAGGACGGTGTGGCCGCCGGCGATCAGCGCGTCCCCGGGCTGGAGGTCGTCCTTGCCGATCCGGTGCGCCACGTTCTCCTTCATCAGGCCCCAGGTGTTCAGGCCCGGCCCGGGCAGGCCCCAGGCCGCGGACACGAAGCCGGAGCAGTCGTCGCGGTAGCCGTTGGTGAACGCGGACTGGCTGTAGCCGATCCGGTGGTTGATGCGCTCCAGGGCCCGGTCGACGGCGTCCTTGCGCTCCTTGGACAGGCCCTCGGTCTTGGGCTCGGCCTTCACCCCGGCGCCGGTGGTGGTGTGGTGCTTTCCGGGGGACCAGGCGTCCCAGTTGCCGGTGGTCTTCCAGTCGCCGGTGCCGGTGCCCTGCGGGTAGTCCTCCCGGGCACCACCGCCGCCCCCGCCCCCGCCCCGGGGGGACTTGGGCTGCTGCTGGTGGCCACCGCCACCGCCCTTGGAGCCGCCGGCGCCGTCGATACCGGTCTTCGGCCCACCGCCGCCGCCCGGGGACTTGGGCTGCCCGTGGTCGCCCTTGAGCTTCTTCTTGAGCTCTTCCTCGATCTTGTGCTCGATGTCCTGGTACTCGCCCATGACGGACTTGATCTTCTGGATGTCCTCGGCCAGCTCCTTGGTGAGCTTCTCCTTGGTCGCCTGAAGATGCTCGGCCCGGGCCTTGATGTCGCCGACGTCCCTCATCAGCTGGCCCGTCACCATGGCGAAGCCCGGGATGCCGGCGAACTGGCTCGCCGCCAGGTCGGTGGCGGCGGCCTTGGCGATGGTCGCCTTGATGTGCCCGAGCTTGCCGTTCAGCTCGGTCATCCGCTGCTGCAGCTTCTGCCAGTCCTGCTGGATCTTGGCGAGCTCGTGGATCTGGACCATGAACTGCTCGGTGCCCATACGGCAGGTACCCCCTGTACCGGTCGGAGACTGCGCTGGTCGGAGACTGTGCGTGTCTGTGAAGGAAGAAGACGGCGCTCGGTGCGCCGGGATCAGTAGATGTCGGCCAGTCGTTCGATCGACTTGCCCAGGCCGTCCAGCTCGTCGGCCACCGCCGACAGCTCCCGGACCCGGCCCTGCGCGTGCTGGACGAAGGCGTCGGCCGCCGCACCGTGCCAGGTGAGCTTGCCGAGGGCGGAGTTGACCTCCTGCCCCAGCTGGTCGACCTCCTTGCCGAGCGCCTCCAGCTCGGCGGCGATCTTCTTCAGCTCGGCGTCGGCGTCGCCGAACATCTTGCTCAGCGCCCAGTGCGCGATCTCGGCCGGCGCCATGACGATGTCCTTGCCGACTTCCAGGGCCGCGCCGCCGAGGTCCTTGACGTCGTCCCACAGCTCGCCCGCGAAGCTCACAGCCGTTCCCCCGTGGAATAAGTAGTACTGCCGGATGATCCGTCAGATGCTAGCCAAGCACCGAGCGACGACAACGGCCGCCCCCGTCCGCAGCTCGGACGGGGGCGGCCGGGGGTCCGACGGCACGGTCGGACGGCTGATCAGCGCAGCTCGGACGGGGGGATGTTGTAGTTCACCCGGAACAGGTTTCCGGGGTCGCGCTCGGCCTTCAGTGCGGCCAGCCGACGGTAGTCCCCGGGGGCGTAGCAGGCCCGGACCCGGTCGGCGCCGGTGTCGTCGATGCCGAGGAAGTTCACGAAGGAGCCGCCGGTGCCCCAGGGCGCGAGCCTGTCGTGCAGCAGTCCGTGCACCCGCCGGATCTCCTCCAGCCGCCCCGGCTCCACCAGGTAGGTGGAGAACAGCATGTAGGCCGCGTCCCGGCCGCCGGCCGCGTTCGGCACCCGGGGGGTGCGGGCGTACGCGCCGCCGTGGTGCCGGATCTCCAGGATGACCGGCGCCCCGGCCTCCGGGCCCGCCAGCGTGAGCAGGGTGTCGACGGCCGCGGCGTCCAGCTCCCGCAGGGCGGTGTTGCGGTCGTAGGCCGCCACCGGCATCGGCGGCTCGTGGTGGATCGAGCCGCACTCCGGGTACGGCAGCTCGCGCAGGCTGTCGACCAGGGCCGGGCCGAGCTCGCGCAGCGGCGCGACCAGGCGCTCACCCTCGGCGCGCCCGCCGCACCAGGCGATCCGCACATGCGCCACGAAGCGGCCCCGCAGCGGTTCGGGCAGCACGGGCAGGTCGGGGTAGTGGATCAGCTGGATCGAGGAGGACATCTCCTCGGGGACGGTCCTGGTCCACGCCGCCCAGCCGTGCAGCACCTGCGCCGCCGACTCGCCGGGGAAGTACAGCCCGCCGCCGAACAGCCGCTCCACCGGCACCAGGTCGATCTCCATCGAGACCACCACGCCGAAGTTGTCCTTGCCGCCGCGCAGCGCCCAGAACAGCTCCGGCTCGCTCTCGGCGGTGACCTCCAGCAGCCGGCCGTCGGCGGTGACCAGCTCGAACCGGCGGACGTGGTCGGCCGCGTAGCCGTACCGGCGGCCGAGCAGGCCGATGCCCCCGCCCAGGGTGTAGCCGACGGCGCCGACGTCCGGGTTGGATCCGCTGAGCGGGGCCAGTCCGTGCGGGGCGGCCGCGGCGATCACCTGGTGCCAGCGGGCGCCGGCCCCGACCTGCGCGGTGCGGGCCACCGGGTCGACCCGGACGCCGTCCATCCGGGCGGTGCTGACGACCAGCTGCCCGTCGGTCGGCACCGAGACGCCGTGGCCGGTGGCCTGGACGGCGACGCCCAGGCCGGCCTCGGCCGCGTGGCGGACGGCGGCGGCCACGTCCGCGGCGTCCACCGCCCCGACCACCAGCGCGGGGCGGTGGTCCAGCGCGAGGTTGTAGCCCCGCCGCTCGGCGTCGTAACCCTCGTCACCCGGCCGGAACACCGGCCCCGATATCCCGATCATGCCGTCGACGCTAGCCGCCGGGCGGTCCCACCGCGCCGCACCGCCGGACGGTGTGTCAGGTCGGCGGGCACCGCGGGGCGGCCGGGCCCTAGGGTCTGGCTCAACCGATCTCGTACGGCCTGGTCAGCACCTCCAGGCTGTGGCCGCTCGGATCCCGGAAGTAGACGCCGCGGCCACCGTGCCAGTGGTTGATCCGGCCGGGCTCCCGGTAGAAGGGGTCGGCGAAGATGGGCAGTCCGCGCTCCTGGACCCTGGCGAAGATCTCGTCGAACTCCTCCTCGGAGACCAGGAAGGCGTAGTGCTGCGCGGTGAACTCGCCGTCCTGGTGGAGCACGTCGAGGGAGACCTCGTTGCTCATCTGCACGACCAGGAAGGGCCCGTAGGGCCGCGGCTCGGGGAGTCCGAAGACGCCGGTCAGGAGCTCCGCCGTCGCGCGGGGGTCGTGCGCCAGCACGATGGTGTGGTTCAGCTGGATGGCCATGATGCCTCTTCCCTTTCGGTTGAACCGATCGTCCGAGCTTCCTGACCGACGGTAGAACTTCCACTCGGCTTTAAGTCAAGTGTGAAGTAAACTACACGATGCAGTGCAACCCGTCGGGATCGTGGAGAGGGACAGGATGGCCGCCGACAACAAGCCGATGGAGGCACCCGCGCGCCGGGGGCTGCCGGAGAAGCGCCAGGCCATCGTCCGGGCGGCCCGGACGGTCTTCGGCCGGGAGGGCTTCACCCGGACCAGTGTGGATGTGATCGCCGCCGAGGCCGGCGTCTCCAAGCGGACCATCTACAACCACTTCACCGACAAGGAGCAGCTGTTCCAGGAGGTGATCCTGGCCGGGGCCAGCGAGGTGACGACCGCCCAGGTCGAGATCGCCGACCGGCACCTGCGCAAGATCGTCGGCCTGGAGCAGGACCTGGTCGACTTCGCGCTCGACCGGGTGGCCTCGCTGACCGCCTTCGCCGACCACTGGGCGCTGGTCCGCACGATCGAGGCCGAGGCGCCCCGGATCCGGCCCGCCGTCCTGGAGGCCTGGCAGGAGGCCGGCCCGCGCGAGACGCACCGCGAACTGACCCGGCGCTTCGCCTCCTTCGCCGAGCGCGGGCTGCTCGACGTGGACGACCCGCACCAGGCCGCCGACCACTTCAACCTGCTCACCTTCATCAGCGTGACCCAGCCGTCGTTCTACGGCGCGATCCCGCTGCCGCCGACCCGGGTCACCGAGATCGTCACCCACGGCGTACGGACCTTCCTGCGCCTCTACCGACCGGCCGCGGCCGGCTGATCGGAGTCCCGCGATGGCACTGACGACGGTGGACGTCGGGCCCGGCGAGCGCGCCCTGGCGACCGACGTGGCGCCGCTGATCAGGGCGCTGCGGCCGGGCCTCGACGCGGCGGCCTTCGACGCCTTCGTCCACGAGGCGTCCCGGCAGGGCCTGGTGTTCACCGCGGCCTACGACGACGCGGGCCGGTGCCTGGCGGTGGCCGGGCACCGGGTGCTGGCCACCAGCCGGGGGCGGCTGCTGTTCGTCGAGGACCTCGTCACCGCCCCCGAGGCCCGTTCCACCGGTGTGGGCGGGCACCTGCTGGCCGTCCTGCGGGAGCGCGCGACGGCCGCCGGGTGCGTGCGGATCGAGCTCGACTCCGGGGTCGCCAACCACGGCGCGCACCGCTTCTACCACGCCCAGCGGATGGCGGTGAGCGCGTTCCACTTCGCGCTGGAGCTGCCCGCCTGAGCTCCTCCGGCCGGCCCGTCCGGCCGCCCCCGCGGGACTGTGTCAGTTCGGTTGTTCGACTTGACGGACCGTCCGGACCGCCTTTGACCCCCCTCCGCGGCGCTGGCCAGTATTCCGGCCATGGGCGAAAACACCAGCGGCATTGCGCCGCTTTTCCAGGTCCGGGCGGAGATTTCGGTGTCCGCGGAGCCGGCCGACGTCTATTCCGTGGTCAGTGATCTCGCTCGCAGTGGCGAGTGGAGCCCCGAATGCCTCGGCGGCGAATGGGTCGTCGGCGCTCCCGCCGAGGTGGGCTCGGTGTTCCGCGGCGAGAACCTCCGTTCCGAGGAGGTCGTCTCCTGGGCCCCGGTGGTCCGCGGCAAGTGGCACACCCACTCCGAGGTGGTCGCCGCCGAGCCCGGCCGCACCTTCCGCTGGGCGATGCACGACGGCGCCGGCAGCAAGCAGGACAGCGTATGGGCCTTCGACATCGAGGCCGCCGAGCCGGGCCGCAGCCTGCTCGTGCACCACTTCCGGATGGGCACCGCCACCGAGGGAATCCGCGGGATCACCGCCGAGATGGACCGCGACGAGAAGCGGAAGTTCTTCGCCGACTGGGCCGAGAAGCTGGAGCAGGACCTCGCGGAGACGCTCGGCCGGATCAAGCTCGTCATCGAAAAGAACTGATCGATCCATTCCTGTGGATGAGAGGGCGGAAAGGTGTTTCTGCAGCGCATAGGAAACCAGGGAATCCGGCTGGGGACGCTATTCGAGCGAGCGGCCTCCAAGCACGGTTCGAACGTCCTGATCCTGGACCACGACCTCGACATCGCGCCCGGGCTGGGCCGTCGGGCGACGGTGGCCGAGGTCGCCGACCTGATCGACGACTTCGCCGCCCGGCTGTGGGCCGCCAAGGTCCGCCCCGGACAGCGCGTGGTGGTCTACAAGTCGGACGGGTTCGACATCACCCTGCTCGCCTGCGCCGCGGTCCGGATCGGCGCCGTCCCGGTGCTGCTCTCGCCGAAGCTCGACGGCGAGACGGTCGCCGAGCTGGTGCGCCGGACCGACGAGCCGTTCCTGCTCACCGACCAGGCCAAGCTGGAGAACGAACTCCCCTCCTCGGTCTTCGAGTTCGCCGACAGGGTGCTGCTGACCTCGGGCAGCCACCGGGGTGCCACCGAGCTCGCCGCGCTGGCCGGCTCCCCCCGGGTCGCCCCGGTGACCATGCCCGCCGACCACCCGACGCTGATCACGCACACCTCCGGCACCACCGGCACCCCGAAGCTCGCGGTGCACACCGGCCGCACCCTGCAGGCCCGCTACCGCCCGCAGGCGACCGTGATGAGGCCGCTGGTCCCGGGCCGCGAGACCATCGCGATGCACGTCTCGTTCGTCCACTCCCGGCTGATCACCGCGCTGGCGATCTCGCTGTTCCGCGGCTTCCCGATCGTGGTGCTCCGCGAGTCGGACCCGAAGCACGTCGCCGACCTGTTCGCCCAGCTGCGCCCCGGGATCCTGGAGGCGCACCCCAACTCCTTCATGGAGTGGGAGGAGCTCGCGGACGACCCGCGCCGCCCGCTGGCCAACGTCCGGCTGTTCAGCAGCACCTTCGACGCGATCCACCCGCGCACCGTGCAGCGGATGCTGGGCGCCTCGGAGCGCCGGGCCCCGGTCTTCGGCCAGCTCTACGGGCAGAGCGAGATCGGCCCGGCCGTGGTGCGCTCGTTCTCCAGGCGGCGCGGCCAGGACGCCGACGGCCGCTGCGTGGGTGTGCCGTTCCCCGGCTTCACCGAGGTCCGGGTGGTCAGCCGGGACGGCAAGGAACCCTCCGAGACCAACCCCGGGTACATCGAGGTGCGCAGCGACGGCCGGATCGTCACCTACCTGGGTGAGCAGGCCCGTTACGACGCCCAGGTCAACGACGGCTGGTGGCGGATGGGTGACGTCGGCTACCGCACCAAGTGGGGCTGCGTGCACCTGCTGGACCGCGAGGTCGACCTGATCGAGGGCTTCGGCTCGACGCTGGCCGCCGAGGACACCCTGTTCGCCCGGCTGGAGCAGCTCGCCGAGGTCGTGATCATCCCGGGCGAGGACGGCCGGGCCGTCCCGGTGGTGTGCACCAAGGACGACGTACCGCTCGACCTGGCGGCCTGGAAGGCCGCCGCCGCCGCGCTGCCGCCGATGGCGGACCCGGTGCAGTGGCGCATCGGCGATCTGCCGCAGACCGCGACCACCAAGATCAAGCGCCTCGAACTGGCCCGGCTGCTCGCCTCCGGCAGCACCGTGGCCGGCTGACGGGCCGGGGAGAGACGATGTCCAAGGTAGTCATAGTCGGCGGCGGGATCGGCGGCCTCGCCGCCGCCCTGGCCGTCGCCCGGCGCGGTCACCGGGTCACGGTGCTGGAGCGCGCCCCCGAGTTCGCCGAGATCGGCGCCGGCATCCAGATCGCGCCCAACGGGATCCACGCCCTGGAGCAGCTGGGCCTCGGCGACGCCGTCCGCGAGTCGGCCGTGCACATGGCCGAGCTGCGCTTCATGGACGGTGTCACCGGCGAGCACGTGGTGAGCCTGCCGCTCACCGAGGAGTACCGGCGACGGTTCGGCAACCCGTACGTCGTCGTCCACCGGGCCGAGCTGCACAGCCTGCTGCTGGCCGCCTGCCTGGCCACCGACGGCATCGAGCTGCGCAGCAGTGCCACCGCCGTCGGCTACGAGCAGGACGGCCGCAGCGCCACCCTGCTCCTCGCGGACGGGCAGCGGGTGAGCGGGGACGCGCTGATCGGCGCCGACGGCATCAACTCGGCGATCCGGCGGCAGCTGGTCGGCGACGGCGGCCCCCGGATCTCCGGGATCACCGTCTACCGGGCGATCATCCCGATGGAGCAGGTGCCCGAGGAGCTCGGCGGCCGCACCTCGGTGACCTGGTGGACCGGCCCCGGCTGCCACTTCGTCCACTACCCGATCGCCGGCGGCAAGTACCTCAACCTGGCGGCCAGCAGCGACAACGGCGCCACCGAGGAACTGGCCGGCGTCCCGGTGGAGAAGGACTTCGTGCGGCAGCGGTTCGCGCCGCTCGGCGAGGCCGCGCACCGGCTGCTGGAGCTCGGCGAGGGCTGGAAGTCCTGGGTCCTGGTGGACCGCGACCCGGTGGCGAACTGGTGCGACGGACGGGTCACCCTGCTCGGCGACGCCGCCCACCCGATGCTGCACTACGCGGCGCAGGGCGCCTGCCAGGCCCTGGAGGACGCCGTGCTGCTGGGCGACCTGCTGGACTGCTCGGCGGACGAACTCCCGCAGCGCTTCGAGAAGTACAACGCCGACCGGCGCGAGCGGACCGCCAGGGTCCAGCTCACCTCCCGGGAGAGCATCCGGCTGTGGCACCCGGCCGGCGAGGCCGCCCGGGCCCGCAACGCCATGCTGCGCTCGCTCTCCCCCACCCAGCTGCACGACCAGGTCGCCTGGATGCACGGCGCCCGGAGCTTCGGCCAGAACGGAGAGCAGAAGTGACTGCCAGCCAGACCGAGATCTGCATCATCGGAGCCGGCCCGCGCGGCCTGTCCGTGCTGGAGCGGATCTGCGCCAACGAGCGCCGCACGCGCTCGCGCCGATCGGTGACGGTGCACGTGGTGGACCCGTCCGCGCCCGGCGCCGGGCAGGTCTGGCGCACCGACCAGTCCCGCCACCTGCTGATGAACACGGTGGCCTCGCAGATCACCGTCTACACCGACGACAGCGTGAACGTCGACGGCCCGATCGAGCCCGGACCGACCCTGTTCGAGTGGGCGAAGTCGCTGACCGCGGCCGGCGGCCACGACGCCGGCACCCTCGCCGAGGCCCGCGAGCTGGGCCCGAACACCTACCCGACCAGGGCGTTCTACGGCGCCTACCTGCACGACAGCTTCCAGCGCGTGGTGCGCGGCGCGCCCGGCCACGTCACCGTCGAGGTGCACACCTCGCGGGCCGTCGCGATGGCCGACACCCACGGGATCACCGGCGGCCCGCAGGGCGTCCGGCTGGAGGACGGCACCCGGCTGAACCGGCTGGACGCCATCGTGATGGCCCAGGGCCACGTGCCGGCCCGGCTCACCCCGCGCGAGGCCAAGACCGCCAGCCTGGCGCGGATCCACCACCTCACGTACGTCACCCCGGCCAACCCCGCGGACATCGACGCCGGTGTGGTCGCGCCGGGGCAGAACGTGCTGCTTCGCGGGCTCGGCCTCAACTTCTTCGACCACATGGCGCTGTTCACCCTCGGCCGCGGCGGCGAGTTCGTCCAGGACGGCGAGCGGCTGGTCTACCGGCCGTCCGGCCAGGAGCCCAAGCTGTACGCGAGTTCGCGGCGCGGCATCCCGTACCACGCCCGCGGCGAGAACGAGAAGGGCGCCCACGGCCGGTACTTCCCCCGGCTGCTCACCGCCGAGCTGATCACGGACCTGCGGCGGCGCTCCGAGGACGGGCAGCGGGTGCACTTCGGCACCGACCTGTGGCCGCTGATCGCCCGCGAGGTGGAGAGCGTCTACTACGGCACCCTGCTGGACTCGCTGGGCCGCGGCGCCGAGCGGGAGGCGTTCACCACCCGCTACCTGGCGGCCGAGCGCGGCGAGGACCGGGCCGAGGTGCTGGACGGCTTCGACCTGCCCGCCGCCGACCGCTGGGACTGGGAGCAGCTCTCGCGGCCGTACCAGGACCGGGAGTTCGCCGACCGCGCCGACTTCCACCGGTGGCTGCTGGCCCACCTCGCGCAGGACGTCCGGGACGCCAGGGCCGGCAACGTCAGCGGCCCGCTCAAGGCCGCCCTCGACGTGCTCCGCGACCTGCGCAACGAGATCCGGCTCGCGGTCGACCACGGCGGCCTGGAGGGCAACTCGCACCGCGACGACCTGGAGGGCTGGTACACCCCGCTCAACGCCTTCCTGTCGATCGGCCCGCCGGCCTCCCGGATCGAGCAGATGATCGCGCTGATCGAGGCCGGGGTGCTGGTGCTCACCGGGCCGGCCACCGAGATCCGGATCGACACCGAGCAGCCCGCCTACGTGGCGCACTCCCCGGTCGTCCCGGGCGAACCGGTCCGGGCCTCGGTCCTGATCGAGGCCCGGCTGCCCGAGCCCGACCTGCGCCGCACCGACGACCCGCTGCTGCGTCACCTGCTGGACACCGAGCAGTGCACCACCTACCGCATCTCCGGCTCCTGCGGGTCGAGTTACGAGACGGGCGGGCTGGCCGTCACCGAGCGGCCGTACCGGCTGCTGGACGCCCGCGGCCGCGCGCACCCCCGCCGGTTCGCCTACGGCATCCCGACCGAGTCGGTGCACTGGGTGACGGCGGCCGGCATCCGCCCGGGCGTGGACTCGGTGACCCTCGGCGACTCGGACGCCATCGCGCGGGCCGTCCTCGCCCTGCCCGAGACCGCCAGCGTGCCGGACGCCGTCCGCCCCACGCCGGCCGAGACCGACCTGCTGGGCATCCTGGTATGACCCCGGCGGACACCGACGCCGGCCTGCTCTCCCCCGTGCGGGCCGGCACCCCGGTCGAGGCGGCCGTCGGCGACCGGGCCTGGCTGCAGGCCATGCTGGACGCCGAGGCCGCCCTCGCCCGGGCCCAGGCCGCCCTCGGCACCCTGCCGAAGGCCGCCGCCGACCTCGTCACCGCGACCGCCCGGGCCGAGCGCTTCGACCTGCGGGCCCTGGCGCTCGCCTCCCGGGAGACCGCCAACCCGGTGGTCGGCCTGGTGGCCGCGCTCACCCGCGCCGTCGCCGGCACCGACCCGGCCGCCGCCGAGTACGTCCACCGCGGCTCCACCAGCCAGGACATCCTCGACACCGGCGCGATGCTGGTCGCGGCCCGGGCCCTGCGCCTGATCCGGGCCGACCTGGCCCGCACCGCCCGGGCCCTGGCCGCCCTGGCGGCCGAACACCGGGACACCCCGATGGCCGGCCGCACCCTGGCCCTGCAGGCGGTGCCGACCACCTTCGGCCTCAAGGCGGCCGGCTGGCGGCAGCTGGTGCTGGACGCCGACCGCCGGCTGGCCGACCTGCTGGACCACGGCCTGCCGGTCTCGCTCGGCGGCGCCGCCGGCACCCTGGCCGGCTACCTGGAGTACGCCAGGCTGGACGGGGCCGACGCCTCGTCCGAGGTCGCCGACTACCCCGAGCGGTTGGTGGCGGCCTACGCCGAGGAGACCGGCCTCGCCCGGCCGGCCCTGCCCTGGCACGCACTGCGCACCCCGCTCGCGGACCTGGCGGCCGCGCTGGCACTCACCACCGGCGCACTCGGCAAGATCGCGGTGGACGTGCAGTCCCTGACCCGGACGGAGGTCGGCGAGGTCACCGAGCCGACCGCCGCCGGGCGGGGCGGCTCCTCCGCCATGCCGCACAAGCGCAACCCGGTGCTGGCCACCCTGATCCGCTCGGCCGCCCTGCAGGTCCCGGCGATGGCCGGGGCGCTGACCCAGTGCCTGCTGTCCGAGGACGAACGCTCCGGCGGCGCCTGGCACGCCGAGTGGCTGCTGCTGCGCGAGTGCCTGCGGCTGGCCGGCGGCGCCGCGTACACCGCGGCGGAACTCGCCGAGGGCCTGCGGGTGCACCCGGAGCGGATGCGCGCCAACCTCGGGCTGACGGGCAGCCAGGTGGTGTCCGAGCGGATCGCCGCCGTCCTGGCCCCCCGGCTCGGCAAGGCGGCGGCGAAGGACCTGCTCAGCGACGCCTCCGACACCGCGCGGCGCAGCGGCCGCCCGCTCGCCGAGGTGCTGGCCGCCGCGCCGCAGCTCACCGGGCTGCTCGGGCCCGGGGAGCTCGCCGGGCTCTGCGACCCGACCGGGTACACCGGCGCCGCGGGCACACTGGTCGACGGCGCGCTGCTCGACGACCCGCCGGCCGGCTGAGCCGGCCCTCCGAACACCACGCCGATCCCCCGCGGCACCCGGTGCCCCCGGCCCTCCCCGGCCGGGGGCACGGTCGCGTTCCCGGCCGCCCGGCGCGCCGCCGCGTACGGCCGTCCTCGTGAAGCGGTGTGCCGGTACCGTCCGAGGGTGGGAGCGTGGTGCGACAACGCGCGCGCGGCGACAGGAACGGTGGGGAGCCCGTGGACGAGTGGGCACAGGCGATGCGGCGGCTGGTCCCCGGCTCGGAGTTGAGCACGCCGGACCGCCGGGCCTTCGAGGCACTGGACTCCGCCGCCGGTCGTCCGGCGGCCCCCGCGGGCCCGGTCCGCGGCCGGGCGGTCGACCAGGCCCGGCTGCCCCCGCTCGGGGCGAACCTGGACGAGCTGTCGCCGGCCGACCTGGGCATCGTCCCCGAGGTGGTCGACCGGGTCCGGCTGATCGCCCGGCTCTGCGGCCTGCCGTTCGCGCGGGTGGCGCGCGATCCGGGCCTGTCGCTGATGCCGGAGTTCGGGCTGCCCGGCACCGTGGCGTTCTCCTTCCACCCCTCGCGCCGGCTGGACGACGTCACGGGCAGCCTGGAGGGCGAGCTCGGTCCGGCGATGCCGCTGTGGGAGGCACTGATCGGCGGAATGGGCCTGCGGCTGCTCCCCGCCGTGCTGCGGGCCGGCGGCCTGGACGTACGGCCCGGCGGGCCCGGCGGCGAGGAGCTGATCTGGGGCGTGGCCCGGCCACTGGCGATCACCGTGCCGCCGTCGGGAGCGGTCCCCGCGCCGGTCACCGCCCGGCCCGGTGCCGAGCCGGGCGTCGACCCGCAGGTACTCGCCCGGGTGCGCCAGCTCGCCCGGCTGTGCACCCTGCCGTTCGCGCACACGGCCGGCGGTACGGGCCTGCGGCTCACCGCGGAGCCGGACCGGCAGGGCCGGCGTACCGGCCGCACCGTGGTCGGCTACCAGCCCCCGCAGCCGCTCGGCGACGCCGCGGCGCAGGACCCGGACGGGCCGGCGGGCCGGCTGCTGGGCGCGCTGGCCCAGACCACCGACGATCTGCTGCTGGCGCTGCTCCCGGCGGCCGGGCTGGACACCCGCCGTGACCCGAGGACGCTGCTGCTGGTGGTGCACGGCATCGTCGGCCCCCCGCCGCTGCGGCTGTGACCCGACGGGCGCCCGGGCAGCCGCAGGCCCCCGGCGCGGGGGCTGCGCCGGGGGCCTGCTGGGCCTGGGGCCTGGAGGGCCTGGGGGATCAGTCGCGGATCAGTCGCGGATCACCGTCTTGGTCCGCATCAGGAACTCGCCGAGGTAGCTGTCGTGCGGCACCCCCGGGCGGATCCAGTACGTCGGATGGTCGCCGCGGTAGACGTTGCTGATGCTCGGCTCGTCCAGCAGCCGGTCGACCAGACCGTCGTCCCCGCTGAGCACGGTGACCACCAGGCTGTCGCGCAGCGGGGCCGTGCCGGCCTCCGGCGTCCAGGGCCCCACCCACACGCAGGGGAAAGGCAGTTCGATGCCGGCCTGGGGCGCGTCCGGGCGGTCCAGCTGGTGCACCGCGGGGCGCAGGACGGCGCTGCCGTCGCCCAGTTCCCCCACCACGCCGTCGCCGCCGAGCCAGGCCCTGGTCCCCTTGGCGCGGGCGAGCAGGAAGCTCTCGATGCCGCGGGCGGCGGCCACCGGCTGGACGGCCAGCACGGCCTTCTCGTCCTCGGGCGGCAGGCTCGGGATGGTCTCCAGCCGCTCGGCGATCGCCTCGGCCAGCGGCCCGGGGTCGCCCTCGACCAGGACGGTGGTGGCGTTGATGCAGGCCACGCCGCCCTGGTGGCTGATCGAGTCGACGATGGTGTCGAGGTGCTCGCGCCAGTCGGTGTCGGCGGTGATCAGGATCTTCGAGCGGCCGGGGCCCTGCGGCAGCACGTTGCTGCCGGCGTACTTGCGCACCACCTCGTCGCCGCCGTAGACCAGCCCCAGGTCGGCGCCGCGCAGCACCTCGTCGGCCGCCGCGTGGTCGGTCGGCAGCAGCACCACCTGGTCGGGGCCGAAGCCGGCCAGCCGCAGCGCGGTGACCAGGCGGTGCGGGGTGAACGGCTCGCGGCGCGACGGCCGGACGGCGACCCGGTAGCCGAGCGCGAGGGCCTCCAGCCAGAGCGAGTGCGGGCCGGGGTGGTTGCCCGCCGCGTGCACCGCGAACACCTGCCCGCGGCGGGCCCAGACGGCGCTGCCGCGCAGCGTGGCGTCGGAGCGCCATTCGCTGACGGCCCCGGCGGGCTGGGCCTGGTAGGCGGCGAAGCCGGCCTGCTCGGCGGCGTCCACGATGGCCGCGGTGGCGTCCCGGACGACCGAGATCGGTACCCCGGAGACCCGGCTGACGGTGTACTCGTAGGTGGCGAAGTCCAGTCCGTCGATGGCCTCCTCGGCGAAGATCCGTCCGGCCCGGGCCAGCGCGGCGATCCGCTCCTCGGCCGGCAGGCTGGTCGCCCGGTGCAGGGCGGCCATCGTCCGGGTCACGAACAGCGCCGGGACCAGCCCGAGTTCGGCCACCGGCCGGCCGGTGACGTCCGGTACCACGATCCGGTTGCGGGCCCGGAAGGGCCCGTTCGGGCCGAGCGCGTCCAGCGCGATCAGGCCCTCGTTCTCCTGCCGGGCCATCTAGTAGACCCCCTCGATCACGGTCTCGTTGTCGAACTCCTGGACGGGCGCGATGTCGGCGACCGAGTCGCCGATCAGCCCGGGCAGCGGCTCGATCCGGATGCCGGTGTCGCGCTCCAGGTTGTTGGGCATCAGCAGGCTCTTGCTGAGGTGGTGCATGACCACCTGGCCGCGCTCGCCGTAACCGACCGTCCCACCGGTCGCCGGGTCGATCACACCGAAGCTCATGTACGGCGAGTACGGGTCGTAGATGCACGGGTCGTCGTCGGTCAGGCCGTGCCGCTCGCTGGCGTTGCCGAGGATCATGGTGCTGCCGTAGCCGCTGTACAGGACGGCGTTGGGGAACACCTCGGTGCGGTAGAGGTGGCGGGTGTCCGGGTCCATCTGGGTGCCGACCCAGTTGATCGCCTTCACCTTCTCGTCGACCAGCTTGGCCAGGTCGGGGCGGCGGGCGATCCGCTCCAGCACCGGCGGGGTGCACATCAGCACGCCGATGTCCTGGGTCTGGAGCAGGTAGCCGACCTGGTCGACGATGTGCTCGGCGTACGCGCCGGCCTCGGCGCCCTTGCCCTCGGAGATCAGCTTCTTGACCCAGCGCGGGTCGAGGTCGACCGTGAAGGACAGGCCGCCGCGGACGGCGGTCTGCTGCTTGATCACGTCACCGACCATGTGCGGGCCGTTGGGCGCGACGGTCAGCCAGTTGACGCCCTGCGGCACGCCGTGGCCGTCCAGTTGGGCGCTGCTCCAGGCGAGCAGCTTGTCCAGCCAGTCGCGCAGCAGCACGATCCGCTTGGGGGCGCCGGTGGTGCCGCCGCTCTCGTAGACGCCGACCACGTCGGGGCGGTCGCCGTAGCCGCGCGGGATGAGGTCCTCGGCACGGACGTGGCGCAGTTCGTTGGCGAGGTTGGGGAAGCGCGTCAGGTCCTGGTGGGTACGGATGTCGGTGAGCGGGTCGAAGCCCAGGTCCCCCGCCCGCTCCAGCCAGAACGGCGAGCCGGTCTCGGGCGAGAAGTGCCAGCGCATGGCGGCGCGGAGGAACTCCTCCGGGTCGGGCTGGGCGTCGAAGGGCAGGTCCAGCACCGGGTCAGCAGCGGGCGACACAACGGTTCCTTCCAACGGGGTCGAGGAGTGCGGGGCGGGGGCGGGGCGTCAGCGGTCGGTGCCCGCGGGGTTGTCGATGGCGTACCGCCAGATGCCGTCCGGGCCGCGGCGGGCCACGTCGGTGGCGGTGCCCCGGTCGTGCACCGGGGTGCCGTCGGGGGCGGTGCCCTCGATCAGGTAGTCGCCGATCAGCAGGGCGAGGTCGCCGTTGACGTAGGCGTGCCGCAGGGTGAGCCGGATCGGGACGCCGAGGGCGAGGAACTCGGCGTTGGCGGCCCGGCGTTCGTCGCCGGCGACGGTCCGCCCGGGGGTGGTGACGAAGAGCGCCCCCGGTTCGAAGAGCCGGTCGACGGCGGCGAGGTCGCCGGAGTTGAAGGCCGCCTGGAAGGCGTACGGCAGGTCGGCGGCCTCGGTCGGCAGCGGGTGGAGGACGGTGGTCACGGCCGCTCAGCCCGTCTGCACGCCGGCCGTGGCGCCGGCGGTCTGCGGCGGGCTCGGCAGCCGGTCGAGGCTGAAGCCGAAGTGCGTCTTGTAGGCGGCCAGCACGGCCGCGTCGTCGGGGAGTTCCTCGTTGGAGCGTTCGCGGCCGGCCGCGAAGGAGAGCTGGTTGCCCTTGAGGGTGATCCGGCCGTCCTCGGTCCGCAGCGAGCAGAACACGTCCTGCAGGAAGGGTGACTCGGGCGAGGTGCGCCACCACCACAGGGTGGGGGCGAAGTCGTCGAGGCGGGTCGGGCGGTCGTCGAGGCGGTACAGCGGCTTGCCGTTCAGGTGGATGTCGACGCCGCCGCCGGGGGCGTCGTGCAGCTGGTACGCGCCGTCCGGGTCCTGCTGGACCTCACGGGAGTCGAGCAGCAGCGGGTGGCGGCTGTTGCGGCCGAAGCCGACGTCCACCAGCCAGTCCACGCCGTCGAGTTCGACCTTGAGGGCGAGGTGGCAGAGCGCGGGCCCGTACACCCCGCCCGGGCGGAAGACCCGGCCGGGGAGGATCTCGACCCGGTAGCCGAGCGCCTCCAGCAGGAAGGAGAAGGCCGGGTTGACCTCGTAGCAGCCGCCGCCGCGGTGCTGGCGGACGATCTTGTCGAGCACCCGCTCGTCCATGTGGATCTGCTCGTCGAGGTGGTAGCCGAGGTTCTCGAACGGGACCGACAGGACGTGCCGCTCCTGCAGGTGCCGCAAGCCGTCGAGGTCGGGCCGCTCGGGCCGCCGGGCGCCGATCCGGCGCAGGTAGTCGTCCACCAGGGTGTCGTCCATCACCGTCTCCTTGGGTCAGTGGGGGTCTTCGGGGTGCCGGGCAGCCTGCCGCGGGCGTGGCGCCCGCGGCGGCCGCTACCAGCGGAGCAGCGCCAGTCCCATCGCCATCCCGCCGCCGAATCCGGCCAGCAGGACGAGGTCGCCGGGGGCGAGCTCGCCGGCCCGGGCGGCCTGGTCGAGGGTGATCGGGACGGACGCCGAACCGGTGTTGCCGAATTCCTCGAATGTGGTGCAGGTCCGCTCGGAGGGGATGCCCAGTTCGGCCGAGAGGCTTTCCAGCATCCGGCCGTTGGCCTGGTGCGGGACGAAACGGGCCAGGGCTGCGGGCGTGGTCCCGGCGTCGGCGAGGAATTCGCGGACCGCGCCCGGGACGTTGTCGGCCACGAAGTCGCGGACGCCGCGGCCGTTCATGGTGAAGTAGTGCAGACCCCGCTCGACGGTCTCGTGCGAGGCCGGCAGGCGGCTGCCGCCGGCCGGCACCTCGATCAGTTCGCGGTCGGCGCCGAAACTGGCGAGCCGGGTGGCCGCCACCTCACCGCCGCGGGACGGACCGAGCACGACCGCGCCGGCGCCGTCGCCGAACAGGATCGCGGTCCGCCGGTCGGCCGGGTCGAGGATCCGGGAGTACACGTCCGCGCCGATCACCAGGGCGTACCGGCCGTCGGAGCCGCTCAGGATCCGCTCGGCCGTGGTCAGGGCGAAGACGAAGCCGCTGCACACCGCGTTGACGTCGAAGGCCGCGGTGCCGGGCAGGGCGCCCAGTTCGTCGGCGACCACACAGGCGGTGGGCGGCTGCGGGGAGTCGGGGGTCGAGGTGGCGACCACGATCAACGAGATGTCGGCGGCCCGCAGTCCGGCGCTCTCCAGCGCCGCGCGGGCGGCGATGACGGCGAGGTCCGACGTGGCCTCGTCCGGTTTGGCCCGGCGCCGGTTGCGAATTCCGGTCTTTCCGTGAATCCATTCACCGGTGACGCCGGCGGGTTCTCCGACCTCGTCATTGGTGATCACATGAGCCGGAAGGTACGAGCCGGTGCCCAGGACGGCGATCGCGGAAGATGACCGGTCCGGCGGGATTGTGCCCGTCGTGATCATTGTTCTTTTCCCCTCGTTTTCCTCGGGCTCATCCGTATCTGATCGTCCCGCGCGGGGAACTCCCGGAGCAAAGCCCTCGATCCGACCTTGTCAGGTAAATCGGCGGTGTCGTCCTCGGTGTCCGGAATTCGGTGCGCCGGCCCCCGCCGGCGGCGGAGGGCCGACGCACCGTCAGGCCAGGGCGAGCCCGAGCCCGGCCAGGGCGGCCACGCCGTTCGGCCCCGAAGTGGTGGCCTCCAGGTCGAAGACCAGCCGCTCGGTGGGCGGGTACCCGATCAGCTCGGCGGCCCGGGTGGACAGCGGCTGCCGCAAGGCGTCCTCGGACTCCCACAGCTGGACGGCGCCCCACCGGTCGTTCGCCCGGTCGGCGACCCACGCCTTCAGCAGCAGCCCCTCGAAACCCGCCCAGCGGTCCACCGCCTCGTCCCGCAGGAAGGCCCGCAGCGAGTCGATGCTCTGCCCGGAGCCGGCCAGGTCCCACCACGCGACGACGACCTTCACCGGGCCGCCACCGCGCCCGCCCCGAGCACGTCGGCGATCATCGCGCCGACGATCCGCACGCCGTCCTGGGTGAGCACCGACTCCGCGTGGAACTGCATGGTGGCGAAGTGCGGGCCGCGCAGCGCGTGCACCTCGCCGGTCTCCCGGTCCCGGCTGACCTCCACGGTGCCGACGCCGGGGGCGTCGAAGCGGTCGGCCGGGCTGAGGGCGGAGAAGGTGTTGTAGTAGCCCACCCGCTCGCGGGCGCCGAACAGGTCGATCTCCCGCTGCACGCCCTGGTTGGGCACCTCCCGGCGGCGCAGCCGGAGCCCGAGCGTCAGGCTGAGCACCTGGTGGCTGAGGCAGACCGCGAGGAACGGGCGGCGTTCGGCCAGCAGCCGCCGCACGGCGGCGTGCAGGTGGGCCACCTTGGGGTGGTCCAGATCGCCCGGGTCGCCCGGCCCCGGGCCCATCAGCACCAGGTCGTAGCCGTCGAAGTCGTACGGCTCGTCGAAGCGGCGCACCGTGACGTCCAGGCCGAGCGAGCGCAGCTGGTGGTCGCTCATGGAGGTGAAGGTGTCCTCGGCGTCGACCACCAGGACGCGGCGCCCGGCCAGTTCCGGGTGCGGGCGCTCGCGCTCCGCGTCGTCGGCCAGCCAGAAGCCGGCGATGGTGCCGTTGCGCTCCTTCAGGGCCGCCCGGACGCTGGGGTGGGAGCCGAACCGGGCCGGTCCGTCGGCCTCCAGGGCGGCGAGCAGTCCGGCGGCCTTCGCCCGGGTCTCGGCGACCTCGGAGAGCGGGTCGGAGTGGCGTACCAGGGTGGCCCCGACCCCGATCCGCACCCGTCCGCCGGCGTCGATGTCGGCGGTCCGGATCAGGATCGCGGAGTCCAGACTGCGCCCGCCCCGCTCGTCGCGGCCGATCAGCGCGGCGATGCCGCTGTAGTAGCCGCGGCCCTCGGGCTCGTACTTGTTGATCACCCGGGCGGCGCTCTCCAGCGGGCTGCCGGTCACCGTGGGGGCGAACAGCGTCTCGCGCAGGATCTCGCGCGGGTCGCGGTCGGTGCGGCCCTCGATGAAGTACTCGGTGTGGGCGAGCCGGGCCATCTCCTTGAGGTACGGGCCGACCACCCGGCCGCCGGTGTCGCAGATCCGGGCCATCATCTTGAGCTCTTCGTCGACCACCATGTAGAGCTCGTCGGCCTCCTTGCGGTCGGCCAGGAAGTCCATCACCTCCGGCAGGCTGGGGCCGGCCGGCGGGTACCGGTAGGTGCCGCTGATCGGGTTCATGACGGCGGTGCCGCCCTGCACGCTGATGTGCCGCTCGGGGCCGGCGCCGACCAGGGTCCGGTCGCCGGTGTGGACCAGGAAGGTCCAGTAGGCACCGGACTCGCGCTGCATCAACCGGCGGAAGAAGGCCAGCGCGGCGCCGGTGCCGTAGTCGGTGATGTCGGCGACGAAGTCGCGCTTGATGACGAAGTTGGCGCCCGCGCCCTGGCCGATCTCCTCGGCGATCACCCGGCGCACGGTCTCGGCGTACTCCTCGTCGCCGATGTCGAAGTGACCGCCGGTGAGCTGGATCCGGACGTCCGGGATCCGGGCCAGCGCCTCGGCGACGGGCACGGTCTCCTGTTCGGTGACGGACATCGCGATCAGCGGCGCCCCGTCGTCGGCGGCCTCGAACCGGCGCTCGGCGAGCTGCCGGTACGGGACCAGCACCAGCACCTCGTGCCGGCCGGCCGGCCCGTCCTCGGCGAGCGGGATGTCGGCCAGGGTCGGCGGCAGCGAGACCTCGCCGGTCAGCACGTCGATCGCGCCGGCCGTACCGGTCTCCGGCCGGTGCAGCAGGGCGAACGCGGGCGGCAGCTCCGCCAGCACCCGGCCCAGCAGGTCTCTCATGGCAGGATCTCCTTCGCGGTGAGGACGACGGCGCAGCGCTGGGCGGCGTACTCCAGCGCCATCCGGTGGTGCGCCTGGGAGAAGTCGGCGACGGCGTCGGCGACCAGGAAGGGCTGGATGTCGTTGGTGAAGGCCTCCACCGCCGTCATCAGCACGCCGACGTGTGCGTAGACACCGCAGATGACCAGCTGGTCACGGCCCTCGCGGCGCATCCGCTCCAGCAGGTCGGAGCGGAAGAACGCGCTGTAGCGCCACTTGGTGAGCACCCAGTCGTCGGGCCGGGGTGCCAGTGGGTCGACGATCAGCCGGTCGGCCGGGTCGACCCGCATGCCCGGGCCCCAGAAGTCGGCGAGCAGGCCGCGCTCCTCGGGTGACATGCCGCCGGGCTGCGCGGTGTAGGCGACGGGTACGCCGAGCGCGGCGAGGCGCTCGCGGACCAGGGTCGCGTTGCGGACCAGTTCGTCGCCCGGTCCCTCGGCCGGCAGCGGCTGGAGGAAGTACCGCTGCATGTCGTGCACCAGCAGGACCGCGCGGTCGGGGTCGACCGTCCAGTCGGCGATGTTGGCGGGCAGTTCGCCCGCGGTCGGCATCGGGTACGGCGTGACGGCGGGGATGCCCGCCCTCGGCCGCTCGGTCGTCGGGGTGAGAGTGCTGCTAGGCACCGAGACTCGCGCCTCCGTCCACGGTCAGGTCGTGCAGGGTGATGTGGCCCGCCTCGTCCGAGAGCAGGAAGACGACGGCGTTGGCGACGTCCGCGGGCGCGGCCAGCTTGCGCAGCGGGATTCCGACCCGGTACGCGTCGGGCCGGCCCTCGATGGTGTTGGTGCGCCCGGTGTCGTCCTGCCACATCGAGCTGAGCATCGGGGTGTCGGTCGATCCGGGGGCGACCAGGTTGCAGCGGATGCCGTGCCGGGCGACCTCCAGGCCGAGGCTCTTGGTGAAGAGCGTGGCCGCGGCCTTGGAGGCCGCGTAGGCGGCCATCTCGCTGCGGGGGGTGACGGCGGCGTTGGAGGCGACCGTGACGATCGCTCCCCGCCCCCGCGGCACCATCCGGTTGACCACGGCGCGGGAGGTGTGGAAGACCCCGTTCGCGTTGACCGCGAAGGTGGTCCGCCAGTCCTCGTCGCTGAAGGTGCGCACCTCGCCGAGGCGCAGCACACCGGCCGCGTTGACCAGGTACTCGATCGGGCCGAGCCGCTGTTCGATCTGCTCGACCACCGCCTCGACCGAGGCGGAGTCGGTGACGTCGGCGGGGCAGGCCTCGGCGTGGATGCCGTCGGCGGCCAGCTTCTCGACGAGCTCGGCGAGCCGGTCGGCGTCCCGGTCCACGGCGGCCACCAGGACGCCGCGTCGGCCCAGGGCCCGGGCGACGGCGGCGCCTATGCCGCCGGCCGCCCCGGTCACCAGGGCTACCTTGTTCTCCATGGGTCGGACCTCCCTACGTGCCGGTCCCGTCTCGCGGGCCGGCTGGTGTGGTTGGGGATGTCCGCGATCCGTCGTCAGCCCTGCCAGGCCAGGACCACGGACATGGCCTGGACCGGATTGAGCCGCGGGTCGCAGAAACTCGTGTACCTCTCGCCGACCCCGCCGACCGCGCCGGCGTCGGCGACGCACTCGGTGACGTCGTCCGGGGTGGTCTCCAGGTGCAGACCGCCGGCGATGCCGCCGCCGGCGAGGACGGACTGCTGGAAGCCCTCGACCTCGCGGACCACGGTCTCCAGCAGGCGGGTCTTCAGACCGCCGGGCGCGGTGACGGTGTTGCCGTGCATCGGGTCGGTGAGCCAGATGACCGGGTGTCCGGCCGCCCGGACGGCGCGGACCAGGGCGGGCAGGCGGTCGGTGACGGCCTGCGCGCCCATCCGGGCGATCAGGGTGAGCCGGCCGGGCTCCCGGTCGGGGTCGAGGATCTGGCACAGGGTCAGCAGCTCGTCGGCGGACATGCCCGGGCCGACCTTGCAGGCGACCGGGTTGACCACCCGGGCGAGCAGGGCGACGTGCGCCCCGTCCACCTGACGGGTGCGCTCGCCGATCCACGGGAAGTGTGTGGAGGCGAGCAGCAGGCTGCCGTTCTCGTCGCGCCGGACCATCGGCAGCTCGTAGTCGAGCAGCAGGGCCTCGTGGCTGGTCCACACCGGCGGGCAGATGGTGGAGCGCTGGGCGGGGTCGAGCCAGCCGAGGTGGCCCATGGCGCGGGCGGCGGCCCGGTAGCCGGCCAGCAGGCGCTTCGGGTCGGGCCTGCGGGCGCCCGGCACGGGCTCCGGCCCGTTGACCATGTGCCCGCGGTAGACCGGGAGTTCGAGACCGTCGACCAGCTCGGTGTGACTGGAGCGGGGCTTGCCGAACTGGCCGGCCATCCGGCCGACCCGGACCACCGGCTTGTAGGTGGCCATCTTGAGCACCCCGGCCAGGGTGTCCAGCAGCCCGGCCTTGCGGGCGACGTAGTCCTCGCCGCACTCCGCCGGGTCCTCGGCGCAGTCGCCGGCCTGCACCAGGTGTGCCTCGCCGTCGGCCACCTGTGCGAGCAGCGAGCGCAGTCTGCGGACGTCGTCGGCCTTGACCAGGGGCGGGCCGGCGGCCAGCGCCTGCTTCACCCGGTCGAGTTCGTCGCGGTCCTCCCAGAGCGGCTGCTGGAGTGCGGTACGGGCGGCGGTGAGTTCGTGCAGGTCGTCGTCCAACTCCCGCAGTGCGGGGTGTGAACCGATGTCGAGCAGTGCGTTGTCCACTGGTATCTCCATGGTGAGGTCGCAGGCACGGCGGATCCGCGCCGCCGGCCCGGGTGGTACCGGAACAGAACGGAGTGCGGGGCGTGGGGGGTCGAGGTGGTCGGCGCCCGCGGCGGTCAGGCGGTCTTGAGACCGCGGACGACGCCCGCGACCTCGGTGACCCGGCGCGCCTGGTAGGCGATCGCGGCGAGGTTCTCCTCGTGCACCTGGCCCGGCTTGTTGCGCGAGACCGCGCTGCTGCCGTACGGGTTGCCGTTGTTGGGCTGGAACAGCACCGGGTCGGTCGAACCGTTGGCGACGATCAGCGAACCCCAGTGGCAGAAGGCGTTGTGCAGCGCGAGGATGGTCGTCTCGTGGCCGCCGTGCGGGGCCGAGCCCGACGTGAACGCGGACACCGCCTTGTTGGCGAGACGGCCGGGGATGGACAGCGGCGCGGTGGTGTCGATGAACCTGATCACCGCGGGCGCCGGCAGCCCGAACCGGACCGGGGACCCGAACAGGATCCCGTCGGCCCAGTCGAGGTCGTCCAGGGTGGCCTCCGGGATGTCGCCGGTCGCCTCCCGCAGGCCGGCCGCGGCCTCCTCGGTGCCGGGCACGAATGTCTCCTCGGCGGGCCGGGGGATCCTCCGCAGACGTACCTCGGCGCCGGCCGCCTCGGCCGCCTCGGCGGCGGCCCGGGCCAGCCGGTGGACATTTCCGGTGGACGAGTAATAGATGACAGCGACGTTTGTCATGACCGGTGTACTCCCTGACGCGGGTGGCTGCTCGTTTTGCCGATCCTGTTCCGGCCCGGCGGAAGCGGCCAACGCCGTACGGGTCACTTCGTCAGGTGACCGATACTCCATCAGGTCGAACTGGAACTATCGGCCCCGGTTAGAACATGACAAGGAATTCCGAAGCCCACCAAGGGACGGCAAATGGCCGCTTATCCTCGACCCGGGAGTACCGCATTACGGGACTGCGGGACCGGACTGGGAGCAGTGATCCAGCCTTGAAAGAATTGCCGCTGGCACCAGCGAATCACGGCCATCTGAGGCAGCTGGTCGCGGAGGGCGTCTCGCCCTGGCTGGACGGCATCCACCGCGGGCTGCTGGCCTCCGGCGCCCTGACCCGGCTGGTCGACGAGACCGGAGTCCGCGGCGCGACCTCGGACCCGGCGGCGCTGGCCGACGCCCTCGTCCACGGCACCGCCTACCGGGACCAGCTGCTGCGGCTCGCCCACCACCGGGTCTCCGTGGACGGCGCACTGTGGGCCGCCTCGGTCCAGGACCTCCGGCTGGCCTGCGAGGAGCTGCGCGAGGTCTTCGAGTCGACGCACGGCTACGACGGGCTGGTGTCGATGGACCTCGACCCGCGGCTGGCCCACGACGCGGCGGCCACCGTCACCGAGGCCGCCGAGCTCGCCCGGGCCGTCGGCCGTCCGAACGCCCTGGTGAAGATCCCGGCCACCGCGGCCGGGCTCGCCGCCATCCGCGACTGCATCGGCCTGGGGATCGGCGTGCACGCCACCGAGATCTACTCGGTGGCCCGCTACACCCAGGTGGTGGACGCCTACTTCGACGGCCTGGAGATCGCCCACGCGGCCGACCGCCGGCTGGCCGTCATCGCCTCGGTGGCCTCGCTCCCGGTCGGCCGGGTCGACCACGAGGTGGACGGCCTGCTCGGCGAGCTCGGCAGCGAGGACGCCCGCTCCCTGCTCGGACAGGCCGCCCTCGCCGCGGCCCGGCTGCTGTACCGGGTCTACGAGGAGCACCTGGGCGGCGAGCGCTGGCGCACCCTGCGCGCCGCCGGGGCCCGCCCGCAGCGGCTGATGTGGACCGACACCACCGCGGCCGCCGGCCGGGTCGGCCCCGGCACCGGCTACGTGGAGTCCCTGGTCTCCTGGGGCACCGTGAACGCGATGTCCCCGAGCACCCTGGACCAGGCCGCCCGGCACAGCCGGCTGCGCGGCGACACCCTGATGGGCCAGCACGAGGCGGCCCAGAAGGTCCTGGACCGCCTCGGCCGGCTCGGCATCTCCTACGACGCGGTGGTCCGCAGGCTGGAGACCGAGAGCGTCCCCCGCCTGGTCGACTCCTGGCTGCTGCTGCGCACCTCGATCGCCGAGCAGCTGCGGATGGTCTCGGTCAGTGCACCGGCTCCACGGCTGTGTCCCGGCGCTCCACCCGGGACGGGCTCCGCTGCGCACCGCGATCGGTGAACTGACGTCCGGTCGGGAACTCCGTCCCGGCCAGCGCGACCATCGGGACCGCCTTCACCGCGGTCTCCAGGAACTCCCCCTCGGGGTCGGACAGCGCGATGACCGCCCCGCCGACGCCGTACCGGACCCGGCCCGGGGTGGCCACCACCGTGCGGATCACCACGCTCAGGTCGGCCGCGCCGTTCAGCGAGAAGTAGCCGATCGCCCCGGAGTAGACGCCGCGAGGGCCCTGCTCCAGCCGGTCGATGATCTGCATGGTCCGCCGCTTGGGCGCACCGGTCATCGAACCGGGCGGGAACGCGGCCCGCACACAGCTCACCGCACTCTCCCGCGGCCGCAGTTGCGCCTGCACCACGCTGACCAGCTGGTGCGCCTTGGCGTAGGACTCGACCGTGAACAGCTCGGTGGCCCGGACGGACCCGATCTCGGCGCACCGGCCGAGGTCGTTGCGGACCAGGTCCACGATCATCAGGTTCTCGGCCCGGTCCTTCTCGCTGCTCAGCAGCTCGGCGACCAGCTCCCGGTCCTCCCGGTGGGTGGCGCCCCGCGGCCTGGTCCCCTTGATCGGGCGGGACTCGGCCAGGCCGTCCCGGTCCACCCGCAGGAAGCGCTCCGGCGAGGTGGACAGCACGGCGAGGTCCCCGAAGGAGAGCAGCGCGGCGTACGGCGCCGGGCTGATCCGGCGCAGGTAGCGGTAGCCCTCCCAGGGGTCCAGCGGCCCGGCCGCCTCCAGCATGTTGGTCAGGCAGACCTCGTAGCTCTCGCCGGCGTCGATCTCCCGCAGGCAGGCGTCGACCAGGCCGAGGTAGGCCGGCCGGTCGTGGCGCGCCCGCAGCGGCCCGAAGGGCAGCGGCGGGCCGGCCAGGTGCAGCCGGCGACCCTCGGTGAGGGCCAGCCGTTCGCCGGCCAGGTCGAGCCAGGCCTGCGCCCGCGCCTCGTCGCCCTCCTCGGCGAGGGCCAGCAGGTGGCTGGTGCCGGTGGCGTGGTCGAGCACCAGGGCCCGGCCGCTGAAGGCGAGCACGGCGTCGGGGGTGTCCGAGCGGTGCGCCCGGTCGCCGCCGCACTCGGCCTTGAGCTCGTAGCCGAGGTAGCCGACCCAGCCCAGGGCGAACTCGCAGGGGAGGTCCGGCAGTTCGGTCCGCAGGCTGCGCAGGTCGCGGTCCAGCCAGTCCAGGAAGGGGCCGGCGACCACCTCGGTGCCGGTCGGCGAGTGGACGGTGACGGTGCCGTGCTCGACGTCGGCCACGGCCACCCGGCCCAGCGGCCCGGAGGCGTCGCCCATCACGGAGAAGCGGCCCGCGCCCTCGTCCGGCCTGCTGCTGTCCAGCCAGTAGGCGTAGGGGCCGCCGCGGAACAGGCGGTCGAAGGCCACCTCGTCGTCCCAGCGGGTGGGCAGGGTGCGGCTGAGCACCTTCAGCGCGCGGCGCGGCAGGAAGCGGTCGTCCGGGACGGGCAGTTCGCGCTCGGCCGGGCGCGGCGCCCGGCCGTGCCGGCGGTTGTGGTCGGCGGCCATCCGCAGGAAGTTGGCGAGCAGGCGGCGGCCGTCGTCGCCGCCGATCGACTCGGGGTGGAACTGCACGCCCCAGAGCGGCAGGTCACGGTGGCGCAGGCCCATCAGCACGCCGTCCGCGGTCCAGGCGGTGGCCTCCAGCAGCGGGGACAGTTGGTCCACGGTCAAGGAGTGGTAGCGGACGGCGTCCAGCGGTGAGGGCAGGCCCTCGAACAGGCCGGTGCCGTCGTGGGTGACCGGCGAGACCCGGCCGTGGAAGGGCTCCGGGGCGCGTTCGACCCGGCCGCCGTGCAGGGCGGCGATCCCCTGGTGGCCGAGGCAGACCCCGAGGGTGGGCAGTTCCCCCTTGGCCAGGATCTCCGCGCAGATCCCGAAGTCGGCCTCCCGCTCGGGGCTGCCGGGGCCGGGGGAGATGACCACGGCGTCGAAGCCGTCGAGCTGCTCGTAGCGCCAGGTCGGGTCGTCGTTGACCACCACGACGGGCTCCTGGCCGTTCACCTCGGCCAGGTAATGAAAGAGGTTGAATGTGAAGGAATCGTAATTGTCTATCAGCAGAGTGCGCACGCTCTTCCCAGACTTCACAGCCGCTCACGCTCCCGCTCGGCCGAGCGCGGACGCGGCACGACGATCTCGCGCTGCGGCGGGGCGGTGACCTCCAGCAGCATGTGCTCGACCTCGCACGCGCCCTCCTGGATCGTCATCGTGCGCACCATCCGCAGACCACGGCCCGACTGGCCGGCGAGTCTCAGCAGGCTGAGCACGTCGCCTCTGGTGCTGAAGTGCAGCAGGACCCGGCCGCCCGGGCGCAGCCGGTTCGGCGCCTCGGCCAGGAACCGGCGGTGCGCGGCGTAGCCGGGGTCGACGTAGGCCCGCTCGTGCATGTGCTCGTAGCGGTAACCCTCCGGAGCCATGACGTAGTTGGAGCTCCAGAAGATGGTGTCGAAGCGTTCCTCCGGGTCGAGCGCCTCGAACAGGTCGCTGTGCACCGCGCGGACCCGGCCGGCCATGTCGTGCCGGGCGGCGTTCAGTTCGGTGTTGCGCACCGCCGCCGGGTTGATGTCGGAGGCGACCACGCGCTCGCAGCCCGCCAGCGCCGCGGCCACCGCGATCACGCCGGCGCCGCAGCCGATCTCCAGCAGGGAGTCGATCCGGCCGCCGGGCAGCCCGCAGGACAGGCCGAGGAGATCCAGGGCGATCCCGGTGGACGGCGAGTCGGCCGGGGCGAACACCCCTTCCAGCAGGTCCCACTCGCGCTGGTGGAGCAGGAACGTCGAGCGCCCGTCCTGTCGCATCCGCGACATCCGGCTCCGCTCCAACGAGCGCCTGTAGTCCGTGACCTCCAGCATCAGCTTCCCCTCATAAGCTCACCGGCCGATTCCCGCCCCACTGCTCTCGGGCGACTCAAGCCTCACTCAAGGGGCACTGACAGCGAAAGGTGATCCGGCAACACACCGGGTGACGAATGGCGGTGGCCGGGGCACCAGTGGGCGCGCCACATACCCCCTCCCAACTTGACCCACGGTTGACGAAGAGCTCGGCCTGCACATACCTTCCGGTATGCGGGCCGTCACACTGAATGACCGCAATTGGGGGAGAGGTGGGGAGGATCGGTGTTGCAGGGGCGTACCGAGGCGGCCGCATTCAGCGTCCTCGAATACCTGGCCAGCGAGGCGCCGGCCCAGCAGTTCGAGGACCTGGTGGAGGAGGCCCGGCTACGGGGCACCACCGGTGAGGAGCTGGAGCGGCTCGAACGGCTGAAACAGCTGGGTCTGAGCATACGTTCCCAGTCCAGACGCCGTCAGCAGCGCGAGGCGGGCCTGTCCGCCCTGGTCGACACGGCCCGGGACCTCGCCATGCCCTACGACCTGGACACCCTGCTGAAGGTGATCACCCGTCGGGCCCGGCTGCTGCTCGGTGTCGACATGTCGTACATCAGCTTTCCCGACGCCCAGCAGGGCTACATCTACGTCCGCACCTCCGACGGCCACACCTCGACGCTCAGCGTGGGCCTGCGCCTGCCCGACGGCGCCGGCCTCGGCAGCAGCGTGCTGGCCAACCCCGCACCGTTCTGGACTCCTGACTACCTGTCGGACGAGCGGATCGCCCACAACCAGGCGATCGACGAGACCGTCCGCGCCGAGGGCCTGCACGCCATCATGGGTGTGCCGCTGAGCCACCGCAACCACCCGTTCGGGGTGCTCTACGTCGCCGACCGCAACGTGCGCCACTTCACCACCGACGAGATCGCCCTGATGAGCTCGCTCGGCGACCTGGCCGGCGTGGCGATCGAGAAGGCCCAGCTGCTCGACCAGACCAGCGCGACCGTCACCGACCTCGAACAGCACAGCACCGAGGCCGAGGTCGGACTCCGGCTGGCCACCGAACTGAGCGAGCTGCACACCCGGCTGATCGACCTGGCACTGAGCGGCGGCGATCCGCACTCGCTGACCCGCGAGGTCTGCAAGCGCCTCGGCGGCGCGATCCGGGTCTACGCGGCCGACGGCACCGTGCTCACCTCCGCCTCCGACATGCCGGAGCGCGACGAGAACTCCGTGGTCCTGGCCGCGATGGACGCGCACGCCTCGCGCGGACCGGTCAGGCTCGCCGACGGTACCTGGGCGGCACCGGTCAGCGCCGGCACCGTCGGCCTCGGCACCCTCTTCCTGCGCACCGACTCGCCGCTGGCCGACCGCGGCGAAGAGCTCACCCGGGTGGTGGCCCAGGCCGTCGCGATACCGCTGCTGCTGGAGAACAGCCGCACGGCGATCGCCGTGGGCCACGTCCGTGACGAGCTGCTGGACGAGCTGCTCGCCAACCCCCAGCGCCCGCCGCAGCAGCTGATGCTGCGCGCCCGCCGGCTGGGCATCGACCTGGGCAAGCCGCACGTCGTGGTGGTGGCCCGGCCGGAGGGCGAGGCGCAGGGCAAGGTCGCCACCTGGGCCTCGCTGTACGCCCACCGGATGAGCGGACTCAAGCGCGTCCAGGACGGTCTGGCCGTCCTGCTGCTGCCGGGCACCGACCCGAGCGCCGCCGCCCGCGCGGTGACGGAGGAGCTCACGCCGCTGCTCGGCCACCCGGTGACGGTGAGCGCGGCCGGCCCGGCCCTGGACCCGACCTCGGTCTTCCACGGCCACCAGGAGGCGCTGCGCTGCCTGGACGCGATGACCGCGCTCGGCGCCACCGGCCGTTCCGCCTCGGCCCGCGAGCTCGGCTTCTTCGGCGTGCTGCTGGCCGACAACCACGACGTCGACGGCTTCGTCGACTCCACCATCGGGCCCGTGCTGGACTACGACCAGCAGCGGTTCACCGAGCTCGCCCGGACCCTCAACGCGTACTTCGAGACCGGCAACAGCCCGACCTACGCCGCCCAGAGGCTGCACGTCCACACCAACACGGTGGCCCGCCGGCTGGAGCGGATCAGCGAGCTGCTCGGCCCCGACTGGCAGAAGCCGGAGCGGGCCTTCGAGATCCAGCTGGCCCTTCGGCTGTCCCGGATCCGGCAGGTCCTGCTGGACCGCCGCGAGGCCCCGGACGACACCGCGCCGGGGGAGCACCGGGCCTGAGCCCGGGTCAGGACGCATACCGCAGACCGCCCTCGCCCGCGCCGCGGCCCAGCATGGCCACCGCGTGCGCGGTCGAGGCGAGGGTCACGTGCCGGTGCCAGCCGCCGAACGAGCGGCCCGCGAAGTCCCGGACACCGACCTGGTCGGCGACCTCGTTGAAGTCCCGGTCCACCCGGTCGAGCAGTCGGCCGAGCCGCAGCAGCGCGGCCGGCTGGGCCTCCACCAGGTCGGTGAGCCACAGCTCGGTCGGCCAGCGGCGGCCGGGAGCGCTCACGCCGAGCAGCAGCAGCTCGTCGCCGCGGATCCCGCGCACCGGCATGGCGGGCCGCACCGGCGGTCCGGGCAGCCGGACCTTGACCCCTGCGACCAGGCTGGTCCTGGGCGCTCCCTGGGCGGTGTGGTCGGACCACACCACCGGCCGGCGCAGATCCCGGGCGGCGCCCATCAGCTGCTGGGCGGGCCGGAGTTCGACCGTCCGGCCGGGCAGCGCGGCGCCGGCCGGGGCCAGCGGCAGGTTGCCGTTGATCCGCACCAGCAGCGGGGTGGGCAGCGCCCGCAGCCGCCGGACGATCCGGCCGGCGTCCGCGTCGCCCGCGTCCACCACCACCGGGCGCATCGGCAGACCCCAGCGGGAGGTCATCCCGCGGAACGCCTCGACCGCGCAGTCGCCCAGGCTCTCCGCGTCCACGCCGTCCGGGATGGACGCCTGGCTGCGCCGGGGGCCGTCCTCCAGCCAGGCCTGCGACAGGTGCAGCCGCCAGTTCACCGGGTAGCTGGACTCCGCCGACGCGGCCCAGACCCCGATCGCCTGCTGGGCGTTGAGCACCTGGCCGAGCGAGGGGATGAATCTGCGGTCCACGCCGACCGAGTGCTCGCCGGCCTTCGGGATGACCGTCGGCCGCAGCACCCAGGCCTGCGGCGGCGCGATCCGGGCCAGGTGCTGGGCGAGCGCCTGGCGGACCGGACCCCAGTCCCAGGTGGAGCTGGCGATGAAGTGGTGCAGGCTCTGCTCGGCCGCCGCTCCGCCCACCACCGTGGCGATGTTGCGGATCGACTTGCGCCCCTCGGCGCCCAGCAGGCCGCGCACGTACTGCACGCCCTTGCGCCGCTGGTCGCTTCTGGGCAGCGAGGCGAGGACCACGGAGCAGAGCTCCTGGAGCATCACATCGTGGTGCGGATCGAAGGCCGCGGACGGCGCGGGCTTCGACGCGCCGGACGACTTGGGCGTACCGGGGTACAGGGCAAGGCTGCTCATGGGATCCCCCTCAGCTGGACGATTGGCTGGACCGCGCCGCTTCTCAACGCTAGGTCGGCAGCCCGGTCCGGCTAAGGTGCGCTCGTCACCCGGTTCGCCGCCCGGATGGTGGCCGCACCACCACCCCGGCCGTCCGCCCTCCCGCGATCCCGGCTCTCCCGCCGGGGCCGGTGTGGTGCGCCCACCACACACGGCAGGGCCCCCGCGGGGAGGGCGGACCTGTGTCCGCGCTCCCCTCGGGGGCCCTGCCGTCCCTTCCCGTCCCTTCCCGTCCCTTCCCCGTCCCCTCCCGTCAGCCGGTGAACTCCGCTGCGTGGTCCGCCGCCCACTCGGCGAAGGTGCGGGCCGGGCGGCCGGTGATCCGCTCCACGGTGTCGCTCAGGTGGCTGGGCACACCGTCCGAGTGCTCCCAGTAGCCGACCACCGCGTCCATCACCCAGATCGGCACGATCGGCTCCAGCGCGCGGCGGGCCTCGGCGTCGGTCAGCTCCTCGAAGACCAGCTCCCGGCCGATCACCTCGCCGATGATCTCCAGCTGCCGGCGCTGGGTGACCGACTCCGGGCCGCTCAGGAAGTACGCCTGGCCCTCGTGTCCCGGCTCGGTGAGCGCCTTGACCGCCACCGCCGCGATGTCCTTCTCGTGGATCGCGTCGCTGTGCGACCCGGGGTACGGGAAGCGCACCCGGCCCTCGGTCCGGATCGACTCCGGCCAGCCCCACATCAGGATGTTGGTGGCGAAGTTGTGCGGCCGCAGGAAGGTGTACGCGATGCCGGAGCCGGCGATCGCCTCCTCCACGGCCCGGTGCATCTCGGTGATCGGCTTCTGCTCCGGGAAGGCGTCCACGACGGTCTGCGAGGAGAGCAGGACGATCTGCTCGACCCCGGCGGCCCGGGCCGCGTCCAGGAAGTCGGCGATCCCCTGCGGCAGGGCGTAGAGGAACACCTTGCGCACCCCGGCCAGCGCGGCCGGCAGCGTCTCGGGGCTGAGCACGTCCGCCCGGACCACCTCGACCCCGGCCGGTACCGACAGCTTCTCGGGGTTGCGGGCACTGGCCCGGACCTTGGCTCCCGCCGCGACCAGCTGCTCCACCACGGAAGCACCCACCTGGCCGCCGGCTCCGATGACGAGGATCGGCTCGGTGTTCATAACAGTCTCTCCTGGTTTCAGATCTGAAAGTCGGTCAGATGTCCTGCGAGCGGGCGCTGTTCAGCCGATCTGTGGCACGCTGCGCTTGCGGGGCTTGGAGAACCGCTTGGTGATGGGCCGCTCGACCAGGGCGTACAGGGCCCAGGAGAGCAGGACGGCCACGCCGGCCTCGGCCACCAGGACGGCGGCACCGACGGGGGCGGAGAACATCCGGTCGCCCAGCAGGGTCCGACCGTAGGTCAGGACCACGAAGTGCAGCAGGTAGAAGGCGAACGAGATCTCGCCGAGCCACAGCATCGTCCGGTTGCGGAAGATGGTGAAGCGGTTCTCGGCGTCTGCGACGGCGGCGGCAGCGATCAGCAGGACGATCGGGATAATACAGGCCGCGCGCTGGCCGTACAGGTAGGGCACGTAGTACGTCAGGACGTAGCCGGCGACCAGGAGCACGCTCGACCAGATCATCCCGATGTTGCGCCAGCGGCCGTTCATCACCGCGTGGGCGACCAGCATGCCGAGCGCGAAGTCGAGCAGCCGCACCGGCGGCAGGACGTAGCTGAACCAGTACTGCGAGACGGAGCTGAGCTCACCGCCGGGGATGCCGGGGCCGGAGGGCAGCAGCGCGTAGGCGAGGGCGGGGGTGGCGATGATGCCGGCGACCGCGCCGCCGATCCAGTACTTCAGGTGCTGCGGGCGGATGCGCAGGAAGAGGCGGTGCAGCAGCGGGAACGAGGCGTAGAAGACGGCCTCCGCGCCGAGCGACCAACTCGGCGGGTCGACGCTGAAGTTGAGGTTGAAGTCGGGCGCCCAGACCTGAAGCATGAACAGGTTGGCGACGGCGTCGCGGATCGGTGTGTAGGCGCTGGCGAACAGCGCCATCGCCAGGCCCCAGGCCACCAGGTAGTTCGGGTAGATCTTCACGAACCGCCGCCGCCAGAAGGCCTTGGCGGTGTCCTGCTTTCTCGCCGACCAGGTCAGCACGAAGCCGCTGAGCACGAAGAAGAACGAGACGCCGAGGCCGCCCATCTGCCCGACGACCTTGTACAGGTCGAACTCGGCGGCGTCGTCGGCCAGCACCCGCATCGACGGGATCGGCAGCCCGGCGTGGTAGGCGAACACCAGCAGCGCGGCGGGGAACCGCAGGCCGGTCAGCGAGGGCAGCCGGGTGGTGAACGAGCGGCGGGACTCCGGCGCCCCGGTGGCGGGCGCCGCGGTCGCGGCCTCCTTGCCGGGGCTCGTGACGACGAGCTGGTCGATGGCCATGGGTAACCGTCCTTGGGTGCGGGCCGCCGGGGCCGTCGAGGGCCGGGGCGGCGGGGCAGCGGGCGAAGCGGTCGCGAGAAGGGAGTTCGCGGGCTTTCCTGGTTCTTCCGGGACCGCCGGGGCGGCCCTGCCCCTCAATTGCACTACACGGTGTAGGTGAAGCTCTGCCCTGCACCGTGTAGTGTGTCAGGTGTTTCGGTGAACCCCCGCTGACCTGCCCCTTTCAAACGGAGTTGACGAACGATCCGCTCGGCACGGGCCTGATCGGCGCCCCGCTGCCAGGATCAGGGACCATGCGCGCAGCCTTTATCGAGCAGTTGGGTCCGCCGCAGAACATCCACTACGGCGAGGTGCCGGCCCCGGTCGCGGGCCCGACGGACGTCCTGGTCGACGTCCTGGCGGTCTCGGTCAACCCGGTGGACACCTTCGTGAGATCGGGTGTGTTCCGGACCCCCGTCCCCTTCCCCTTCGTGATCGGCCGCGACCTGGTCGGCCGGGTCGCCTCGGCCGGACCGGGCGCCGCCGGCTTCGCCGAGGGCGACCTGGTCTGGTGCAACAGCCTCGGCCACGGCGGCCGGCAGGGCGCCGCGGCCGAACAGGCCGTGGTCCCGGCCGACCGGCTCTACCACCTCCCCGCCGGGGTGGACCCGGTCGAGGCCGTCGCCGTGGTGCACCCGGCCGGTACCGCCCACCTGGGCCTGTTCACCCACGGACAGCTCCGGGCCGGCGAGACAGTCCTGGTGGGCGGCGCCGCGGGCAACGTCGGAAGTGCCCTGCTGGTGCTGGCCGCCGAGGCCGGCGCCCGGGTCGTCGCCACCGCGGCGGCCCGGGACGCCGAGTACTGCCGATCGCTCGGCGCCGCCGAGGTGTTCGACTACCGCGACCCCGAGCTCACCCGCCTGGTGCACGCCACCTGCCCGCAGGGCATCGACGTCCACCTGGACACCTCCGGTGCCAACGAGCTCGCCGGCACCGTCGAACTGCTCGCCCCGCGCGGCCGGGTCGTGCTGCTCGCCGGCGCCTCCTCCAGACCCGAACTCCCGGTCGGTCCGCTCTACATGAAGGACTGCTCGATCAGAGGCTTCGTCATCTCCCACGCCTCGACCGCCGAGCTGGCCGAGGCGGCCGTCACCGTCAACCGGCTGCTGGCCGCCGGACGGCTGAGCCCCCGCTCCGTCCGGCGACTGCCGCTCAGCGCCGCCGCCGAGGTCCACCACCGCCTCGAACAGGGCGAGCTGAACGGCAGACGCGTCGTCCTCGTCCCCGAAACCCCGCCCCTGAACCCGTCCACCACCGAAAGGTAGAAGCCATGTCCTCCGCAGCAGCCGACCTGGCCGCCAGGCAGCGCCGCTCGGGCCTCACCCTGGCCCTGCTGGCGTTCGCCCAGCTCATCGTCTCCATCGACTACAACATCGTCTACGTGGCGCTCCCCGAGATCGGCAGCGGCCTCGGCTTCTCCGCCCAGACCCTGCAGTGGGTGGTCAGCGCCTACGCGGTGGCCTTCGGCGGCTTCCTGCTCTTCGGCGGCCGCGCCTCCGACCTGTTCGGCCGCCGCCGGATGTTCGTCCTCGGCCTCTCGCTGTACGCCGTCTCCTCGCTGATCGGCGGCCTGGCGAACACCCCCGCCCTGCTGGTCGGCGCCCGCGCCGTCCAGGGCCTCGGCGGCGCCTTCCTGTTCCCCGCCACCCTCGCCCTCGTGGTCACCAGCTTCAGCGAGGGCAAGGAGCGCAACCGGGCGCTCTCGGTGTGGGCCGCGGCCGGCGCCAGCGGCATGGTGATCGGCTCACTGCTCGGCGGCGTCCTCACCCAGGCGTTCGGCTGGCAGGCCGTGTTCTACGTCAACGTGCCACTGGCCGGCGGCGCGGCGCTGCTCGCCCTCTCCCTGATCACCCCGGACGGCGCCCGCGAGAAGGGCCGCCGCTTCGACCTGCCGGGCGCGCTGACCGCCACCGTCGGCGCCACCCTGGTCGTCTTCACCCTGGTCCAGGCCCCCGAGTCCGGCTGGACCTCCCCGCTGATCCTCACCAGCGCCGTGGTCGGCCTGGCCCTGGTCGCCGCCTTCATCGCCATCGAGGCCCGCAGCTCGGACCCGCTGATGCCGCTGCGGCTGTTCCGCAACCCCAACCTCAGCACCGGCGTCGCCACCACCTTCCTGTTCATGGCGACCTTCGGCACCCTGCTGTACTTCCTGACCGTCTACTTCCAGACCGTGCACGGCTACAGCGCGCTGGAGACCGGCATCGCCTTCCTGATCCCGATGGTGGCCGGCTTCCTCGGCTCCATGCTCGGCGGCAGGCTGGCCACCCGCTTCGGCATCCGGCCCACCCTGATCGCCAGCTTCGTGATCGGCGGCGCCGGCACCCTGGCCATGGGCCTGGCGATGTCCCCCGACGGCTCCTACCTCGCGCTGCTGCCCGGCCTGGTCGTGCTCAGCGTCTGCCAGGGCGTCATCTTCACCACCATGTTCGCCGCCTCCTCCACCGGCGTGCACCCGTACGAGCAGGGCATCGCCTCCGGCATCGTCTCCACCGGCCAGCAGGTCGGCAGCGCGGTCGGCCTGGCCGTCCTGGTCGCCATCGCCAACTCCGGCACCGAGGGGCTGACCGGCGAGGCGCTGCGCACCGCCTCCAACGACGGCCTGCGCACCGCGGTGTTCGTCGCCACCGTGGGCATCGTCCTGCTGGTCCTGGTCGCGCTGAACTTCAAGCGGGCCCCGCAGGCCGGCGCGGAGCCGGACGCCGACCGGCAGGCGGCGTCGGCGCCGGTCGCCGAGGCCGTCGCCTCCTGAATCCGGCCGGCCGCTCACGGACCTGACACTCTGTCGGTCGTCCGCATGCGAGGCAACCCGGCGCCGGACTTGAATGGACCCCGGACACCACGCCGCAGCCGACTGCCCTACACGGAGTAGATCAACAGCAACACCCGGCGGTACCTCCGTCGTCCGTGTTGTCCCACCGACACCATGAGGAGAGAAACCACCATGCCTTCCGTCTCCGCAGGCACCGCCCAGGTCAGCTACCGGGCCGAGGGCTCCGGCCCGGGCCTGGTCCTCATCCACGGCACCGGCTTCGGCGCCGAGGGCACCTGGGGCCACCTGGTCGAGCACTTCCGCGACCGCCGCACCGTGATCCTGCCGGACTTCTCCGGCTGCGGTGAGACCACGGACGACGGCGGCGAGCTGACCGTCGAGATCCTCGCCGAGCAGATCATCGCCGTCATCGAGGAGGCCGGCGACGGCCCGGTCGACATCGCCGGCTTCTCGCTCGGCTCGGTGGTCGGCGCGGCCGTCGCGGCGACCCGCCCGGACCTGGTCCGCCGGCTGGTCCTCACCGCCGGCTGGACCCACCCCGGCGACGAGTACCTGCGCAACATGATGTCCGCCTGGCGCGCCATGGCCGGCAACGCCGAGGCCTTCGGCCGGTTCGGCACGCTGACCGCGTTCAGCCCGGGCTTCCTCAACATCCTGGGCAGGGAGACGATCGAGAACATCGTCGCCGGCAACCAGGCCACCGAGGGCGCCCTGCGCCACATCGATCTCAACCTGCGGCTCGACATCCGCGACCTGCTCCCGAAGATCGAGGCCGAGACCCTGGTGATCGGCTGCACCCAGGACATCACCGTCCCGGTCGCCCTCACCCGCGACCTGCACGCCCAGCTCCCGGGCAGCACCTACGCCGAGCTCGACAGCGGCCACGTCGCCGTCCTGGAGAAGTCCGCCGAGCTGGTCAAGCTCATCCAGGACTTCATCCACCAGGGCTGAGCCCCCTCGCAGGACCGGTCCCGGCGCCCCTCGGACACCTCCCGAGGGGCGCTCCGGGCGTCCGGGCCGCCCCCGCACGCCCCGCCGGACGATCCGCCAAGGCCGCCTCACCTCTCCCTCCGGTTGTTCTGTGACACTTGAAGGGTTGAAAAACCGAGGTGCGCCCTGCCCGTGCCTCCCTGCAACCTAGAGGGATGCCCCCAGTGAGTTCTCCCGTAGTCCAGCCCGCCGATGCAGCCACCATCGGAGCGCTGGCCGCCCGGCTGCCCGAGCTGATGCTCCGCGACCAGCAGCGGATCGGCCGACGGCTGGACGGCACCCGCCGGGTCCGCAGCCCCGAGGCCCGGCAGAAGATCGCCGACGAGCTGGCCGCCGACATCGCCAAGGCCGAGCTCCGGATGGAGCAGCGCCGCGCGGCCGTCCCCGCGATCAGCTATCCGCAAGAGCTTCCGGTCAGCCAGAAGAAGGACGACATCCTGGCCGCGATCCGCGACCACCAGGTGGTGATCGTCGCGGGTGAGACCGGCTCCGGCAAGACCACCCAGATCCCGAAGATCTGTCTGGAGCTGGGCCGCGGCGTCAAGGGCCTGATCGGCCACACCCAGCCCCGCCGGATCGCCGCCCGCACGGTCGCCGACCGGGTCGCCGAGGAGCTGGCCACCCCGCTCGGCGAGGCCGTGGGCTGGAAGGTCCGCTTCACCGACCAGGTCGGCCAGGACACCCTGGTCAAGCTGATGACCGACGGCATCCTGCTCGCCGAGATCCAGACCGACCGCGAGCTGCGCCAGTACGACACCCTGATCATCGACGAGGCCCACGAGCGCAGCCTCAACATCGACTTCCTGCTCGGCTACCTGAAACAGCTGCTCCCCCGCCGCCCCGACCTCAAGGTCGTGATCACCTCGGCGACCATCGACCCCGAGCGCTTCGCCGAGCACTTCGGCGACGCCCCCATCGTCGAGGTCTCCGGCCGCACCTACCCGGTCGAGGTCCGCTACCGCCCGCTCGTCGAGGAGGGCACGGACGAGGACGAGGCGGACCGCGACCGCGACCGCGACCAGGTCCAGGCGATCTGCGACGCGGTGGAGGAGCTCCAGGCCGAGGGCCAGGGCGACATCCTGGTCTTCCTGTCCGGCGAACGCGAGATCCGCGACACCGCGGACGCCCTCACCAAGCTGAGGCTGAAGTTCACCGAGATCCTCCCGCTCTACGCCCGGCTCTCCTCCGCCGAGCAGCACCGGGTCTTCCAGCGCTCCAACAGCCGCCGCGTGGTGCTCGCCACCAACGTCGCCGAGACCTCGCTGACCGTCCCGGGCATCAAGTACGTGATCGACCCCGGCACCGCCCGGATCTCCCGCTACAGCCACCGCACCAAGGTGCAGCGGCTGCCGATCGAGGCGGTCAGCCAGGCCAGCGCCAACCAGCGCAAGGGCCGCTGCGGCCGTACCTCGGACGGCATCTGCATCCGGCTCTACTCGGAGGAGGACTTCCTCTCCCGCCCCGAGTTCACCGACGCCGAGATCCTGCGCACCAACCTCGCCTCGGTCATCCTCCAGATGACGGCGGCCGGCCTGGGCGACATCGCCGCCTTCCCGTTCCTCGACCCGCCGGACTCGCGCAACATCAAGGACGGCATCAGCCTCCTGCACGAGCTCGGCGCCCTCGATCCGGAGGAGAAGGACCACCGCAAGCGCCTCACCCCGCTCGGCCGCAAGCTCGCCCAGCTGCCGGTGGACCCCCGGATGGCCCGGATGGTGCTGGCGGCCGACGAGCTCGGCTGCGTCCGCGACGTGATGGTGATCGCCGCCGCGCTCTCCATCCAGGACCCGCGCGAGCGCCCGGCCGAGAAGCGCCAGGCCGCCGACGACCGGCACCGCCGGTTCACCTCCGAGACCTCCGACTTCCTCTCCTACCTCGCCATGTGGCGTTACGTCAGGGAGCAGCAGCAGGAGCTCTCCTCCTCGGCCTTCCGCCGGATGTGCAAGACGGAGTTCCTGAACTACCTGCGGATACGCGAGTGGCAGGACGTCTACACCCAGCTGCGCACGGTCGCCAAGCAGCTCGGCGTCACGATCGACGAGCCGCACCCCGACGCCGAGCCGGACGCCGACCGGATCCACCAGGCGCTGCTGTCCGGCCTGCTCTCCCACATCGGCCTGTTCGACGTGGAGAAGCGCGAGTACGGCGGCGCCCGCGGCTCGCGCTTCGCGGTCTTCCCCGGTTCCGGCCTGTTCAAGAAGCCGCCGCGCTGGGTGATGTCCGCCGAGCTGGTGGAGACCTCCCGGCTGTGGGCCCGGGTCAACGCGAAGATCGAGCCGGAGTGGGTCGAGCCGCTGGCCGGCCATCTGATCAAGCGGACGTACAGCGAGCCGCACTGGGAGAAGAAGGCCGGTGCCGTCCTGGCCTTCGAGAAGGTGACGCTGTACGGCGTGCCGATCGTCGCCCAGCGCAAGGTCAACTACGGCCGGATCGACCAGGAGCTCTGCCGCGAGCTGTTCATCCGCAACGCGCTGGTCGAGGGCGACTGGGAGACGCACCACCGGTTCTTCGCGGAGAACCGCACACTGCTCTCCGAGGTCGAGGAACTGGAGAACCGGGCCCGCCGCCGCGACATCATGGTGGACGACCAGACCCTGTTCGACTTCTACGACGCCCGGCTGCCGGAGGAGATCGTCTCCACCCGGCACTTCGACTCCTGGTGGAAGAAGGCCCGGCACGAGCAGCCGGACCTGCTGAACTTCGAGAAGTCGATGCTGATGAACGAGTCGGCCGACGGGGTCACCGAGGCCGACTACCCGGACTACTGGCAGCAGGGCAAGCTCCGCTTCAAGCTGACCTACCAGTTCGAGCCGGGCAGCGATGCGGACGGCGTGACGGTGCACATCCCGCTGCCGGTGCTGAACCAGGTCACCTCCGAGGGCTTCGACTGGCAGATCCCGGGCCTGCGGGCCGAACTGGTCACCGCGTACATCCGGGCCCTGCCGAAGGCGATCCGGCGCAACTTCGTACCGGCCCCGGACTTCGCGGCCGCCGCGCTGCGCCAGGTACCAGGCCGTCAGGAGCCACTGCTGCCGACCCTGGAGCGGGTCCTGCAGCGGATGTCCGGGATCGTGATCCCGCCGGAGGCCTGGGACGACTCCCGGGTGCCGGACCACCTTCGGGTGACCTTCCGGGTGGTGGACGGCAAGCGGAAGCTGGCCGAGTCCAAGGACCTGGAGGACCTGCGGCTGAAGCTCAAGCCCAAGCTGAGCGAGACGCTCTCCTCCGCCGCCTCGGGCAAGGGCATCGAACAGCGCGGTCTGAGCGCCTGGCCGGACGGGCTGCCGACCCTGCAGCGCACCTTCGAGCAGCGCTCGCGCGGCCATTCGCTGCGGGCCTACCCGGCGCTGGTGGACGAGAGCGACTCGGTGGCGATCAAGCTCTACGACACCCCCGAGGACCAGCGGCAGGCGATGTGGGCGGGCACCCGGCGGCTGCTGATGCTCCGGATCAACTCCCCCGCCAAGTCGATCCAGGGCCGCCTGGGCAACCAGGCCAAGCTCGCCCTCTCGCACAACCCGCACGGCTCGGTGCCCGCGCTGTTCGAGGACATCGTGGCCGCCGCCACCGACCGGCTGATGGCCCTGCACGGCGGCCCGGCCTGGGACGAGGCGGCCTTCACCAAGCTGTACGACAAGGTGCGGGCCGACCTGTACGAACTGTCCGCGGACACCACGCTCAAGACGGCGACCGCGCTGATCGCCTTCCAGAAGGCCTCGAACCGGTTGAAGTCGGTGAGCAGCCCGGTCCTGCTGACCGCGGTCAACGACGTCCGGCTGCACCTGGCCTCCCTGGTGCACGCCGGCTTCGTCACCGAGACCGGCTGGCAGCGGCTGCCCGACCTGAAGCGCTATCTGATCGCGGTCGACCGCCGCCTGGAGGCGCTGCCGAACCACCCGCAGCGGGACCTGCAGCACCTGCAGAAGGTCCAGGACGTCCAGCGGGCCTACGGCGAGCTGCTGGCCCGGGTACCGGCCGGCCGGCAGCCGTCGGCGGAGATCCGGCAGATCCGCTGGATGATCGAGGAGCTCCGGGTGAGCTTCTTCGCGCAGGGCCTGGGCACCCCGACCCCGGTCTCCGAGAAGCGCATCCTCAAGGCGATGGAGGCCGCCGCGGGCACGCTCTGAGCTGCGGCGGGGGCCTCCGGCGGCCGGTTCGACCTGGGGGCCCCACATGCAGTACGATCTGTCTTGTTCGCAGCGAGAGCAGGCGGACAAGGATCAGATCTCTGGTCCCGTGGAGCAGTTGGTTAGCTCGCCACCCTGTCAAGGTGGAGGTCGCGGGTTCAAGTCCCGTCGGGATCGCAGTTGCGAGAGGCCCGGAACCGTAAGGTTCCGGGCCTCTCCGTTTTTCCCGACGCACCGTCAGGCCCGCCTACCGCAGCCTAGGTCTAGACCACAAGGTAACGGCTGCGTGACGGTCGTCACTTATCTTTTCCTGAGATCCGACATGACGCACCCCTCTCGGGGTCGCCATAATTTAATATATAAAATTGCACAGGTATTCACTGAATTCCCCCCACCCCCACCAGCCCCAATAGGAATGCCCGATTCCGGGCGCCTCCCGAGGGGATTTCCGGACATGCCGAAGGGGCCGCATCCCGGACCCGGCGGAGTCCAGGGATACAGCCCCTTCGGAAATGACGTCAGCGAGGCCCTCAGGCCTCGGTACGCTGCGCCGGAATCCCGGCCAGCAGAGCGCGCACCTCCGCCTCACGGTACCGGCGGTGGCCGCCGAGAGTGCGAATAGACGTGAGCTTGCCGGCCTTGGCCCAACGGGTAACCGTCTTGGGGTCAACGCGGAACATCGTGGCTACCTCTGCCGGCGTCAGCAGCGGCTCAGCGTCAGGGGTACGAGCGGTCATGAGCGGCCTCCTCGGGAGAACCGAACCAGGGCGGTTCTATCCTTCAAATTCTGCACCTTGGCCCGCGATGCCCGAAATGGCACAGACGGGCCGAGTCGGTTATAGGACGAACGGCTTGTCCTGGTGTCTACAACTACACCATCCGTCCAGCCCCATCGACCAAACCGCCAAAATTGACCCCTCACGGGCTCAAGAGCGACGGATGGCCATGGACCCTCCCATAGCGGACAGTCACCCCGCGGTGACGTCCGGTTACGGTAGGACCAGACCCGCTGTTTCTCCGCAAAGGACACACTGCCGTCAGATCCACCCAAAAGTGGACACACCTGAGTGAACTTGGGCTGGTTGTCCCATTTTTGCACATAGGGGTAAGTTCGCGTCAACGGTGAGTAGTGTCACGTTCGAGAGGTATTGACCCGAACCGGGACCATAGTCACGCACTCCGGGCCGAAGGTCCGTACCTTCCTCACCACATCCTCACCCGCCCCACTGACATCGGGCCAGAGCCCCCCACCACCCCCGGGGTGAGCGGACGTCAGCTGGTCTGCCGCAGCGCCAGCACCCGCCGCCAGCGCGCCGTCACCGACTCGTACGCCCGGGCCGCCGCCGCGCCGTCCCCGGCCCGCAGCGCGCCCAGCCCCGCCTCGATCTCCCCGACCGAGTGCTCCTCGGCCAGCCAGCCGGGCCCGAGCAGGTGCACCAGCCCCCCGTAGTCCAGCTCCACCAGGGAGCGCGGGTGGAACTCCTCCAGCCAGCGGCCGACCTGCTCCACCTCCTTCACCAGCCCGCGCGGCCGCCCCGCCTCCGCGGGGGTGCGCAGCCGCAGCGCCCGGTACCCCCGGGCCACCCGGCGGCGGGCCTGCACCATCGAGGTCAGGTAGAACAGCGCGGCCGGCTCCCCGCCGCCCTGCGCACCCCGGTCCGGCACCGCCGGCAGGTACCGCCGGTCCTCCTCCCCGAACGGCACGAACCAGCGCAGCGGCACCTCCCACCGGCTGGTCTGGATCCACGGCCGGGCGTCCGGGTGCGCCAGCCGCCAGCGCTCGCGGTCGGCCAGCGCGGCGGCCCGGACGGCCGGCGGCAGCACGGTGTCCAGCAGGGCCGTCGGCAGCGCCCCGGACAGCTCGTCCAGCGCCTGCCAGCTGCGCAGCCGGGTGGTCCACGGGCAGATGTAGGTGACCCCGTCCACCAGCCGCACGTAGGCCCGCCCGTCCTCGCGCTCGGGCAGCGGCCGCGGGGTGCGGGCCGCCAGCTCGGCCAGCGCCGCGCGCTGCTCGGCCAGCGCCGCCCCGGCCACCGGGCGGTGCGGGCCGGCCGCCTGCGGCCCGTGCGCGGCCGCCCAGGCCTGCCAGCGGGCCCGCTCCGGCTCCGGGTAGGCGGCGAGCGGCTCGTACACCCGCAGGTGCGCGGCGTACGGCGGCAGAACCGAGGTGTGCACAGCGGTCACAGAACGCATCGTCGCACGTACCCCGGGCCACCGGGGAGGGTGCCGACCGGGCGGTCGGCTCGTTATGTCTCAGGGACCGTCAGGGGGCAGCTCAGGGCCCACCTCCGGGGCTAGGCTTCGATACAGACGCCCGCACCACAGCCGCGGGCCCGCAAATACTGGAGTCACCACAGTGACCGACGTACACACCGCATCCGCCCCGCACACCGCACCGGGCGTGCTCGGCAGGATCTTCGGTACCGCTCAGGACGGCGCTCCCGGCGACGGCCACGAGCAGGTCGTCCTCTGCCACGACCGGTCCTCCGGTCTCAAGGCGATCATCGCCATCCACTCCACCGCGCTCGGCCCCGCCCTCGGCGGCACCCGCTTCCACCGGTACGACACCGAGGAGGAGGCGCTGGAGGACGCGCTGCGGCTGTCCCGCGGCATGAGCTACAAGAACGCGCTGGCCGGCCTCGACCTCGGCGGCGGCAAGGCCGTCATCATCGGCGACCCGAACGAGGTGAAGACCGAGGCGCTGCTGCGCGCCTACGGCCGCTTCGTGCAGTCCCTGCGCGGCCGCTACATCACCGCCTGCGACGTGGGCACCTACGTCCAGGACATGGACGTGGTGGCCCGGGAGACCGAGTTCGTCACCGGCCGCTCCCCGGAGAACGGCGGCGCCGGCGACTCCTCCATCCTCACCGCCTTCGGCGTCTTCCAGGGCATGCGCGCCTCCGCGCAGGCCCGCTGGGGCCAGCCCACCCTGCGCGGCAAGCGGGTCGGTGTGGCGGGCGTCGGCAAGGTCGGCCACTACCTGGTCGGCCACCTGGTCGCGGACGGCGCCGCCGTGGTCGTCACGGACGTCTCCGAGGCCGCCGTGAACCGGGTCCGGGCCGCCCACCCGGAGGTCGAGGTGGTCGCCGACACCGCCGCCCTGCTCCAGGCCAAGCTGGACGTCTACGCCCCCTGCGCGCTCGGCGGCGCGCTGGACGACCTCACGGTGGCTGCGCTGGGCGCGGAGGGCACCGCGGTGGTCTGCGGCGCGGCCAACAACCAGCTGGCCCACCCCGGCGTCGAGAAGGACCTGGCCGACCGCGGCATCCTCTACGCGCCGGACTACCTGGTGAACTCCGGCGGCGTGATCCAGGTCGCGGACGAGATCGAGGGCTTCAACTTCGAGCGCGCGAAGAACAAGGCCACCAAGATCTTCGACACCACCCTGGAGATCTTCACCCGGGCCTCGCTGGACGGCGTCCCGCCGGCGGTCGCCGCCGACCGCCTGGCCGAGAAGCGGATGCGTGAGATCAGCGCGCTGCGCTCGGTCCTGCTGCCCGGTGCACGCAGGGCCTGACCCTGAGTGAGGGGGGCGGATCCGATCCGCCCCCCTCGCATCACAATGTGGAACCGGATTCTCAGTTCGTAGCCCGATCGGGGGATCCTCAGGGCCCTGTCAGGGGATAATCTCTGCGGGTACGACGGGTCCGGCCAAGCTCCGGGCAGCCTGTAAAAGCCCTGAAACCCTCCTGTGACCTGGATCGACCCGGTCTCGGGGGGCGAGGGTGCGCGCCACGTCACACGCGTGACGTACCGTACGGCGGCGGAAACAGGTACCGTTAATGCTCCAAGGGACGGCTTTCCCACTTCGGGCAGGCCGGCCTGATGATCCACACGTGTCAGACTCGGGGCCGTGAGCCCCATCGTTGAGGGGGTCGACCCATGGGGCGCGGCCGGGCCAAGGCCAAGCAGACGAAGGTCGCCCGCGAGCTGAAGTACAACAGCGGCGGGTTCGATGCCAACCGTCTGTCCAGCGAGCTGGGCGTATCGCCCTCTACCGCTTCGATCGAGCCTGAGCCGATCGAGGACGAGGACGAGGACGATCCCTACGCGGCGTACGCGGATTACTACGCCGACGATGAGGACGACGACGCGGAGGCCGACAGCGGCCAGTCCCGCCGCCGGGCGTAACAGCTGACTCCGGGCCGGTCCAGGCGCTCACCGAGCGCCGGGCCGGTCTTCGGCGTACCCGCGTACGGCAGCGGCCGGACACGGCGGAGGGGCCCCCGATCCCGGGGGCCCCTCCGGTGTGCCGGCCGGACTCAGGCGAGCTCGAAGCCGTCGTACGCGTTGTAGAGCGCCGCGCCGCCGTCGTGCTCGGCGCCGCGGTCCACGATGTCGCCGAGCAGCCAGGCCTCGACCCCGCGGTCCTCCAGGATCGACAGCACCACGTCCACCGACTCCGGCGGGACGACGGCGACCATGCCGACGCCCATGTTCAGGGTCTTCTCGATCTCCAGGGCGGTCATCCGGCCGACCTGGGCGACGGTCTGGAACACCGGCAGCGGCGACCAGGTGCCGCGGTCCAGGCGGGCGTGCAGACCGTCCGGGATGACCCGGGCCAGGTTGGCGGCGAGGCCGCCGCCGGTGACGTGCGAGAAGGCGTGGATCTCGGTGGCCCGGGTGAGCGCGAGGCAGTCCAGCGAGTAGATCCGGGTCGGCTCCAGCAGCTCCTCGCCGAGGGTGCGGCCGAACTCCTCGACCTGGCGGTCGAGCTTCCAGCCGGCCTGGTTCAGCAGCACGTGGCGCACCAGCGAGTAGCCGTTGGAGTGCAGGCCGGAGGCGGCCATCGCGATCACCACGTCGCCCGCGCGGACCCGCTCTGCGCCCAGCAGCGCGTCGGCCTCGACCACACCGGTGCCGGCCCCGGCCACGTCGTAGTCGTCCGGGCCGAGCAGACCGGGGTGCTCGGCGGTCTCGCCGCCGATCAGCGAGCAGCCGGCCAGGGTGCAGCCCTCCGCGATGCCCTTGACGATGGCGGCGACCCGCTCGGGGTGCACCTTGCCGACGCAGATGTAGTCGGTCATGAAGAGCGGCTCGGCGCCGCAGACCACCAGATCGTCGACGACCATGCCGACCAGGTCGTGGCCGATGGTGTCGTGCTTGTCCATGGCCTGGGCGATGGCCACCTTGGTGCCCACGCCGTCGGTGGCGGAGGCCAGCAGCGGACGCTCGTAGCGCTTGAAGGCGGAGGCGTCGAAGAGGCCCGCGAAGCCGCCGAGGCCGCCGACCACCTCGGGGCGGTTGGTCTTGCGCACCCACTGCTTCATGAGCTCGACGGCGCGGTCGCCGGCCTCGATGTCGACGCCTGCGGCGGCGTAGGTGGCGCCGCTCTGGTTGCTGGTCACTGCGGTGGCCCTTTCGGGTCAGTGGGGGGTGGAAATCAGGGGGTGGTCAACCACAGGGGCGCGGGAGTCCGCGCGGCCGTGGCACGGGGTACGTGCGGGTGCGGCCGCGCGGTTCCCCGCGCCCCTGCTGTGGTTGCCCATCTGGACACGTTCTACGGTCGCCGCAGCGCGTCCGCCGCGCCGGCACCGCCGAGCAGCGACTGCACGCCGTCCAGGTCGCTGGTGGGCTTGCCGCGGACGGCGGGGGTCTTCTGGCCCCCGGCGATCTCGGCCTCCAGCAGCAGCTTGCCGAGCAGCGCCGGGTCCGGCAGCTCCATCGGGTACTCGCCGTCGAAGCAGGCCCGGCAGAGGTTGTCCTTGGGCTGCGCGGTGGCCTCGATCATGCCCTCGATCGAGATGTAGGCGAGCGAGTCCGCGCCGAGCGTGCGGCCGATCTCCTCGATGGTCATGCCGTTGGCGATCAGCTCCGCACGGGTGGCGAAGTCGATGCCGAAGAAGCACGGCCACTTGACCGGCGGCGAGGAGATCCGGATGTGCACCTCGGCGGCGCCCGCCTCGCGGAGCATCTTCACCAGCGCGCGCTGGGTGTTGCCGCGGACGATCGAGTCGTCGACGACCACCAGGCGCTTGCCCCGGATGACTTCCTTGAGCGGGTTGAGCTTGAGCCGGATGCCGAGCTGGCGGATGGTCTGGCTGGGCTGGATGAAGGTGCGGCCCACGTAGGCGTTCTTCACCAGGCCGGAGCCGTACGGGATGCCGCTGGCCTCGGCGTACCCGATCGCGGCGGGGGTGCCGGACTCGGGTGTCGCTATCACCAGGTCGGCCTCGACCGGGGCCTCCTTGGCCAGCTTGCGGCCCATCTCCACCCGGGAGAGGTGCACGTTGCGGCCGGCGATGGAGGTGTCGGGGCGGGCCAGGTAGACGTACTCGAAGACGCAGCCCTTGGGCTTGGCCTCGGCGAAGCGGGACGTCCGCATGCCGTTCTCGTCGATGGCGATCAGCTCGCCGGGCTCCACCTCGCGGATGAAGGAGGCGCCGCAGATGTCGAGCGCCGCCGTCTCGGAGGCGACCACCCAGCCGCGCTCCAGCCGGCCGAGCACCAGCGGGCGGATGCCCTGCGGGTCGCGGGCGGCGTAGAGGGTGTGCTCGTCCATGAAGACCAGCGAGAACGCGCCCTTGACCTTGGGCAGGATCTGCTTGGCGGTCTCCTCGATGGAGAGGTCCGGGTAGCCGGCCAGCAGGGCCGTCACCAGGTCGGTGTCGTTGGTCGCCGCGGACCGGCCGGAGCGGGAGACGTGCTCCTCGCCCGGCAGTTCGGCGACCATCGCCGCCAGTTCGGCGGTGTTCACCAGGTTTCCGTTGTGCCCGAGGGCAAGCGAACCGTGAACGGTCGCCCGGAAGGTCGGCTGGGCGTTCTCCCAGACCGAGGACCCGGTGGTCGAGTATCGGGCATGTCCGACGGCGATATGCCCGTGCAGGGATCCCAGCGAGGTCTCGTCGAAGACCTGGGAGACAAGCCCCATGTCCTTGAAGACCAGAATCTGGGAGCCGTTGCTCACTGCGATGCCCGCGGATTCCTGTCCGCGGTGCTGCAGGGCATAGAGGCCGAAGTACGTGAGCTTCGCGACCTCCTCACCGGGGGCCCAGACTCCGAAGACGCCGCAAGCGTCCTGGGGGCCTTTCTCGCCGGGAAGAAGATCGTGATTGAGTCGTCCGTCACCACGTGGCACGCCTTCGAGTCTAGGGCAGTTCCGTACGCCTTCCCGAACAGGGGAGCCCCCGGTTATTGGCCGATCGAATGGCGACGCGCGTAGACAAAACCCCTTACACGCCGGCGCATTTCTCGACTGACAATTCGTTGAAGCGGCGCACGCCCTTGTCACACGCGCCCGGCGCGCGGATCGGAAAGCTGACGCGCCGTCGTGTCGCACCCCCTGACGTGATGCTGCTCACCCGGCGGGAAGCATCAGTTCCCACGCCCCGGCGTGCACCGTCCAGGTGCGCGCTCGGACCGGCCCGACCCGTGCGCCGTCCGCCTCGTAGCCGAAATGCCGGCCCGCCACCCGCAACGCGGCCACCCGGTGCCGCTGCACGGCGCCCCCCAGGTCGAGGGTCAGCTCCAGGACCCCGTCCACCGGCACCACCCGGAGCAGCCGGACCGGCTGGTGGAGGTCGGCCAGCAGCCGGCCGTCCGCCTCGACCCTCAGTTCGGCCCCCGGCGCCTTCGCCTGCTCGGCCGCAGCGAATTTCGCCCATAGCGAACGCAGGCCGCGCGGCCGGCCCAGCGAGTCCCCCAGGTGCGGTGGCGCGATCCGCACCTCGGCGAGCACCACCCCGCCACCGTCGTCCACCACCAGGTCCAGTTTGCGCGGGGTGCCGCCCAGCACCACCCGGGCCGCCGCGACCGGCTCCACCGGGACGCCCAGCGCCCGCAGCGCCCCGGTGGCCGCAGGCCGGCCCACCGGGACCGCCCCGATCGGGTCGGCACCCAACTCGCGCTGGCGGTGCAGGGCCTGCAGCACCCGCTGGAGCGCCAGATCGGATCCGATCACGACCGGTCGACGGCGGCCCCGGTGCGACAGCACCCGGTCAAGTTCGGACGGGCTCTCGGGCAGCGCCACCTTGACGTCCGCGCCGCCGCACAGCACGTCCTTGGCGATCCGAACCGACTCGCCGTCGGTCTGCCTGGCCGCCGGGTCGAGGAGGACCAGCAGCGGGCCGGGGCCGCCGCGGTCCGCGGGGTGGGATGCGGGCGTGGACAGGGACGACACGACCGGTCCTTCCTCAGGTAATCTCTCGGTGCAAGAGCCCCTTGCGCTATTGCGCCAGGGGCTTCGTCTATCTCGGGTCAGACTGCGGCCTACGCAGGATGCCCCAACCGGAAGGGGTGTACGCCTGTGCCGGCACTCGTGCTCGTTGGCGCCCAGTGGGGGGACGAGGGCAAGGGGAAGGCGACCGACCTCCTCGGTGGCTCCGTCGACTACGTCGTTCGTTACCAGGGCGGCAACAACGCCGGCCACACGGTGGTCATCGGCGACCAGAAGTATGCACTGCACCTGCTGCCTTCCGGCATCCTCAGCTCGAATGTGGTCCCGGTGATCGGCAACGGCGTCGTCATCGACCCGGGCGTGCTGCTCTCGGAGCTCAGCGGGCTGAACGAGCGGGGCATCGACACCTCGAAGCTGCTGATCTCGGGCAACGCCCACCTGATCACCCCGTACCACCGCACCCTGGACAAGGTCACCGAGCGCTTCCTCGGCAAGCGCCGGATCGGCACCACCGGCCGCGGCATCGGCCCGACCTACGCGGACAAGATCAACCGCGTCGGCATCCGGGTCCAGGACCTCTTCGACGAATCGATCCTTCGCCAGAAGGTCGAGGCGGCGCTGCACGACAAGAACCAGCTGCTGGTCAAGCTCTACAACCGCCGCGCCATCCCGGCCGAGCTGGTGGTCGAGGAGTACCTCGGCTACGCCGACAAGATCCGCCCCTTCCTCGCCGACACCACGCTGGTGCTGGACGAGGCGCTGAAGGCGAACAAGGTCGTCCTGCTGGAGGGCGGCCAGGGCACCCTGCTGGACGTCGACCACGGCACGTACCCCTTCGTGACCTCGTCCAACCCGACTGCCGGCGGCGCCTGCACCGGCGCGGGCATCGGCCCGACCAAGATCGACCGGGTCATCGGCATCCTCAAGGCGTACACCACCCGCGTCGGCTCGGGCCCGTTCCCGACCGAGCTGCTGGACGCCGACGGCGACGCGCTGCGCCGGATCGGCGGCGAGCGCGGTGTCACCACCGGCCGCGACCGCCGCTGCGGCTGGTTCGACGCCGTGATCGCCCGCTACGCGACCCGGGTCAACGGCCTGACCGACTTCTTCCTCACCAAGCTCGACGTCCTCACCGGCTGGGAGCAGATCCCGGTCTGCGTCGCGTACGAGATCGACGGAAAGCGCGTCGAGGAGCTGCCGTACAACCAGTCCGACTTCCACCACGCCAAGCCGGTCTACGAGACGCTGCCGGGCTGGACCGAGGACATCAGCAAGGCCCAGACCTTCGCGGACCTGCCGAAGAACGCGCAGGCCTACGTGAAGGCGCTGGAGGAGATGTCGGGCGCCCCGATCTCCGCGATCGGCGTCGGCCCCGGCCGGACCGAGACGATCCAGATCAACTCGTTCATCTGACCGGCGACGCCCGCGCGTCCACCGGCCACTCGAAGGCCCCGCACTCCGGTGCGGGGCCTTCGGGCTTTCCCGCCGCCGCAATTGCACTAGTTCATAACTATATTGCATCTAGTTCAAAGTCGGGCTAGCTTCTGGCACATGACCGCGAAGACGCCCGTTCCCATCACCCTCACCGGCGCCCACGTCCGGCTGGAGCCGCTCACCCCCGCCCACGCGCCCGACCTGTTCGCGGCGGCCGGCGGCGACGAGGAGGTCTGGCGGTGGATTCCCGTGCCGGTCCCGCGGACCGAGCAGGAGCTGCGCCGGGTCAACGACGACCGGATCGCCGACCCGAACTGCCTGCCGTTCGCGGTGATCCAGCTCGCCACCGGCCGCGCGGTCGGCGTGACCTGCTACTTCGACTTCAGCGCGGAGGACGAGCTGCTGGAGATCGGCGGCACCTGGTACGGCCGCTCGGTGTGGCGCAGCGCGGTCAACACCGAGTCCAAGCTGCTGCTGCTCCGGCACGCGTTCGAGGAGCTCGGCGTGGGCCGGGTCTGCTGGAAGACCGACCACCTCAACGAGCGCTCGCAGAACGCCATCCGGCGGCTCGGCGCCAGCTACGAGGGCACCTTCCGGCGGGCCAGGCGGCGACCGGACGGGAGCTGGCGGGACAGCGTCTGGTTCTCGATGCTGAGCGACGAGTGGCCCGCCGCCAGGGCCCGGCTGAGCGGGCGTCTGGCAGCGGGCCACACGGCCGGCTGAACCGGGGTCAGGCGATCGAGGCGGCGACGATCGCGGCGACCGAGATGTTGCACGCGGCGGTGACCCACACCGCCGGGTGCGGCTCCGGGTCGACCAGGATCGCGCCCAGCTTGCCGGGGGTGAGCAGGTCGACCAGCCAGAACGCGACGGCCATCAGCACCAGCCCGAGCAGGCCGAACAGCGCGGTCGAGGCCAGGCCCTTCCCGAACTCGTCGTAGGTGTAGAGGATCGCGGTGAAGACGATGCCGCCGATCCCGAGCAGCGCCGAGCTGAGCACCAGGGCCGCGTTGCGGTTGCGCTCCTGCCAGATCTGCCGGCCGAGCTTGCCCGGGGTCAGCAGGTCGACCAGGCCGACGCCGAGCAGCAGCAGGCCGATGCCGACCGCGCCGAACACGGCGGCGTGTCTCAGGCCGTTGACGATGTCGTTCATGGCAGGTCCCCCATCGAGTCAAGGATCGGCAAAAGATATCCCATGGCAGCCGCCCGGAGGCCGCCGAGTACCATCCCCGCATGACCCAGCACCCCACCGAACCGGCCTCCCGCCGCCGCTCCGGCGCCGTGGCCCTGGGCATGGTCGGCACCCTCGCACTGGCCCTGACCGGCTGCGCGGGCGGCGACAGCCCGCCGCGCCGCTGGGTCGACCCCGGGACCCTCAAGGTGCTGGACGACCACTCCTGCGGCGACAGCCGCTCGGCCGGCCGCTGGTACTACTGCGGTTCCGGCTCGCTGACCGCAGCCGGCGGCACCTTCGAACAGGCCGCCACCAGGCGCGGCGGCTCCGGCTGCCCGAGCGGCGGCAGCTCCGGCTCGGGCGGGGGCTGAGCGGCGGTGCGCCGGCACACCGTCGAACCGCGCCCCGGCTGGCAGGCCACCGTCGAGGGCCAGGGCCTGATCTACGCGGTCTGCGAGGACCCCTGCAACCAGGGCGGACCGCACGCCTACTGGGACGAGAGCGCGTACTACGAGTTCTCCCTGCCCGAGGTCGAGGCGCTGGAGGAGGTGGTCGAGGAGCTGCACGAGCTGAGCCTGGCCGCCGCCGACCACGTGGTGCGCACCGGGCGCTTCGCCGACTACGGGATCACCGACCCGCGACTGGCGGAGGTGGTCGCGGAGTCCTGGCGGCGCAGGGCGGAGCAGCCCGCGGTCTACGGGCGGTTCGACCTCGCGTACGACGGTGTCGGGCCGGCCAAGCTGTTCGAGTACAACGCGGACACCCCGACCTCGCTGATCGAGGCGGCGAGCCCGCAGTGGTTCTGGATGGAGGAGCGCTTCCCCGGCGCCGACCAGTGGAACTCGCTGCACGAGCGGCTGGTCGCCTCCTGGGCCCGGCAGAGGCACCTGCTGCCGCCCGGCCCGGTGCACTTCGCGCACTCGCGCGGCGACACCGAGGGCGAGGACTGGATGACCACCCTCTACCTGCAGGAGACCGCCGAGCAGGCCGGGCTGGCGACGGCGTCGATCGCCATGGAGGACATCGGCTGGGACGGGCTGACCGGCCGCTTCGTCGACCTGGAGCAGCGTTTCATCCGCTCGGTCTTCAAGCTCTACCCGTGGGAGTGGCTGGTCGAGGACGAGTTCGGCCGGCAGCTGCTGGACGGGGTCGACCTCGGCGGCGCCACCGGCTCGACCCTGTGGATCGAGCCGGCCTGGAAGATGCTGCTCTCCAACAAGGCCCTGCTGGCCGTCCTGTGGGAACTCAACCCGGGCCATCCCAACCTGCTTCCCGCGTACCTGGACGGGCCGCGCGAGCTGGCCGGCACCACCGGGTACGCGGCCAAGCCGCTGCTCGGCCGGGAGGGAGCGGGCGTCCGGATCGTCGGGCCCGACGGATCGCAGACCCGCCTGGCGGACTGGGCCGGCGACCCGGACCGGTACGGCGCCGAGGGGCACTGCTACCAGCAGCTGCACCCGCTGCCCGACTTCGACGGCAACCGCCCGGTGCTCGGCACCTGGGTGGTCGACGGCGAGGCCGCCGGGCTCGGCATCCGCGAGACGGACGACAGCCCGATCACCCACCAGGGTGCCCGCTTCCTCCCGCACGTCATCCGCTGAACGCGGCTCAGTCGTTGTGCGAGACCAGCTGGTCGACGCAGACCGCCACCGCCAGCACCAGGCCGGCGTCGGCGCCGTCCGCGACGCTGACCCCGTAGGTGTCGCGGATCCGGAACCACTTGCGGGACACCTCGGCGATCTCGTCGCCGTCCTGCTCGACCCGGAAGTCCTTGTCGATGAGGTCGCCGTGGATCTCCCACTCGCGGCCGTCCTCGAACTCCACGTGGTACTTGTCGCGGAAGGGGGTGAAGAGCTTCTTGCGGACGGTGGCGACCACGTCCCCGTCGGCGTTCTCGATCTTCATGGCGTCCCGGACCGTGATCACCTTCTCCTTGATCACGGCGACCACCTGCCCAGCCGCGTCCTTCAGCTCGAAGGTGTCCCGCAGCCGCAGCACCTTGCCGTCGACCAGGAACGCCTTCTCGCCGTCCTCGCTCTCGATCCAGTAGTCGTCGCCCACCGCGAACAGCCGTTCCCTGACCACGTACTTCATCCCGCAACCCGCCTGTCGTCGCCGTCACTGCCCGGTCCGACCGCCCGGACACCCCGGCGGCCGCCGCCAGCGTAGACCCGCGGCCCGGCCACCGTCCGGAATGCCGGTGCCCGCGGTGGGGTTTGATTGGGGCATGGCTTATCGAGCACGCGTACGCGCCCCCGAGCTGGTGGGCAAGGGCGGATGGCTGAACACCGGCGGCAAGGACCTGTCGCTGGCGGACTTCCGCGGCAAGATCGTCGTACTGGACTTCTGGACGTTCTGCTGCATCAACTGCCTGCACGTCCTGGACGAACTCCGGGAGCTGGAGGAGAAGCACCGCGACACCGTGGTGATCGTCGGTGTCCACTCGCCCAAGTTCGTCCACGAGGCGGACCACCAGGCCGTCGTCGACGCCACCGCCCGGTACGAGGTGCACCACCCGGTGCTGGACGATCCGGAGCTGGTCACCTGGAAGCAGTACGCCGTGCGGGCCTGGCCGACCCTGGTGGTGATCGACCCCGAGGGGTACGTGGTCGCCCAGCACGCCGGTGAGGGGCACGCGCACGCGATCGCCCGGCTGGTCGAGGAGCTGGAGGCGGAGCACGCGGCCAAGGGCACCCTGCGCCGCGGCGACAGCCCCTACGTCCCGGCCGAGCCCGAGGCGGGCGACCTGCGCTTTCCGGGCAAGGCCGTCCGGCTGCCCGACGGCCACTACCTGGTGGCCGACTCCGGCCACCACTCGCTGGTCGAGCTGGCCGAGGACGGCGAGAGCGTGCTGCGCCGGATCGGCGACGGGGAGCGCGGGCTGGTGGACGGCGACGCGCCGCGGTTCAGCGAGCCGCAGGGCCTGGCGCTGGTGCCGGCCGGCCTCGACCTCGGCTACGACGTCGTGGTCGCCGACACCGTCAACCACGCGCTGCGCGGTGTCCGGCTGGCCGACGGCTCGGTGACCACCCTGGCCGGCACCGGCCGGCAGTGGTGGCAGGGCTCCGCCACCGAGGGCCCGGCCCGCGAGGTGGACCTCTCCTCGCCGTGGGACGTCGCCTGGTTCGACGGCCGGGTGTGGATCGCGATGGCCGGCGTGCACCAGCTCTGGGCCTTCGACCCGGCCGGCGGCACCATCGGCGTCACCGCCGGCACCACCAACGAGGGCCTGGTGGACGGCCCCGCGGGCGAGGCCTGGTTCGCCCAGCCGTCCGGACTGGCCGTCTCGCCGGACGGCGAGCGGCTCTGGGTCGCCGACTCCGAGACCTCCGCGGTGCGCTGGGTTTCACGTGAAACGCTCACGGTGCACACCGCCGTCGGCACCGGCCTGTTCGACTTCGGCCACCGCGACGGCGCGGCCGAGCAGGCGCTGCTGCAGCACCCGCTGGGCGTCACGGTGCTCCCCGACGGTTCGGTGGCGATCTCGGACACCTACAACCACGCGCTGCGCCGCTTCGACCCCGTGACCGGCGAGGTGACCACCCTGGCCACCGACCTGCGCGAGCCCTCCGGCGCGGTGGTGGTGGACGGCGACATCGTGGTGGTGGAGTCCGCTCGGCACCGGCTGACCAGGCTGCGGCTGCCCGAGGAGGCCGTGCGGGTCGAGTCGGTGGCGCACCGCACCCGGCGGGCGGCCACCGAGGTCGCCCCGGGCCGGCTGCTGCTGGACGTGGTGTTCTCCGCCCCGAGCGGCCAGAAGCTGGACGAGCGCTACGGGCCGTCGACCCGGCTGCTGGTCAGCTCCACCCCGCCCGAACTGCTGGTCTCCGGCGCGGGGGCGGACAGTGCGCTCTCCCGTGAGCTGGAGCTCTCCGCCGAGGTCACCGAGGGGGTGCTGCACGTCTCGGCGATGGCGGCGTCCTGCGACGACGACCCGGCGATCGAGTACCCGGCCTGCCATGTGCACCAGCAGGACTGGGGCGTACCGGTGAAGTTGACGCCGGGTGGGGCCGACCGGCTGCCGCTGGTGCTGGCCGGAATGGAGTGACGCCGCGTCGGTCGGGGCCCCGCCCGGGGCCCCGACGGGCCGTCAGCCCTCCAGGAACGCCTTGATCGCGCCGGCCAGCAGGTACGGGTCGTTCGCCCCGCACAGCTCGCGGGCGGAGTGCATGGACAGCGCGGCGATGCCGCAGTCCACCGTGGTGATGCCGAGTCGGGCCGCCGTGATCGGGCCGATCGTGGTGCCGCAGGGCATGGCGTTGTTGGAGACGAAGGTCTGCCACGGCACGCCGGCCTTCTCGCAGGCGGCGGCGAAGACCGCGCGGCCGATGCCGTCGGTGGCGTAGCGGTTGTTGACGTTGACCTTGAGGATCGGGCCGCCGTTCGGCATCGGGTGGTGGCCCGGCTCGTGGCGCTCGCTGTAGTTGGGGTGCACCGCGTGGCCCATGTCCGAGGAGAGGCAGATGGTGCCGGCCAGGGCGCGGGCCCGGTCCTCGGAGGTGCCTCCGCGCGCGTGGACCGTACGCTCCAGGACGTTGCCCAGGAGCGGGCCCTGCGCTCCGGTGTCGGACTCGCTGCCGGTCTCCTCGTGGTCGAAGGCGGCGATCACCGGGATGTAGGGCAGCTTGCCGCCGCCGTCGGCCACCACCGCGGCCAGCGCGGCGGTGGAGGCGTGCACGGAGAGCAGGTTGTCCAGCCGCGGCCCGGCCAGCATCTCGCGGTTGCGCCCGAGGTAGGAGGGCGGCTGGACGTCGTGCGTCATCAGGTCCCACCCGGCGATGTCGCCGGCCGGCACCCCCGCCCGCTCCGCGACGAACTCCATCAGCAGCCCCTCGGTCACGTCGCCGATTCCCCAGATCGGCGTGAGGTGACGCTGCTTGTCGAGCTTGAGCCCGTCGTTGACCTGGCGGTCGAGGTGGATGGCGAGCTGCGGGACGCGCAGCAGCGGCTCGTCGATCTGCACCAGCCGGGTGGTGCCGTCGCGCAGCGCCAGCCGGCCGGAGAGGCCGAGGTCGCGGTCGAGCCAGGTGTTCAGCGGCACGCCGCCGTAGATCTCCACGGCCACCTGCCGCCAGCCTGCCGACCCGGTGTCCGGCACCGGCTTGACCCGCAGGTTGGGCGAGTCGGTGTGCGAACCGACGACCCGGAACGGTGTCTGCGGGCCGACCCCCTCGGGGATGTACCAGGCGATCAGCGCGCCGCCGCGGATCACGTACCGGCCCCCGGTCGCCCCGTCCCACGCGTCGGTCTCGGAGATCCGCCGGAACCCGACCTTCTCCAGCCGCTCCGCGGCGCTCGCCACCGCGTGGAAGGGGGAGGGCGAGGTGGCGAGGTAGGCGATCAGGTCGTCGGTGTGCGTCCGGTCGAAGTAGGCCGGGCGGGCAGCGGTCGACATGTTGCTCCTGAGTTGAGGGAGTTCGGACGCCGGATGGGGGACCGGCTCCGCACCTGAGCATATGCCCGTACACGGACATGACACCGTGAACTCAAGAACGGTGACACAACGGTGAGCATTGATGCCCAGCTGCGACATCGGCCTCGGCCCCGACACCCGCGGATCGGCTTCCGGCGGGCCCTTCGGGGCGGCCTCGGCGACCCCGGGCGCCCCCGACGGCGACCGGCGGACGGAACACCGCGGGGCCCGGTGGTGTACCGGGCCCCGCGGTGTGAGGGTGGGTCAGGCGGTCGGAACGGCGAGGCCTAGAAGGCCTCCTCCGCGAGGTCCATGATCTCGTTGTCGACACCCTCGGCGATCAGGCGCTGCGGGGTGATGGTGGGCAGGATGTTGCGGGCGAAGAAGCGCGCCGCGGCGACCTTGCCCTGGTAGAACGGGACGTCCTTCTCGGAGGCGCCCGCCGCCAGCTTCGCCAGCGCCACGGAGGCCTGACGCAGCAGCAGCCAGCCGACCACGACGTCGCCGGAGACCATCAGCAGGCGGGTGGTGTTGAGGCCGACCTTGTACATGTTCTTGACGTCCTGCTCGACCGAGGAGAGGTCGGCCAGCAGCTTGCCGACGATCGCCTCCAGGTCGCCGGCGGCCTTGGCGAGCAGCTCGCGCTCGGTGGCCAGGGCGTCGCCGCCCTCGGCCGCGCCGAGGAACTTCTGGATCTGCTCGGAGACCGCGGTCAGCGCCTGGCCGCCGTCCTTGACGATCTTGCGGAAGAAGAAGTCCAGGCCCTGGATCGCGGTGGTGCCCTCGTAGAGGGTGTCGATCTTGGCGTCCCGGATGTACTGCTCGATCGGGTACTCCTGCAGGTACCCGGAGCCACCGAAGGTCTGCAGGGACTGGGCGAGCTGCTCGTAGGACTTCTCCGAGCCGTAGCCCTTGACGATCGGCAGCAGCAGGTCGTTCAGGCGCTCGGCGGCCTCGTCCTGCTCGCCGCGCAGGCGGGCGGCGAGGACGTCGTCCTGGGTGGAGGCGGTGAACAGGACCAGCGCGCGCATGCCCTCGGCGTACGCCTTCTGGGTCATCAGCGAGCGGCGGACGTCCGGGTGGTTGGTGATGGTGACCCGGGGGGCGGCCTTGTCCAGGAAGTTGGAGATGTCGGCGCCCTGCACGCGCTCCTTGGCGTACTCCAGCGCGTTCAGGTAGCCGGTGGAGAGGGTGGCGATGGCCTTCGTGCCGACCATCATCCGGGCGAACTCGATGATCTTGAACATCTGGCGGATGCCGTCGACGGTCTCACCGAGCAGCCAGCCCTTGGCCGGGTGCTTGGCGCCGAAGGTCAGCTCGCAGGTGTTGGAGGCCTTGAGACCCATCTTGTGCTCGACGTTGGTGGCGTAGACGCCGTTGCGCTCGCCGAGCTCACCGGTCTGCCAGTCGAAGTCGAACTTCGGCACGATGTAGAGGCCGAGGCCCTTGGTGCCGAGCTTGCCGCCCTCGGGGCGGGCCAGCACCAGGTGGATGATGTTCTCGGACATGTCGTGCTCGCCCGAGGTGATGAAGCGCTTCACACCCTCGATGTGCCAGGAGCCGTCCTCCTGCTTGATCGCCTTGGTGCGGCCGGCGCCCACGTCGGAGCCCGCGTCCGGCTCGGTCAGCACCATGGTGGAGCCCCACTGGCGCTCGACCATGCGCAGCGCGACCTGCTGCTGCTCCTCGGTGCCCTCCTCGCTGACGACGCCGGCGAAGGCCGGACCGGAGGAGTACATCCAGATCGCCGGGTTCGAGCCGAGGATCTGCTCGGCGAACGCCCAGACCAGCGAGGACGGGGTGACCTGGCCGCCGATGGCCTCCGGGATGCCCAGGCGCCACCACTCGGCGTCCATGAAGGTCTGGTAGCTCTTCTTGAAGGAGGCCGGCACCGGCGCGGTGCTGGTCTCCGGGTCGAAGACCGGCGGGTTGCGGTCGGCGTCGACGAAGGACGCGGCGAGGTCGTTCTCGGCGAGGCGCGAGATCTCGCTGAGGATGTTCTTCGCGGTGTCGACGTCCATGTCGGCGAACGGACCGGTGCCGTACACCTGGTCGCGGCCGAACACCTCGAAGAGGTTGAACTCCACGTCCCGCAGGTTGGACTTGTAGTGACCCATGGCCGTTTTCTCCGGTTCGTCGCTTCCGGGGGTCCGCCGCTACGAGCGCCCCACTTACCCACCAGTAGGCACCATGATGCTACCCGTTGGTAACTTGTTCAAGCCCTCGGACGTGAAAGCACTATGAACGTGGTCACGTCCCACAACCCGAGACCCCTGCGCATTGTCCGGATCAGCCGCCGCACACGGACCCCGGGCCCGATAGCCTGTCCCTGTGTACGGCTATGAGCAGACCGCATACCAGGGCGACCCCTACCAGCAGCAGACCATGCAGCAGGGGATGAACGGCATGCCCGGCTCCGGTGCGTACGGCGACCCCCAGCAGGCCGCCCCCCAGCAGTCTCTCTACCCGGAGCCCTCACCGCCATCCCTCGCGGACGCCGTCCGGGCCTTCACCACGGGCTCGATGCCGGTCGAGGACTTCCAGGCCATCTTCATCACCTCCAAGGTGTTCTGCCCCCGCGGCGACCGGCCGGGCTTCCTCGCCCTGCACAACACCCCGACGCCGGTGATCCCGATGTTCAGCTCGGTCAAGGAGCTGCGCCGGTACGCCGGCAAGGAGTCCAAGCACTTCAGCGTCAGCGGCGCCGAGGTGCTCGACCTGCTGCCCACCGGCTACGGCTTCGCGCTGGACATGGAGGGCGAGCACCGGATGGTGTTCGACGCCAAGGCGGTCGAGCAGATGGTCGACTTCACCATGCGCCGGATGTACGGCTGAGCCCTCCGGCCGCACCGCAGACCTTCACGCCCCAGCCCGACCCAGCCCTCGTCCCGGGCATTGACCCCGACGCATGGTTGAAACTTCAACCTTGCGGTTGGTTGAGAGTTGAACTACTCTTGCGGATGTAGGCCACAGACCCCCGAAGGAGGCCGACATGCCCGCCGTGACCGTCGACAACCCGCTGACCCTCCCGCGCGTCGCCACCCCCGACCCGACCCTCGCGGTGCCCCGGCCGGTCCTCTCGGTGGTCACCGCCCCCGAGGGCTTCGAGGGCGAGGGCTTCCCGGTCCGCCGGGCGTTCGCCAAGGTCAACCAGAAGTTCCTCGACCCGTTCATCATGATGGACCAGATGGGCGAGGTGGAGTACGCCGCGGGCGAGCCCAAGGGCACCCCGTGGCACCCGCACCGCGGCTTCGAGACCGTCACCTACCTGATCGACGGCGAGTTCATCCACCAGGACTCGCACGGCGGCGGCGGCCACCTCGGCGGCGGCGACACCCAGTGGATGACGGCCGGCTCCGGCATCCTGCACATCGAGACCCCGCCCGAGTCGCTGGTGGCGTCCGGCGGCCTGTTCCACGGCATCCAGCTCTGGGTCAACCTCCCGGCCAGCGACAAGATGACCGGCCCGCGCTACCAGGACATCCACGGCGGGCACGTGACGCTGCTCTCCACCCCGGACGGCGGCGCGGTGCTCCGGCTGATCGCCGGCGAGCTGGACGGCCACCGGGGCCCGGGGGCCACCCACACCCCGATCACCCTGATGCACGCCACCGTCACCCCCGGCGCGCAGCTCACCATCCCCTGGCGGCCGGACTTCAACGCCCTGGTCTACGTGCTCAACGGCGACGGGAAGGTCGGCGCGGAGGGCCGCCCGGTGCACACCGGCCAGGCCGCGGTCTTCGGCGCCGGTGACACCGTCACCGTCTCGGCCGACGCCAAGCAGGACGCCCGACACCCCAGCCTGGACGTGATCATCCTGGGCGGGCAGCCGATCCGGGAGCCGGTCGCCTGGTACGGACCGTTCGTGATGAACAGCCACCGCGAGCTGCAGCAGGCGATGGAGGACTTCCAGTCCGGCGCCTTCGGGCACCCGATCCCCTGACCGCACGCCCTTCGCAGGAACACCCGCCGGCGGGCCGGCCCCTCCCCGGGGTCGGCCCGCCGACCCGTTCGGACCCGGGCGTCGAGGGCGGAGGCGTCGTCGTGGGCCTCGCCCCGGGGCCACCGTCCGCCGCGGACGTCGGTCCGCTCGGCCACCCGGACCGGCCCCGATCCCTCCGCGGGGTGCGCGGCACCCCCGGTGGCACCCGCCCGAACCGGGACATAACGTCACACTGTAGGCCGTTCGCGCGAGGAGTCGGCGCGCTGGGAGTCTGGAGCAATGTGATGGTCTGGCAGTTCTTCGTCCTCCTGATCGCCTCGATCGGCTTCCCCGTCCTGGCCCTGCTCTACATGATCGGCGGGCCCTACTTCCCCGACGAGCACCACGACGGGCAGCACTAGGCAGGACCTGGTCCGGTCTCCGGTCGGGAACAGGCCGGGGCCGGGCCGGTACGCCCCGGGCCGGCGGATCGCCCGCCCGCGCCGCGATGGCAGCGGGACGGGGCCGGGACGTGGCAGTCTGTGCCTGCACATCAGCTCCCGTCCAGGAGGTCCCCGCATGAGCAGCGAAACAGCCGAACCCGAGCAGCAGCCGACCCCGGAGCCCGAGGCCGCCGCGGCGGCGGACGACGTCAAGGCGAAGTTCCTCGCCGCGCTGGAGCGCAAGCACGGCGGCAAGGCGGGCAGCGGCGCCGGCGGCGCAGGCGGCGAGTCGAAGATCCACGGCGCGCACAGCGCCGCGGGCGGCAAGCGCACCTTCCGCCGCAAGAGCGGCGGCTGACGGTCGGTCGGAGCAGGGGCGGGTCGCCGGGCGGCCCGCCCTTCCTCGTCCGCGACCGGGGCTGGACGGTGTTCGAGGACGCACTCGTCCGCCAGAGCCCGGACCTCTTCGCCCCTGACCGCCCCGGGCCGGACCTCTAGGACGCCAGGCGCCGCTCGATCAGGGCCGCGAAGGCCAGCAGGCGCTCGTCGCCGCCGACCGGTCCCACGCACTGGAGCCCCAGGGGAAGGCCGTCCAGCCGCCCGGCCGGGAGGGTCACCGCGGGCGCGCCAGCGAAGCTCCAGGGCAGGGACATCACCGCGTCGCCGGTGCTGTCCAGGCCGCGTGGGGCGGGGCCGGTGGCCGCCGGGGCGAGCCACAGGTCGATCCCCTCGGCCGCCGTCCGTTCGGCCAGCCGTCGCCGGAAGGCGTCCCTGGCGTGCAGGGCCGCCGCGTGGTCGGCCGCGTCGATCTCGTGGCCGCGCCGGATCTCGGCGGCCGTCTCCGGCCGGTAGAGGCCGCCGAACCGGGCGAACAGGTCACGGTGCACCTGGGCCAGTTCGTAGCGGTCCACCAGCTGCAGGTGCCGGACCAGGTCCTCGAAGTCCGCCAGCACCTCGATCCGGCGGATCTCCAGCCCGTCGGCCCGCAGCCGGCGGAGCGTGCCGTCGAACGCCGCGCGGGCGGCCGGCTGCACCCGGTCCAGGTAGGCGCCGGCCGGCACCCCGCACACCGGTGGACGCCCGGGATCCTGCGGGGCCCAGCCGTCGCACAGCACGGCGGCGGCGAGCCGGGTCCCCGCCAGATCGGAGGTGAAGACGCCCACCGTGTCCAGGCTCGGGGAGTGCGCGATCACCCCGTCCACCGGGATCCGTCCGTACGTCGGGCGAAAGCCCACCACCCCGCAGTAGGCCGCCGGGCGGATCACCGAGCCGACCGTCTGGGTGCCGATCGCCAGCGGTACCAGGCCCGCGGCGACGGCCGCGGCCGAACCGCTGCTGGATCCGCCGGGCGTGTGCGCCGGATCGTGCGGGTTGCGGGTCGCGCCGGGCGCGCGGACGGCGAACTCGGCGGTCACCGTCTTGCCCGCGATCAGCGCACCGGCCGCCCCCAGGCGGCCGACCAGGGAGGCCTGCGGGCCGCCGAGCACGCCGGGTGGCAGGGCCGAGCCCGCGTGCGTGGGCAGTCCGTCGACGTGCACGACGTCCTTGATCCCGACCGCTACGCCGTACAGCGGCGGGCGGTTCGCGGCGCCGGCCGCCCCGGACGCCTCCAGCAGCCGGGCCGCCCCGGCCAGCCGGTGGTACCGCCCGGGCTCGGGCACGAACGCCCGGACCACCGGGTCCAGCCGGTCGATCCGGGTGCACAGCCGCTCCACGTGCGCGGCCGGCGAAGTCTCCCCCGCGCGCAGCGCGGCGGCCTCCGGCACCAGCGGGACCATCGGCTCCATGCCGTCAGGCCGCCCGCCCGGCGTCGGCCCGAGCGGCCGGGGGCGGCGTCACCCGTGCTCGGTCGGCAGGTACGGGGCCTCGCGCAGGTACAGCGCCCCGCAGCTGTGGCAGTGCAGGTCCGGGTGCTCGACCCAGTGCTTGGCGTCACGGATCTCGGCGCCCGGGTCCAGCTCCCGGCCGCACATCGCCACGGTCGTGTCCCCCCGCACGATGTGCCAGGTCTTCACCTCGCCCGACGCAACACCCGCCGGACCGTACTCGGCACGCATCTGATGAATCATGGGATCCATGCTCCGAGGGCTCCGGCGGGCGGGCAACTCCTGGGCTCGGGAGCGGCCCGGGACGGGGCTCACGAGGCGCGCAGCAGCGCGTCGTCCTGCCACTTGAGGACCTTGTCGAAGCTGACGATCGCCCCGCGCAGCGGATGGTTGCGCAGCTGCACGTGGTCGGTGAGGGCGTGGATGAGGAACAGGCCGCGGCCGCTCTCCGCGGCGAGATCGGGCAGGGCGTCGAGATCCGGGGTGCGCACCAGGGCCGGGCGGCCGGCCGGCAGGACGTGGGTGTCGTACGGGGCGGGGCGGTCGGCCGGGCGGGAGCGGCGGCCGGCCAGGATCCGGGCGGGCAGCGAGGCCCGGCCGCGCCGGGTGCGGCACCGGCCGCCGGGGCGGACCGCGGCGAGCGTGCTCGCGGGGCGGCGCAACGGCGGGACGGCGGGCAGCACGGGCGCGGCGATCGGCGGCAGGCCCGGGCCGGAGTCGACCACCTCGATGCGCAGGCGGTCCCCGGTGATGGAGGCGGTGACCTGGAAACCCTCGTCGGGTCGGCCGGTCACGGCGTGCTCGACCGCGTTGGCGCAGGCCTCGGTGAGCGCGACCCCGAGGTCGTAGGCGATCTGGGGGTCCACGCCCGCGGTGTCCATCGCGCCGAGCAGGATGCGCCGGGCCAGCGGCACACTCGCCGGGTCGCGCTTGAGGTGCAGAGTCCACCAGATGTCCACGGGAGGTCCCTCCTGGCTGCGGCTCCACATACAACTAGGTATCTCCGACCGATCCGGCACCGAACCGTCCGCCGGGGGCGGGACCACCCGTCCGGCGGATGGACTGATGTAGGACTCTGTGCCGAGCGGCGCATTGGACGGCGCGCGCGCCGGGCCCGAACGGGGCAATCGGATGACATTCCGATCCCCGGGTCCGACCGCCGCAGGCCCCGACCCTGGGTCCCGGCTGGGGGTTTCCGGGGATCCGCGACCCTCCCTCGGGCCGCGTGGCAGGCGGTGAGATGATGGCCCGGCCATGACCGAGAGCCACGCCGCGCCGCGCCGAGGAGCCGCCGGACACCCGACCGGGGTGCCGGCTGCCGCCTGGGATCTGCGGCTGGCCCGCGCGGTGCCGTTCGCGCTGGTGTGCACGCTGATCGCCGCGGCCGGGCACGCCCTGGTCGGCGGCGGCGAGGTGGTCCTGCCCGCGCTGGTGCTCGGCTTCGCCGCGGTCCTCGCGGTGGCCGTCCTGCTCGGTGGCCGCGAACGGTCGATGACCGCGATCGCCGGGGCACTCGGGGTGGGCCAGCTCGGCCTGCACCTGCTCTTCCACGCGGCCGGTTCCGTGGCCGGGGTGAGCGCGGCGGTCGGTTCGATGGCCTCGATGCCGGGCATGCCGCCGTACGGTCCCCCGGTCACCCTGCCGGAGCTGGCCGGCCGGCTGCTCTGCGACGACCGGCCCGGCAACGGGCTCTCGGCCGTCCCGCCCGGCCGGACCGCCGAGCAGGTGGTCAGCGCCGCCGGTCTCGACCCGCGGGCGTACGCCCTCGCGGGCTCGCACGCGGACGGCTCGCACGCGGCCGGAGTCCTCGGGATCAGTCCGGCGATGCTGGTCGGGCACCTGGCCGCGGCCCTGGTGGCCGGCTGGTGGCTGCGGCGCGGCGAGGAAGCCCTGTGGCGGCTGGTCCGGGTCACGGCGAGCGCCGCACAGGAGTGGGCGCACCCGTTGCGCAGCGCGTTCGCGCTGGTCGCGGCGGTGCTGCTGGGCCTGCCGGCGGGCGAGGGGAAGAACCGTCGGCCCGGTGGGCCGGCGGAGGACTGGCGGCTGCCCGGGGTCGCGGCGCTGCGGCACAGCGTGCACCGGCGGGGCCCGCCGGCGGCGGCCTTCGCGCGCTGACCCGCGAGCCCGCTCGGCGTCCTCGGACGCGGCGGGCCGGGCGCGCCCACGCACAGCCGTACCCGAGCGCGGTACGGCAGTCGTCCACCGCCACAGCCCCAGTGCCCACGTACCGCCGCCGGGTGCGGCCGCACGTGCGCCCGTCTCCCCCAAGGAGCAACCAGATGCGTTCCCTTCCTGCCCGCCGGATCGCCGCCGTCGCCGCCGTCGCGGCCTCGACCGTCATCGCCATGGCCGGTCCCGCCTTCGCGCACGTGACCGTGCAGCCGGGCAACGCCCAGCAGGGCGGCTACTCCGCCGTCGCCTTCCGGGTGCCGAACGAGAACGACAACGCCGCCACGGTGAAGCTCGAGGTCAGCCTGCCGATGGACCACCCGATGGCCTCCGTCCGCACCGAGCCCGTCCCGGGCTGGACCGCGACCCTCGAGAAGAGCAAGCTCGACAAGCCGCTCAAGTCGCACGGGCAGGACATCAACGAGGCCGTCTCGAAGATCACCTGGACCGCCAACGAGGGCACCAAGATCGGGCCCGGCCAGTTCCAGGACTTCAAGGTCTCGCTCGGCGCGCTGCCGACCGACACCGAGAAGCTGACCTTCAAGGCGCTGCAGACCTACGACAACGGCGACGTGGTGCGCTGGATCGAGGAGCCCAAGGAGGGCCAGCCCGAGCCCGCCAAGCCCGCCCCGAGCCTGACCCTGACCGCCGCCCCCGCCAAGGCCGCGGCTGGCTCCAGCGCCTCCCCCGCCGCCGGCGACCACCACGGCGGTGACGCGGCCAAGGGCGGCGAGTCCGCCGCGCAGGCGAGTTCCTCCTCGGACGACTCCACCGCCCGGACGCTCGGCGTGGTCGGCATCGTCGTCGGCGTGATCGGCGCGGCCCTGGGCGTGGCCGGTCTGCGCCGCAAGAACAGCAGCTCCGCCTCCTGACCCTGGCCGGCGGGGGCCGTACCGCCGCTCGGCCCGGGCACCCGTCCCGGGCCGTGGTGCGGCCCCCGCCGGCGACACTCCCGCACGATCGGATCATCCCCATGGCACGTACGACGTCAATCGCGAAGCCCCGCCCGTCGAAGAGGTCACGGCTGCTCGGCGCCGCCGCGGTCGCGCTGGCGGGCACGCTCGCGCTCACCGCCTGCGGCTCCTCGTCCCCGAGCGGTGCCGGCGCCGGCGCCGCCAGGATCAACAAGGAGAGCGGCAACTCCCCCTACCAGGGCAGCGTGCTCAAGAAGCACTTCGACAAGCCCGACCTGACCCTCAGTGACACCGCCGGACAGCCGTTCGACCTGCGGACACAGACCGCGGGCCGGGCCACCCTGCTGTTCTTCGGCTACACCAGCTGCCCGGACGTCTGCCCGACCACCATGGGCGACATCGGCGTGGCGATGTCGAAGCTCTCCGCCGAGGACCGCAAGAAGATCAACGTGGTCTTCGTCTCCACGGATCCCGCCCGGGACAACCCCACGGTGCTGCGCACCTGGCTCGACTCGATGGGCAAGGACTTCATCGGCCTGACCGGTGACCTGGACAAGGTCAAGGCCGCCGCCAAGACGCTCGGGGTACTGGTCGAGGACCCGATCGTCAACGCGGACGGCTCGGTCACCTCCTCGCACGGCGCCCAGGTGCTCGCCTTCCTGCCGAGCGACGACAAGGCCCACCTGCTCTACATGAGCAACACCCCGCTCGACACCTACGCGCACGACCTCGCGCTGCTGGCCAAGGGCGTCGCCGCGTGAGCCGGGTCTTCCGCCACAGCGCGCTGGCCGGCGCGGGGCTCTCCCTCGTCCTGGCGGCCGGCGCGATCGTGGTCGCCTGCGGCTCCGGGGACACGGCCGGCGCGGCCGCCGGGGGCGGCGCGGGCGGCGCCGACGCGAGGGGCGGCCCCGGGGCGAAGCTGGTCGTCTCCGACCCGTACATCCCGGTGCCCGCCGTCGCCGGCGGGATGGGGGCCGGGTACCTGACCGTCCGCAACGACGGCGGGGACGCCGACCAGCTGCTCAGCGTGTCCAGCCCCGCCGCCGACTCCGTCACCCTGCACCGGTCCTCCGAGACCACCATGCAGGAGGTCGGCAGTCTCCCGGTGCCCGCCCACGGCACGCTCCTGCTCGCCCGGGGCGGCACCCACCTGATGATCATGGGCTGGCAGCGGCCGCCCACGGTCGGCGACGAACTCGAACTCGACCTCACCTTCGCCAAGAGCGGCACGATCTCGGTCAAGGTGCCGGTCAAGCCGCTGACCTACCGCCCGGGGAGCTAGCGGATGCTGCTGATGCTGTTGCGGAAGAGGATCGCGGCGCGGTCACTGGTGGCCGTCCTCGGCGCGGTCGCGGCCCTGCTGATCGGCGGGGCCGGGACGGCGTCCGCGCACGCCACGCTGGTCGGCACGGACCCGGCGCAGAACGCCGTCGTGCCGACCGCGCCGACCGCCGTCACCCTCACCTTCAGCGAAGGCGTCTCGCTCTCCGCCGACTCGGTGCGGGTCCTCGACCCGGCCGGCAAGGCCGTCGACTCCGGGGACCCGGCGCACGTCGGCGGCAAGGCCGACAGCGCCCGGGTCGGCCTCAGGTCCGGCCTGGCCGACGGCACCTACACGGTCGCCTGGCGAGCGGTCTCGGAGGACTCGCACCCGGTCGGCGGCGCGTTCACCTTCTCGATCGGCGCCCCCTCCGACACCTCGGTCTCGGCCTCCGCCGTCCAGGGGGCGAAGGCGGACACCGCGGTCGCCGCCGCCTACGGCACCGCTAGGACCGTCGCGTACGCGGCCTTCGCCCTGCTGGCCGGCACCGCCGCGTTCGTCCTGCTGTGCTGGCCCGGCGGCGCCGCCGTACGGCAGGTGCAGCGGCTGCTGATGACGGGCTGGATCGCCCTGCTGGTCTCCACCGTGGCGGTGCTGCTGCTGCGCGGCCCGTACGAGCGGGGGACCGGGCTCTCCCAGGCCTTCGACCTCACCCTGGTCCGCAGCACCCTCGACGAGCGGATCGGCACCGCGCTGGCGGCCCGGCTGCTGCTGCTGGCGGCGGGTGGGGTGTTCCTGTCGCTGCTGGTGGGGCAGCTGGGACAGCCCCACCAGGCCGGGCAGCCGGATGGTGTGCGCCGGGACGCGGGAGCGGGCTCCGGGAACGGCGGTGCGGGCTCCGGGGACGAGGGGGGCGCGAACGGCGCCGGCGGCGCCGACCCCGAGGAGGCCGAGTTGCGGCGGCTGGAGCTGCGCGCGGCCGAACGGCCGCAGCGGGACGCCCGGCTCGGGCTCGGGCTCGCCGGCCTGGTGCTCGCCGTCGCGCTCTGTGCGACCTGGGTCGGCGCGGACCACTCCGCGGTCGGGATCCAGGTCTGGCTCGCGCTCCCGACGGCCGCCGCGCACCTGCTGGCGATGGCGTTCTGGCTCGGCGGACTGGCCACCCTGCTGGTCGGGCTGCGCCACGGCCTGCGGCTCGCCGCCGTCGAACTGTTCTCCAAGGTGGCCCTCGCCTGCGTCACGGTGCTCGCCCTGACCGGGCTGTACCAGTCCTGGCGCGGGCTGGGCAGTTGGTCGGCGCTGGTCGACACCGAGTACGGGCGACTGCTGCTGATCAAGATCGGATGCGTTGCCGCGATGGTCGGCGTCGCCTGGATCTCGCGCTCGTGGATCGCCCGGCTTCGGGTCGCCGTGCCGGCGACGGCCGAGGCCGCGGAGACGGGCCAGACGGGCGAGGCGGTCAAGGCGGGCGGGAGGGCCGATGCGGTCGAGGCCGTCGAGGCCGTACAGGTCGCCAACGGCAACGCGACGGTGGCCGGCTCGGCGGCTGACGCCGGCAACGGCGACGCCGTCAATGACGGCGACGCGAACGGTGACGGCGACGACAGCAGCAACGGAAACGCGGGCAGCGACGACGATGCGGTGCGCCGGGCCCAGCTGGCGCGACAGCGGGCGGCGCGAGCTGCCGCGACCACCAGGCGGGCCAAGGACGGCACGCCCGCCCGGGCCGGGTTGCGGCGGTCGGTGCTGGTGGAGTCGGTGGTCGCGGTGGCAGTCCTGGTGGTGACCACGATGCTGACCAACTCCCCGCCCGGACGGGTCGCCTCGGCCATCGCCGCGAACGAGCGGTCCCAGGGGGCGACGCAGACGCCGGCGCCCGGAGCGAGTGCCGTACCCGGGCGGACGGTCGAGCTCAAGCTGCCGTACGACACCGGCGGGCGCACGGCGGGCGCGAAGGGCACGGCGACGGTGAGCATCAACCCCGCGGCCACCGGGAGCAACGCCGTCCAGCTCAGGCTCGACGACTCCACCGGCCGGCCGGCCGAGGTGCCGGAGCTGGAACTGGCCTTCACCCTGCCGGACCGCGATCTCGGGCCACTGCCGGTGACGCTGAAGGCCGAGGGCACCGGCCGCTGGTCGGGTACCGCACAGCTGCCGCTGACCGGGAACTGGGTGGTCTCGGTGACCGTACGGTCCTCGGACATCGACCAGGTGACCTCGGTCCAGCAACTGAAGATCGGCTAGCCGGGAGCCGGCCGAGGCGCGCTTGCGATCGGGTGAGCATTCACGGCCACGTGAATGCTCACCCGCACATGAGCGGTCGCGGATCGGTGAACGTTGACCCGGGCGCAGACATCGACCACCCGATGAACAGTCACCCATCAGTGAATGCTTGCGATTTGGTGAACAGTGGACGAGACGAACGAGACGAACGAGACGGCGACCACGCCGACGGCGACCACCACGGCGACCACCACAACCGCCACAACCGCCACGGGCATCTCCCGCCGCACCCTGCTGGGCAGCGCCGGCGCGGGCCTCGCCCTCGGCGCGGCCGGCGGGACGCTCGCGGCGAACGCCGCGACCACCCGCCGCACCGACGCGTCCGCCGCACCCGCCCTCGGCGCGACGGCGATCCCCTTCCACGGCCCGCACCAGGCCGGCATCCTCCAGCCCCAGCAGGCCCGGGTCCAGCTCGCCGCCTTCGACCTGGCCGACGGCACCGGCCGGGACGGCCTGCGCACGCTGATGCGGACCTGGTCCGCCACCGCCGCGCTGCTGGCCGAGGGCAGGCCCGCCGGCGAGCACGAGAACCAGATCGCCCTCGACGCCGGCCCGTGCTCCCTCACCGTCACCTTCGGCTTCGGCCCGTCCCTGTTCGACCGCACCGGCCTCACCGACCGCCGCCCCGCCGCCCTCACCCCGCTGCCGGACTTCCCCGGCGACGCCCTGGACCGCGCACGCGGCGACGGCGACCTCTGGGTGCAGATCGGTGCCGACGACGCGCTGGTCGCCTTCCACGCCCTGCGCGTGCTCCAGCGGCAGGCCACCGGACTGGCCTCGCTGCGCTGGCAGATGTCCGGCTTCCACCGCACGCCGGGCGCCACCGCCCGGCCGATGACCGGCCGCAACCTGATGGGCCAGGTCGACGGGACCAACAACCCGAAACCGGCCGATCCGGACTTCGCCGCCCGGGTGTTCGCCGACGGCCCCGACTGGCTGGCCGGCGGCTCGTACACGGTGGTCCGCCGGATCCGGATGCTGCTGGACAACTGGGAGAGCCTCCCGACGGATCGTCAGGAGCGGGTGATAGGAAGGCGAAAGTCGGACGGCGCCCCCCTGTCCGGCGGGGGCGAGTCCACCCCGGTCGCCCTGGACGCCGTCAACCCCGACGGGACGCTCGCCATCCCCGCCGACGCCCACGTCCGGGTCGCCGCACCGGCCGCCAACGGCGGGGCCGCGATGCTGCGCCGCGGCTTCTCGTACCACGACGGCCTGCTGCCCGACGGTTCGCTGGACGCCGGGCTGCTGTTCGTCGCCTTCCAGTCGGACCCGGCCCGCGGATTCGTGCCCGTGCAGCGCAAGCTCTCCCGGGGTGACGGTCTGTCGCGTTTCCTGCGGCACGAGGCGAGCGGCCTGTACGCGGTGCCGCCCGGGGCGCCGGACGGCGGGTACGTGGGGCAGGCCCTGCTGGAGGGCTGACCGCGGGCGCCCCTCCCCCCAGAACGGGCGCGGCCGGACGGCAACGGGCGCGAAGAGCCGCGAACCACCACGGCGACGAACCCGGCCCGCCCCGCCCGGCCGCTCTGCCCACGGACCGGAACGCGGCCGTACCCGGGCGCCCGAGTGACTAAGGTGGCAAGTCGAGTACTGCTCTGCATCACCCCGCGCGTACGGAGGCAGCAATGTCCGCGACCCGCTACACCTATCTCGGGCCCGCGGGCACGTTCACCGAGGCCGCGCTGCGCACTCTGCCCGAGGCGGCCACCCGCGAGCTGGTCCCGGTCGCCTCGGTGCCCGCGGCCCTGGACGCGGTCCGCGCGGGCGAGGCCGCCGGCGCCTTCGTCCCGGTGGAGAACTCGGTCGAGGGCGCGGTCACCGCGACCAGCGACGAACTCGCCTCGGGCAAGCAGCTGATGATCTACCGCGAGGTGCTGCTGCCGATCGCCTTCGCCCTGCTGGTCCGCCCCGGCACGGCACTGACGGACGTGAAGACCGTCACCAGCCACCCGGTCGCACAGCCGCAGGTACGACGGTGGCTCGCCACCCATCTGCCGGACGCCCAGTGGGAGTCGGCCGCCTCGAACGCCGACGGCGCGCGGCTGGTCCAGGAGGGCCGCTTCGACGGCGCCTTCGCGGGTGAGTTCGCGGCACCGCTGTACGGGCTCGACGTGCTGGTCAACGACATCCACGACGCCGCGAACGCGACCACCCGGTTCGTCCTGGTGGGCCGGCCCGGGCGGGTCTCCTCGCCCACCGGGGCCGACAAGACCTCGATGGTGGTCTGGCTGCCCGACGACCACCCGGGCGCGCTGCTCGAACTGCTCCAGGAGTTCGCCGTCCGCGGGATCAACCTGATGCGGATCGAGTCCAGGCCCACCGGCGAGGGCATGGGCAACTACTGCTTCCTGATCGACTGCGAGGGGCACCTCAGCGAGCGCCGGGTGAGCGAGGCGCTGATGGGCCTGAAGCGGATCTGCCCGCAGGTACGGTTCCTCGGCTCCTATCCGCGGGCGGACAAGGGCAGCCCCCGTGAGCTCAGGCCGGGTACCTCGGACGCCGACTTCGCCACGGCGGCCGACTGGCTGTCCCGCTGCCTGGACGGCCGCGGCGAGGTCTGAGCCGCGGGCCCGGTCCGATCGGGCACGTGCCCGCCGGGCCTACCGCGCTGACCGGGCTGACCGGGCTGACCGGGCTGACCGGATAAGACACCAATCCGTCGTTTTCTGTTCAGATCTGCCAGTTTTCGACACGCGGGCAAGTTCACCTACGTGGTGCAGTGCGCCCGGAAGGCAGTTCCACGCCCGGGATCCGGGCGGCCCGGCGGTCCGCTCCCGTCGTCCACAGGCCCGGGGTTCCGTCCACAGGGCGCCCCGAACCGAAGTTATCCACAACCTTGGGGACGAGTCGACAAAACGGCATAGCCACAGTCGCATCCGCTCAGATCATCAGCTAGCGACATAGGGGTGACTAATCGGGCCAGAGTCACCCTTTGACCAATAAATCACCCGTCCGAGCGAGCGAATTACCTCAGTCCAGAAGGATGATTGAGGTTTAGAGCCTGAATTCCCTGGCCGCGTCGGCCCGGATCCGCCACCTCTCCACAATCCACAGGCTACGGGGCGGGCCTGTGGAAAACCTCCGCCCGCCAGGTTCCCGGCAGCGGTTATCCACAGGATGGGGCGAGTTATCCCCAGGCCGGCCGCCGTTCTCCGCCGTCCACCCCGGAGCCGGGCGCCCGGCTCGGCGCAGGATGACAGAAGAGCGCACCGAGCGCGACCGCTCCGGTACGGGGTGACAAGCTCCGGCGCCGGCCGACCCGGCCCCCCACGATCGCGATCGCGCAAACCGTTTCCTGATGGGCAGCCTCTCCCCGGTAGGCTTGGCCCGTGATTGACCTTCGCCTGCTCCGTGAGGACCCAGACCGAGTGCGCGCCTCGCAGCGCGCCCGTGGCGAGGACGTCGAGCTCGTCGACGCCCTCCTCTCCGCCGACGAACGGCGCCGGTCCTCGGGCAGTCGCTTCGACGAGCTCCGCAACGAGCAGAAGACGCTCGGCAAGCAGATCCCCAAGGCCCAGGGCGACGAGAAGGCCGCCCTGCTCCAGCGCACCAAGGTGCTGGCCGACGAGGTGAAGGCCGCCGACGCCGAGCAGTCCGAGGCCAAGGAGGAGGCCGAGCGCCTGCTCCGCTCGCTCGCCAACCTGATCGACCCGGCCGCGCCGGTGGGCGGCGAGGAGGACTTCGTCACCCTGGAGGAGATCGGCACCCCGCGCGACTTCGCGGCCGAGGGCTTCGAGCCCAAGGACCACGTCGAGCTGGGCCAGCTCCTGCGTGCGATCGACACCGAGCGCGGCGCCAAGGTCGCCGGCGCCCGCTCCTACTACCTGACCGGCATCGGCGCGCTGCTGGAGCTCGCCCTGGTCAACATGGCGATGGCGCAGGCCGACGCGGCCGGCTTCACTCCGATGATCACCCCGGCCCTGGTCCGCCCGGCGGCCATGGACGGCACCGGCTTCCTCGGCCAGGCCGCCGAGAACGTCTACCACCTCGCCGAGGACGACCGGTACCTGGTCGGCACCAGCGAGGTCCCGCTCGCGGCGTACCACATGGACGAGATCCTGGACGCGGACAAGCTGCCGCTGCGCTACGCGGGCTTCTCCTCCTGCTTCCGCCGCGAGGCCGGGACGTACGGCAAGGACACCCGCGGCATCATCCGGGTGCACCAGTTCGAGAAGGTGGAGATGTTCGTCTTCACCACGCCCGAGGACGCCGAGGCGGAGCACCGCCGTCTGCTCCAGTGGGAGAAGGACTTCCTCAACGCGCTGGAGCTGCCGTTCCGGGTGATCGACGTCGCCTCCGGCGACCTCGGCGCCTCGGCCGCCCGGAAGTTCGACATCGAGGCCTGGATCCCGACCCAGGGCAAGTACCGCGAGGTCACCTCGACCTCCAACACCACCGAGTACCAGGCCCGCAGGCTGTCGATCCGGATGCGCGAGGACGGCAAGGTCCGCCCGCTCGCCACCCTGAACGGCACCCTGGTCGCCGTCCCCCGGGTGATCGTCGCGCTGCTGGAGAACCACCAGCAGGCCGACGGCTCGGTGGTGGTGCCCCAGGCACTGCGGCCGTTCCTCGGCGGACGCGCCGTCATCGAGCCGGCCAAGTAACCGCACCGCGGCGGCGCACCGCCGCCGCGACACCGCAACTCCATGGAGATGTACGGAAGATGAGCACGCCCGGCCACCGCCCCGACTCCTCTTCCGACACCCCTGCGGACATCCTCGGTGGCGACCTGCCGTACCGGCTGGTCGCCACCGACCTGGACGGCACCCTGCTGAACACCGCTGAGACGGTGTCCGCGCGCAACCTCGCCGCGCTGGCCGCCGTCACGGCAGCGGGTGCCCGGCACATCATCGTCACCGGCCGCTCGGCGGGCTGGGCCCGCCCGGTCTTCGACGAGATCGGCTACACCGGCCTCGCCGTCTGCGGGCAGGGCGCCCAGGTGTACGACGCGGGCGCGCACAAGCTGCTGACCTCGCTGACCCTGGACCGACAGCTGGCCGCCGTGGCGCTCGCCAAGATCGAGGCCGAGATCGGCCCGCTCGTGGTGGCCGCCAACCAGGACGGCCTGGACGGCGAGGTGCTGGCGGGCCCCGGCTACCGGCTGAAGATCGGTTCGGACCTGCCGGTGACCCAGGTGGCCGCGGACCGGCTGTTCGACGCCCCGATCAGCAAGCTCTACATCCAGCACCCGGAGCTCGACGACGACGCCCTCGCCGAGACCGCCCACCGGGTCGCCGGCGCCCTGGTCGGGGTCACCCTGGCCGGCCCGGGGATCGTCGAGATACTGCCGCTCGGGCTGACCAAGGCCACCGGCCTGGCCATCGCCGCACGCCGGCTCGGCGCGCGGGCCGCGCAGACCATCGCCTTCGGTGACATGCCCAACGACATCCCGATGCTCAACTGGGCCGGGTACGGCGTCGCCATGGCCAACGCACACGAGAACCTGCGCGCCGTGGCGGACGAGATCACCGTGAGCAACGACGAGGACGGCGTGGCCGTCGTGCTGGAGCGGGTCTTCGGCCTCGGCTGACGCCGCCTCCGGGCCGGATCCCGGACCAGGGCGAGAACCCCGGGCGCCGCACTCCGTGGAGTGCGGCGCCCGGTGCTGTTCGCGACGGTCCGACGGCCGGGCGGCCGGCGTCAGCCGAAGGAGACGTTCGAGCAGGGATCGTCGTCGGCCGACCGGGCCTCCTGCGCGACCGAGCTGGGCAGCGGGCCGGGCGCCGCCGAACCAGCGGCGGCGGAACCGCCGTTGGCGGCGGCGAAGTCCTGGCCGAGCACCAGACTGATACCCGCCTTGCTGCCCGCCTCCAGGGTGGCGCCGGGGAACAGCGAGGCCACCGTCTGGGCGTTGGCCTTCTCCCCCGGGCCGTACTGGACCACGGTGGTCGCGTGGTTCTGCTGGGCGGCGTTGGCCGTCGCGGTGACGGTGAACTTCGACGCCTTGAGGGTGGTCGCCGCCTTGGTGGTGAGGCCGGACGTGGTGGTGCCGTTGAAGACGCCGACCTTGATGCCGGCGCCCTTGACGATGGCCGGCGCGGCCGTGGCCGGTTCGGCGCTCGGGGCGGGCGACGCACTCTCGGCCGGGGCGGGGGTGCCGCCGCTGGCGTCCTGGCCGTCGAGGGTGCGGTCGGCCTTGAGCGCCGTCCAGAGCTGGGTGACGTCCGGGTAGACCAGCGCGACCCGTTCCTTGTCGAACTTCCAGGGAGTGGTGAGGAACTTGATGTTGTGCAGGTCTATGTCCTTCATCGTCATCGCGAAGGACAGCAGCTTGGCCGCGGTGTTCAGCCCCTCGTCCACCAGCAGCGACTTGGTGGCCGCGTCGGCGAGCGGGAGGAGGGTGCCCGGGTTCATGCCGGCACCCTTGACCTGCTTGATCAGCGAGGACATGAAGGCCTGCTGACGCTTCATCCGGCCGATGTCCGAGCCGTCGCCGATGCCGTGTCGCAGCCGGACGTAGTCCAGTGCGGCCTGGCCCTCGACCTTCTGCACGCCCTTGGGGTAGAGCTGCTTGCCCTTGTGCCCGAGGTTGGGGTTGAGGTCGCCCTCGTAGATCGCGTTCGGCAGGCAGACATCGACGCCGCCGACGGCGCTGGTCATCGACGCGAAGCCGTTGAAGTTGACCACGATGGTGTGGTCGACCCGGATCCCGGTCAGCTTCTCGACGGTGTTCTGGGTGCAGGCCGGGTTGCCCTGGTCGGTGTTGCCGACCGAGAAGGCGCTGTTGAACATCACGCCGGACTGCTGCTTGGTCCACTTGCCGTTGGGCAGCTTGCACGACGGGATGTCGACCAGCGCGTCGCGGGGGAACGAGACCCCGACGGCGTGCTTGTGGTCGGCGTAGACGTGCAGCAGCATCGTGGTGTCCGAGCGGGCGCCGCCGTCCTCACCGCCGCCGAGGTCGCGGTTGGCACCGTCGCGGGAGTCCGAGCCGATCAGCAGGACGTTGATCGGCACCCGGCCCTGGGCGTCCGGCGCGGCCGCGGCCGGGCGGTCCGAGCTGAGCGCGTCGTCGCCGAAGAACTGGATGTTGCCGTTGAGCTTGAGGTAGACCGCGCCGCCGGCCGCCGTCACCAGCGCGATGGCGCCGACCGCCGTCCAGATGACGATCTTCTTCTTGCTGCGCGGCTTCTTCTTCCGCCCGCGGGCGGCGGCCCGGCCACCGGCGGCCGGACCGCCGGTCCCGTTGCCACCGGTCCCGTTGGCACCCGCACCGCTGCCACCCGGACCGTTCCCGGCGCCGCCGCGGCCACCGCGGCCCTGCTGGGCCCGGCGGGCCTCGGCCCGGCCGCCCGGCCGGGGCTGTTCGGCCGCTGCCTGCTCAGGTCTGCGCCGCCGCTGTCCGACCACCGACGGACCGCCGGCGGGCCGGGCGTCATCGCGGTGCGGCGCGTCGTCGCGGTAACCGCCGCCCTGGTCCGAGGCGTCGTCGCGCCACCAGTCGGCGTCCTGGCCGGACGCCCCCGCCCTCTGGCCTGCCATGCGTACACCCTTCACCGACGGCAGCAACACGAAGCCTCAGCAACGCACCGAGTGCAGTACCGACGCGTAGAGCTCTGCGGAGCATATAAAGGCATCATTCAGGAGTCACGAGCCGGGCCACCGATGACCCGTTCGGCCACATCCCGGCGCGGCCCCAAGGGCCGTCAGCCCTCGAAGAAGTCCTCGAAGACCTCGTCCGCGACCTCGCCCAGCACCAGGCCTCCGACCAGCCCCGCGGCCGCGCCGGCCGCCGCCGCACCGAAGCCGCCGTGACCACCATGACCGCCATGACCGCCGTGTCCGTGGCCGCCGTGCCCGTAGCCGGAGGCCACCTGCTGGAGCCAGCCGTCCACCACGGAGGTCAGGTCCTGCTCCGCCGCGGTGTGCTCCAGGCGGTGCTGGTGGATCACGTCCCCCGCGCGCTTGTCGAACTCCAGCACCACCTCCGTCCCGGACTCGGAGGCGACGAAGGTCAGCTCGACCGCGTGGCACAGGTGCGCGTACTGCGGCGCCGCCGCGAACTCGATCTCCTGGTAGAACGGCAGCCGCTGCGCGCTGCCCCGGATGTGCCCGGCCTCCAGGTCCGCGCTGCGCAGCCGGAACCCGAGCGCGGTGAACGCGTCCAGGACGCGCTGCTGCACCGGCAGCGGGGCCACCCCGAGCGGGTCGGCGTCGCCCTTGTCCCGGGCGCCGCTGATCTCGACCTCGGTCCGCACCCCGACCGCCATGCCCGGCAGCTGCCAGCCGGCGAAGCCGGTGATCGGGGTCTCGTGCGGCGCCGTGACGCTGAACGGGACGGAGCGCTGCTCGCCCACCGCCAGCCGGAACGGCGCGCTGACCGCGAAGCGGGCGAACGGGGACAGGCCCGTGCTCTCCCCCTCCTCGTGCTCGATCTCGACCCGGGCGACCAGGGTCAGCGTGATCCCGGTGATCTCCGCGTCCTGGGTGCCGCCGACCAGGTTCACCTGGCCCTGGATCAGCCCGCCGGGCTGGACGACCGGCGTGGACAGGACGGTGTCGACGGTGGGGCCGCCGACCCCGAGCGCACCGAGCAGCTTCTTGAACACCATGAGGGCGGACTCCAGGAGAGAACGAAAAGCGGTGGACACAGGCGATCGGAGAAACGCAGCCCGCACCGGGGCGGTTCCCGGCCGCGCCGACGCTACGGACCGGGGAGGACTCTACGTTCGGGCCGCACGCCCGCCCGAGCGGGCCGCCTGCCCCCGTCCCGGGTTCCCGTCGCGGTGGGCGCGGACCGCGCCACCGGGCCACGCGTTCCGGCGCGCGAACGTCAAGGGGGCACCCGGACCGGACCCGGACGGGCGATCCACGGTCACCGGTTGACGCCGCCACCCGGGCCTCCACCCGGCCCTCCACCCGGACCGCCACCTGGGCCTCCACCGTGCCGCCACCGCGCGCCGTCACCCGATCGCCCGAGCCGCCGTGACACCACCCCACCCCACTTGTAGGATGACCGGACAAGCAGTTGTAGGATGACTTCCGATCGACCCTCCCGCCCCCGTGCACCCAGGAAGGAACCCCCGGTGACCGGTGCCAACGACGGACTGCAGGCCGCCGGCCGACGCTCCCTGGTCGACGTCACGATCGAGCAGCTCCGCGAGCAGCTCGCCACGGGGACCTGGCCGGTCGGCTCGAAGATCCCCAGCGAACACGAGCTGGCCGAGCGCCTGCAGGTCGGGCGCAACACCGTCCGCGAGGCGATCCGGGTGCTCGCGCACGCCGGGATGCTGGTCTCCCGGCAGGGCGAGGGCACCTTCGTACGGAGCACCAGCGACCCGGCCGCCGTGCTGCGCGGTGTGCAGCGCTCGGGCGTGCGGGACGTGCTGGAGGTCCGGGCCGCGCTGGAGGCCGAGGCGGCCAGGCTGGCCGCCGTGCGGCACACCCCCGAGGACATCGCCCGGATGCGGGCCGCGCTGGCCCGCGAGGCCGAGGTGCTCGCCGCCCATCCCGAGCGGGCCGGCCGCGAGGCGACGGTCGAGCACGACCTGGAGTTCCACACCGCCGTGGTCGACGCCGCGCACAACCCGGCGCTCGGCGAGATCTACCGGTACTTCGGCGCCTCGGTGCGGGAGTCCATGCGGACGGCGTTCGGCGACCACGAGATGCCCGAGGTGGTCATCGCCACCCACGCGGCGCTGGTCGACGCGATCGAGAGCGGCGACCCGGACCGGGCCGAGACCGCCTGTCGCGAGCTGCTCGCGGAGCCGACGGCCGCCGTGGAGCAGCTGCTCGCCGCCATCGCGGCCCGGAAGTGACGCGGGGGCCGCACCGGCCCTCTCCTTCCGCCGCCCACCGCAGTCCCGCCCCGTTCCAGAGAGAGCACCACCTCATGTCGGTCACCCGCGCCCAGCAGCCGGTTGCCATTCCCACGGTCCGTACCCGCACCAGGCTCGCGCACCCCGCGCTGTTCCTGGCCGGCATCGTGCTGGTCGCGCTGAACATGCGGGCCTGCCTGGCGGCGGTCGCCCCGGTCCTGGGGGAGATCCAGCGGACCTTCCACCTGTCCCCGACGGCCAGCGGGCTGATCACCACCGTGCCGGCGCTGTTCCAGGGTGTGGGCGCACCGCTGACACCTCGGCTGACCAGGCGGTTCGGCACCGAGCGGGTGGTGCTGGGAGCGGTGCTCACGCTGGGCGCCGGTGTGCTGGTGCGGGTGCTGCCCTCGGCGCTCGCGCTGTACCTCGGGTGCGTGGTGATCGGGGTGGCGATCGCCGTCCTGAACGTCTCGATGCCGGGCCTGGTGAAGCGCGAGTTCCCGGACCGCGCCGCCGCCGCCACCGGCCTGTACTCGACGGCGACGCTGGTGGGCGCCACCCTGGCGGCCGCCTCCTCGGTGCCGCTGGAGAAGGCGCTCGGCGGCGGCTGGCAGGCCTCGCTCGGGGCCTGGTCGCTGCTCGCGGTGGTGGCCGCCCTGGCGTGGCTGCCGCAGGTGCTGAGGTCCCGGCAGGCGGCCGGCGCCGCGCGGACCGGTGGCACGGGCGGCCCGGCCGCACCGGCCGGCCGGCCGATCGAGGGGATCTGGCGCTCGTCGCTGGCCTGGCAGATCAGCGGCTTCATGGGTGTCTCGTCGCTGCTGGTCTACGTCCTGGTGGCGTGGCTGCCGACGATCCTGGCCGACCACGGCATGGACCGCGGTGAGGCCGGCCTGGTCTTCGCGTTCAGCAACCTGCTCCAGGTGGCCGGTGCGTTCCTGGTGCCGCTGCTGGCCGGCCGGATGACCCGGCAGAGCGGGCTGGCCGTGGCGATGGCCGCGATGAACGCGGCCGGCATCGCGTTGCTGCTGCTCGCGCCGGTCTCCGGGGCCTGGGCCGCCGCCGCGGTGCTCGGCGTCGCGCAGGGCGGTTCGTTCGGCCTGGCGCTGGCGTTCATCGTGCTGCGCACGAACACCCCGGCGGGCGCCGCCCGGCTGGGCGGGATGAGCCAGGCCGTCGGGTACCTGGTGGCGGCGTCCGGGCCGGTCGGTGCGGGTGCGCTGCACCAGCTGACGGGCGGTTGGACCGTCCCCCTGGTGCTGATGCTGGGTCTGGCCGCGGCGGCGGCCGTGGCGGGCTGGGGAGCCGGGCGCAACCGCACGCTGTGACGGCGGCGCCGGTGCCCCGGCCCGCCCGGGTCACTCCTCCGAGGCGAGGGTCAGACCGGCCAGCTTGACCGATGCGAGCACCGTGGCGGCCACGGCGACGCCGAGCAGCAGCGGGACGGCGGTGCCGAGGGCGACCTCGGAGCTGATCGCGCCGTCCGTGGCGACCGACTCAGCGACCGCGAGGCCCCACTGCTGGACGCTCAGGGTGCGGGCGCCCTCGACGTAGTTGCCGATCAGGCTCTCCCAGACCAGCGCGTAGGCGAGGCCGGCCACGACGGCGTGCCGGGTGACGACGCCGAGCAGCAGGAAGAGCGCGCTGTAGGCGGCGCCGGAGGCCAGCGCACCGACCGCGTAGCCGACCGCCATGCCCTCCTGGGGCCCGTAGATGATCAGGCCGGCGAGCAGGGTGGGGACGGCGGCGAAGGCCCAGGTCGTGGCGATCGCCACGGCCAGCTTGGTGGTGATGATCTGCCACCGGGGAATCGGCTTGGAGAGCAGGTAGACGATCGAGCCGTCGTCGATCTCGGTCGAGATCACGCCCGTCCCGATCACCAGGCCGAGGATCGGCACCAGGGTGCCGAGCGAGAGCTGGCCGAGGATGCTGACGGTGAGGTCGTGCTTGTCCTGGTCGGCTCCGCGGGCGAACAGGGAGATCACCAGCAGCACGGCGGGGACCACCAGCAGCAGGACGCCGCGGCGGCGGCCGAGCAGGCCGCGCACGGTCAGCCTGGCGACGGTCGGGTTCACGATGGGTTCCAGCCCTTCTGGCGGCGTTCTGGCGATCTCACGAGCAGGAGACGGCCGGGGGGTCGGCTCACGGCGAGCCGAGGGCTCAGGACGAGACGAGGTAGGAGAAGACGCTCTCCAGCGACTCGTCCGCCGGGGAGACGGTGTACAGCCGGATGCCGGCTTCCTGGGCGACCCTGGGCAGCAGGGTGGTGAAGCCCTGGAAGTTGACCGCCTGGATGCGCAGGGCCTTCTCCTGCTGGTCGAGCTCGATGCCGGCGGTGGAACCGTCGGCGATCAGGGCCGCGGCCAGCCTGCGGTCGTCGCTGGAGCGGACCAGGTAGCGGTGCGGGCGGTCCGTCATCAGGCGGCGGATCTTGCGGAAGTCGCCGGAGGCGGCGTGGCGGCCGGCCACCACGACCTCGATGTGGCGGGCGAGCTGCTCGACCTCCTCCAGGATGTGCGAGGAGAACAGCACCGTGCGGCCGTCCGCGCCGAACCGGCGCAGCAGCTCCATCAGCTGGAGCCGCTGGCGCGGGTCCATGCCGTTGAAGGGTTCGTCGAGCAGCAGCACGGCCGGGTCGTGGACCAGGGCGGAGGCCATCTTGACGCGCTGCTTCATGCCCTTGGAGTAGGTGCCGGTCCTGCGGTCCTGGGCGTACTCCATCTCGACCAGGGCGAGGGCGCGGCGGGCGGCCTCACCGGGGTCGGGCAGGCCGTGCAGTTCGGCGTTGGCGAGGACGAACTCCCAGCCGGTCAGGTAGTCGTACATCGACTCGCGCTCGGGGACCAGGCCGATCTGCCGGTAGACCTGCTGGTTGCGCCAGATCGGTGCGCCGTCCAGGGTGACCTCGCCGGCGGAGGGGCCGAGGAAGCCGCTCATCATGTGGATGAGGGTGGACTTCCCGGCGCCGTTCGGCCCGAGCAGGCCGGTGACGCCGGGGCCGATCCGCATGCTGATGTCGTTGACGGCGACCACGTTGCCGAACCAGCGGGAGACCTTGTCGATCGCGATGACAGCCATGACGACCTCTCAGATCTTCCGGTAGCGGCGGAGCGTGGACAGGTACGAGAGGACCACCACGGCGAGGAGCTCGATCGCGAAGACCACGGCCGCGAGGGTGCTCGGGGCGTGGATCCCCCGGCCGTCGGTCGCCAGGCCGAAGAGCTCGTTGACGACGCTCTCCACGAGCATCTCCGGGGAGATCACGGCGACCCAGTTGGCGGACTCCGTGCCCTCGAAGCCGCCGTTGATGCCGTAGGCGATGGTGGCCAGGATGTTGCTGACGACCAGCACGCCCATGATGGCCGCCACGCCGAAGCCGCGCCGCGGGGTGGCGGCGGCGATCAGCAGCGCGATCGCGGAGTAGACCACCGCGTAGAGCACGGCGGCGCCCAGGCCGTAGAGGAAGTGCTCGGTGTTGTCGCCGAAGGACAGCTTGCCGAGCACGGCCCCGATGTAGAGCACCAGCAGCGGCACCACCATCAGGATCAGCATGGCGGCGGTCATCGCGGCGAACTTGGCGCGGACGTAGTCGCCGCGGGTGATCGGCCGGGAGAAGTACAGCGGCACGGTGTTGTGCCGCAGGTCCCGGGACATCAGCACGGGCGCCTGGGCGGCCAGGAAGATGGTGACCAGCAGGCCGAAGTTGCTGAGGAAGGCGGTGTAGTCCGTCATCAGCTTCTGCTGCTTCGTCATGATCGTCGCGGTGACGATCACTAGGGCGATCGCGGAGAGCGCGCCGAGGATCAGCATCGGCAGCACCTTGGACTTGCCGGAGCGGCCCAGTCCGTAGGCACCGCGCAGGCTCTGCACGAACAGCGAGCGGGTGGCGTACGAGCGGCCGAGCCGGGGGCCCCGGTAGCCGCGGTAGCCGATGTTGTGGATGACGCCGCTGTCGGGCGCGGTCCTGGGCTCAGGAGGCAACGACATCGGGAGCACCTCCTGCCTGCTGGTCGGCGCTCGCCACGGGCGCGTCCGACGGCGCCTCGGACGAGTCGGTGGTGAAGATCTCGGCGACCCGGTGGCGGCGCTGCTCCAGCCGGACCAGGCCGAGGCCGAGGCCGGCGACGGTGTCCCGGATGGTGTCGTAGGTGTCCTCGCCCGCCATCTCGACCAGCAGCACCCGGGAGCCGTCCGGGCGGACGGTGAGCCCGGCGGCGGCGAGCCGGTCGCGGACCGCGAGGTCGGCGTCCAGGGACAGGTCGTCGGGGTGGTCGGTGACCTCCACCGCGAGCAGCTGGGTGGCCTCGGTGAAGGAGGCGGTCGAGGAGGAGCGCAGCAGCCGGCCGCCGTCGATCACCACCAGGTGGTCACAGGTGCGTTCGAGCTCGCCGAGCAGGTGGGTGGTGACCAGGACCGAGATGCCGAAGTCGCTGTGGACCCGGCGGATCAGGGCCAGCATGTCGTCGCGGCCGACCGGGTCGAGCCCGTTGGTCGGCTCGTCGAGCAGCACCAGCTGCGGGTCGTGGACGAGCGCCTGGGCCAGTTTCACGCGCTGCTTCATGCCCGTGGAGTAGCCGCCCATCGGGCGGTACCGCTCCTCGTAGAGGCCGACATGGCGCAGCGTGTCGGCCGTCCGTTCCCGGGCGGCGGCGGCCGGCAGGCCGGCCATCCGCGCCATGTGGACGACGAACTCCGTCGCCGAGACGTCGGGCGGCAGGCAGTCGTGCTCCGGCATGTAGCCGACGCGCTCGCGGATCGCCGGGCCCTCGGTGGCGATGTCCAGGCCGAGGACCTGGCCGGTGCCGGAGGTGGCCGGGGCGAGCCCGAGCAGGATCTTGATGAGTGTGGACTTGCCCGCCCCGTTCGAACCGACCAGGCCAACCACTCCGGGCTGCACCTCCACGGTGAGCTGATCGAGAGCGGTGACCCGGGGGAACCTCTTGGTGAGGCCGTCCGTCTTGATGACAGTGGACACGTTCACCAAGGTAGTGGGCGGCTCGTGTGCCGGGCATGAGCTGGGATGCTGAGCCCGGGATCGTCCTCCGGGATGACGCGGCAGGGCCGGCCCCTAGGGGCTCTGCACCGCAGAACCCTGACGGGCCGGCCCTGCCGTTGACCGCCGCTCAGGCCAGCAGGTCCGCCTGGAGCACGGCCACCTGCCGGAAGGCCTGCTCCGGTACGCCCTGCGGGTTGGTCATCACGATCCGGGCCACCACGTCTCCGGCCGCGATGTCGGCGGCCTGCGCGACGGGCCGGCCGTCGGTCTTCTGACCGGTGGCCCGGGCCTGGGCCGCGACGCTCGGCATGGCGGAGAAGACCAGGTCGGAGCGGTGGAGCGCGGCGGTGTCCTTCGGCTCCGACTTGGTGGCGGTGCGCTCGTAGAAGCGGTTGGCCTCGGTGTTGGAGCCGAACTGCAGCAGCCAGATCTCGGTGCGGGTGCCGTCCGGACCGGTCCAGACCCGCTTGGTGGCGGCCCGGCAGGCGCTCTCCAGCAGGGCTGCGGTGGTCTTCTCCGGGTTCTTGTCGCCGGCCGCGAAGCCGTTGCAGTCGGCCCAGATCCCGGCGGGGAGCGCGCCGGCGGTCGGGCTCGCGCCGCTGCCGGTGCTCGGGCTTCCGGTCGGGCTGGTGCCCGGGCTCGGGCTGATGGCCGGGCTCGGGCCGGCGCTCGGGGTCGCGCCCGCGGAGGCGCTCGTGGAGGCGTCCGGGGCCGGCTGTTCGAGCGTCGCTCCGGCCGGCGCGGGCAGCAGCAGCTGCCGCAGGTCCGCGAAGTGCCGGTGCAGGTCGGCCTTGCCCGGTGCCTCCTTGCCCGCGGGCAGCGGCGGCAGCGACAGCGGCGGGAAGGCGTAGCGGCCGTCGTTGGGGGTCCGCAGACCGGGGAGGCTGGTGCGCTCGGGTGCGGTGACGGCGACGGCGGTGGCCGTGCCGGTCAGCACCAGGATCAGCGCGGCGCCGCCCCACCGCAGCAGCGCCGCCCGGCGGGGCCGGCGGGCCTGCTCGGCGAGGGCCGCCTCCATCGGCAGCGCCCAGACCTCGTCGACCGTCGCACCGGTGGCCGGCGCGGCCCACGGCTGGGCCGGCGGCGGTACGGGCGCCGGTGCGGACGGCGGTGCGGCCTGCGGTGCGGCCTGCGGTGCGACAGCCGGCTGAGCCGGCTGCTGAGCGGGCGGCTGGACCGGCGGCGCCGTCGGCGGGCGGCCGGGCTCCTCGGGCAGGGGCTCGGTGGTGTCGGTCATACGGACGCTCCTGGACGGGCCAGCCGGTCGAGCTGCTGGGTGAAGAGGGTGACGACCTTGTCCTTGGGCAGCGGCGCGACGCCTTCGACCCGGACCACCACGCGGAGGTCGCCCTCGGCCGCGGAGCAGGACAGGTAGTCCACCAGGGAGCCCGGTGGCAGGTGCGGCAGGTAGCAGTGCGCCTCGGCGTGCCCGGGGATCTCCGGGCCGATCCGGAACAGGCCGGAGTCGGAACCCAGCGCCTCGGCCCAGGCGTTGTCCGCCTTCACGGCCTCCTGGTGGTACTGCAGCAGCCAGACCGTCACCACCATGCCGGCGTCGCCGCTGACCATGGTGCGGACGCCGCCGCCCTTGAGCGGGGTCTCCTGCCAGACCTTGCGGACGAGATCCTGGAGCTTCGGCGGCAGGGCCCGGACGTCGTCCTCGACCCACGCCTTGCGCTGCTCCTCCGTCAGCTCGGTGTCGTTGCCGTACGCGCCGGAGTCCGGGCCGAGCGAGTAGCCCGTCGGCACCGGCAGCAGCAGGTCGCGCATCGAGCCGAAGTGGCTGCCGTTGGACTTGGCACCGAACGCGGGGGACGGCGAGGCGGTCGCGCTCGGGGCGGGGGCGGGCAGGGCCTGGGCGGCGGGCCGGTCGTCGTACCCGACCTTGATGATGCCGAGGCCGAGGCCGACCCCGACCAGGGCGGCGGCCACCACGGCGGCGCCGGCCCGTACGGCGAAGCCGGCCCGCGGGGCGGATCCCGAAACCGGGGCCGGGCCCGAGGCCGGGGCCGCCGTGACGGGCTCAGGAGTCGGGACGGGCGACGGCTCGACCGGAGCCGGAGCCGGGGCCGGGGCCGGGGCCGGGGCCGGGTTCACTGCGGACTCACTCATACCAGCCGCTCCCACTGCAGCTTGGCGAGGGCCTTGAGCTCGTCGCCGTTGACCTGGCTCGGGGAGTAGACCGTGATCAGCATCGCGACGTTGCCGCGCCGTGCCACCGCCTCCCCGTAGTAGTACTTCTCCGTGCTCTCGCTGTACGTGTACTGCTTGTCGGAGGCCTTGTACGAGCCGTTGATCGTCCCGCCGTCCAGCGGCTGGCCGCCCGTCAGCTCGTTGACCAGCGCGACCGCCGACTGGCTGGACTTGGCGTCGTACTGGATGAGCTCGACCAGGTAGCGGGTCTCGCCCTTCTTCCAGGCCAGGTAGGCGTCCCGCTGGAAGCCCTCCCGGACCAGCGAGCGGAACTCGCGGTCCGCGCCGCCGTACGACAGCGCCTTCTCACCGATCGTCATCCAGCCGGAGTCGTCGCCGTAGCCGTAGTTGTCCCAGGCCTCGGTGCCCTCCGGCCTGCTGATCAGCAGCTTGCGCAGGTCGCCGTCGACGGCTGGCGGCCTGGGCAGGGCCGCCGCGGCGGCCTGCTCGTCCAGAGTGGCGGCCGGGTAGTGCGGCGTGCCGACCTGCAGGGACGGCAGCGGCGTCGGGGGCCGGCTCGCCTGGATGGCGTAGCCGCCCACCGCACCGAGCAGCGGGCCGAGCAGCGCGGCGGCGATCAGCAGCCGGGCGGTGCCGATCCTGCGTGTGCCGGGCCGGGCCTCGGCGTCGGCCACGGCACCGGGCTCGGCACCGGGCTCGGCCGGCGTCCCGGGTACGGCTTCGGCCTCGGCCGGCGTCCCGGGCTCGGGCGGGGCGGGAGGTGCCGGGGGTACGGCGGGAGCCTCGGGAACCGGTGGTTCCGGGGTCTCGGTGGTCACGGGGTGCTCCTGAGCAGGTGGGGTCGCGTCGGGGACGGAGGCCGGCAGCTCGGCCGGCTGCGGCTCAGCCACCGGAGCCCAGACGCTCACGCTGACGCCGCATCGCGTCCGCCAGCAGGGCCTTGTCCGGGGTGCCCTTCACATAGACGGAGACCTGGTACTCGACATCGCCCACGGAGGAGACCCCGACCAGCTTCCCGGTCCAGGCCTCCTGCTCGGGCTTCATCAGCACGCCCTTGGCTCCGCTGTCGCCGTCGATGTCGAAGGAGTCGCCGGAGTCGAAGCTCATCCCCTTGGCGAACTCGCGCGCCATGTCGCTGTTCCTGAAGCGCAGCATCCGCACGGACACCTCCTGCTTGCCGTCGGCGGTGCGGTAGCGGCGCTCGGCGGCGTCGTCCTGGTAGCCGTAGGACTTCAGGATGCGCGGGATCTCGTCCGAGTTGCCGAACTCGGCGGACAGGTCGTCCGTGCTCAGCTTCGTTCCGTCCGAGGAGCCGTAGGACTCGGCGCCGTCCGGCATCGGGACCAGGAAGAAGCGCAGGTCACCGCCGTGCCGGTCGCCGCTGACGGTGCCGTGCAGGGTGCTGCTCGGCTTGGGCGCGGGCGGCGGCGGGGTGCTCGGGACGACGGTCGGCGAGGGGCTAGGCGACGGGGTGGCCGACGCGGTCGCGCTCGGCGTCGCCGCGGGGGCGGCCGCCACGGCCCGGGGCCGGTCCTCGGGTCTGCCGACGGCGACGGTGACCGCGGTGCTGGTGGCGGTGACGGCCAGCAGACCGGCGACCGCGAGGGCCACCCGGGCGGGCCGGGCCGGGCCGCGCTTCGGCTGCGACTCCGGCAGCGCCCCCGGCTGTGACTCCCGCTCCGGCTCCGGCTGCGGGTCGAGCTGCGGCTGCGGCTGCGACTCCGGAAGGGACGGGAGGGCCGGAGCCGCTGACAGGCTCTCAGGGACAGCCGAGTCGGCGTCAGGGCTGTCTTCGGGCACGGTCAAGGGACTCCCCCCAGGTGGAACGGACTGTGCCGCGCGCGGGCCCGAGCCTCGCGAGCCTCCCCCTGCTGCCCGGATGAAGCCGACCGACACGCGTGTCAGCTGGAATTATGAGAGCGGACCCTCCGGACCAACAACCGCAATCCCTACGAAAGTCGGCTCATTGAGCCATCAATCGGACACGTCGTGATCGAACCGCAATCGGGTGGCCACACCGTGGCCACCCGACTGCGTCCGGGACCGCCCCCGGGAGGCTCAACCCAGCTGTGCGAGGCCCTCGGTGGCGATCCGCTCGAAGACCGCGAGGTCGTTCTCGAAGATCGAGTCCGGGACCGGCCAGTGGATCACCAGCTCGGTGATGCCCAGCTCCCGGTACCTGCCGGCCCAGTCGACGAACGCGTCCAACGAGGCCAGCGGCCGCTCCGCCGTCGACCCCTGCAGCAGTACCTTCTCCAGCTCCGCCACGTCCCGGCCACGCTCCTCGCAGGCGGCGGTGAGCTTGGCCAGCTGGGCGGCGATCACGGCCGGCGCCTGCTCGACCGGCACATCCGCCGGCCCGCGCGGGTCGCCGTACGTCACCCAGCCCTGGCCGTACTCCGCCGCCAGCCGCAGCGCGCGCGGGCCGGCGGCGGCGACGTAGAACGGCACCCGGGGCCGCTGGACGCAGCCGGGGATGTTGCGCGCCTCGACGGCCGAGTAGTAGCGGCCCTCGCTGGTGGTCGCGTCGCTGGTGAGCAGTTCGTCCAGCAGCGGCAGGAACTCGGCGAACCGGTCCGCCCGCTCCTTCGGCGACCACGCCTCCTGCCCGGTCGCCGTGGCGTCGAACCCGACCCCGCCGGCCCCGATCCCGACGGTGAGCCGCCCGTCGGAGACGTCGTCGACCGTCAGCAACTCCTTGGCCAGGGTGACCGGGTGCCGAAAGTTCGGCGAGGTGACGAGCGTCCCCAGCCGGATCCGCTCGGTGGCCGTCGCGGCGGCGGTCAGGGTGGGAATCGCGCCGTACCAGGGCGCGTCCCGGAACGACCGCCACGATAGGTGGTCATAGGTGTACGCGGCATGGAACCCGAGGTCCTCGGCCCGCCGCCAGATCTTCTGTCCCTCGCCCCACCGGTGGATGGGGAGGATCACGGTACTCAGTCGCATGCCCTCGACCCTATGTCCCGAAGAGCCCGCCACTCAGGCGCATACCGCAGCACGCTCTCCTCATGGCAGCAACCACTCGCATCACCGTCACCCTCCCGACGGAACAGGTGGACGAGCTGAGAAAGCTCACCGACAACGTCTCCGGGTATGTCGCGGAGGCGGTCGCCCGCCAGATTCGGCACCAGCTGCTCGCGGACGACCTTCGCCGCTACCAGGATGAGCAGGGCGCGTTCACCGACGAGGAGATGTCCGAGGCGCACGCCAGGATCTTCGGCTCCGCCGGGTCGGCGGGTCCGGCGAGCGCCGCGTGACCGAACGCTTCGAGACGGTCGTGTTGGACCTGGCGTGTCCCGAAACCCGATGGCGCGCCAGAGCGGACGGGGAGTGGCCCGGCGGCGGGGGAGTCCCGCCGCGGACGGCCGCCCGCCCGGCCCGGTCACAGGACCTGGGTGAGCCGGATGTTGTTGCCGGACGGGTCACGGAAGCCGGAGTCGATGCCGTAGGGGCGCTGCTCGGGCTTCTCCGTGAACTCGACTCCGCGGGAGGTCATCTCCTCGTAGGACGCCTGGCAGTCGTCGGTCCTGAGGAAGACCGTGCCGGCGAAGCCCTTGGCCGTCAGGTCGCGGACCTGTTCGGCGGTGGCGGGGTCCATCACGGGCGGGCCGGGGATGGCCATCAGCACGATGGCGATGTCCTGCTGTCCGGGCGGCCCGACGGTCAGCCAGCGGAAGTCGCCCAGCTCGGGGAAGCTGACGTCGTCCCGCACCTCCAGGCCGACCTTCTCGGTGTAGAAGGCGAGTGCCTCCTCCTGGTCGTGCACCCATACCTGCGCGTTGGCGATCGAGATCACGGGGTCCTCCTCGGTCGGGCGGATCGATCGCTGACCACGCTAGTTCGGGCCGCTGCCACCGTCTTCTCGAAATGTGCGGTGTTGCGGGCGCCCGTAGGCGCGCAGGACACAGCCCGGGATCAGGGCGTGTGCGGAGGCCGGCGGGTACAGCTCGCGGTGGGCCGTCGGCGACATGCCGTACATGCGGGTGAAGCTGGTGGTGAAGGAGCCCACGCCCTGCAGGCCGACCAGGAAGCAGATGTCGGCGACCGAGCGGTCCGTGCTGCGCAGCAGTGTGGCGGCCCGTTCCAGGCGGCGGGTCAGCAGGTAGGCGTGCGGTGACTCGCCGAAGGCCCGGCGGAACGCGCGGCTGAAGTGGGCGCGGGACAGGCCGGCCGCGCGGGCCAGGTCGTCGACGGTCAGTGGCTCGGCGTACCGGGCGTCGGCGAGGTCCTTGGCGCGGACCAGGTGACGGGCGAGGGGGACGGACGCCATGTCTACGGAGCATAGTGCGGTGCCCCGGGCCCCGGGCCCGGTCGGCGCCCACCCCGGGTTTCGGCGGCCGCGCCCATACCTGGTGGGGGTATCTTGGCGGCACGGGTCGACTGGGCGGAGGGCGTGGGAGTGGCGGTGCGCGGTGGGGCGGTGCCCCGGTTCGGGGTGCTGTGTGCGCTGCTGCTCGGGCTGTTCCTGATGCACGGCAGCCCGGCCGCCGCCGTCGGCTGCCATCGGGCCGCGGCGGTCGACGCGCACCGGCCCGACGTATCCCGACCCGACGTACACCGCCTCGACCCGCACCGGCACCCGGCCGGCACGCCGGCGAACGCGCTGACGGTCCAGCGGGCGGACGGGCTGTGCGTGGCCGCCCGCGGCCGGGCCGAGGGGGCCTCGCTGCCGCAGCCGGGCCCGGCGCCGCTGGGTACCGTCGCGACGCCACCGGCGGGGGGCGCGGCACCGCCGGCAGTGGCCGCGTCCGGCTGCCGGGCCCCGCCGGACCGGGGCCGTGAGGTGCTGCTCCAGGTGTGCGTCTCACGGACCTGACGGGCCCGCCCGGGCTTCCCCGCGGGAGTCCGGACGACCAGCCCTGCCCGTACCGAACCCTGGAGAACACCCCGTGAAGCACACCTCCTCCCGCGCCCTGGCCGCCGTGGCCGCCGCGGGCCTGCTCGCCGTCGCGCTGACGGCCTGCGCCTCCTCGCCGAGCCCCAAGCACCACGGGCACGACATGTCCGGGATGGACCACCACGCCATGTCCACCGGGACCGGCCTGAGCGCCGAGCAGAACGGCTACCGGCTGGACGGCGAGCTCGCCGCGCCGACCGCACCCGCCGACTACCGGTTCCGGATCACCGGACCGGACGGCAAGGTGGTCACCGCCTTCGTGCCGGAGCAGACCAAGCAGCTGCACTTCTACGCGATCCGGTCCGACCTGACCGGGTTTCAGCACCTGCACCCGGCGCTCGCCCCGGACGGCACCTGGACGGCGCCGCTGACCCCGCTGGAGCCGGGTGACTGGCGGCTCTACACCTCGTTCACCCCTGACAGCGGGCCGGGCAAGGGAGCCGCCCTGGTGCTCAGCCGGGCCGTCACGGTGCCCGGCGGGACGACCGCCGCCGCACTGCCGGCCGCCGCCACCAGCACCACCGTCGACGGGTACACCGTCGCGGTGCAGCACACCCCGAAGACCGGCGCGCTGAAGCTCACGGTGACCAGGGACGGCCGGCCGGTGACCGATCTCGAGCCGTACCTGGAGAGTTTCGGCCACCTGACCGCGTTCCACGCCGGCGATCAGGCCTTCGCCCACCTGCACCCGGAGGGCGGTGTCGCGACCGGCCACGGCGGCCCCGACCTGAGGTTCCACGCCGAGCTGCCCGCGGCCGGTGACTGGCGGCTGTTCGTCCAGTTCCAGACCGGCGGCACGCTGCACACCGCCGCACTCACCATCAGCACGGGCTGATCCGGGCCGCAGGGCCGTACGCCGGGGCCGGGGAGGGTACGCCTCCCCCGGGCCCCGGCGCAGGTGCGCGAAGATGGGACGGTGACCACCTTCCCACGCCCCCGCCTGATCGCCACCGACCTGGACGGCACGCTGCTCTGCGCCAGTGGCTCCGTCTCCGAGCGGACCGCCGCCGCCCTGGCGCAGGCCGAGCGGGCGGGCATCCAGGTGGTCTTCGTGACCGGCCGCCCGCCGCGCTGGATGACGCAGCTGAGCGCACACATCGGGGGCCACGGGGTGGCGATCTGCTCGAACGGTGGGGCCGTGGTGGACGTCCGGCGCGGCGAGCTGGTGGAGAGCTTCCCGCTGGCCGTGGCGGACGCGACGGCGGTGGTGGCGGCGCTGCGCGCCGAGCTGCCGGGGACGGCGTTCGCCTTCGAGTTCCCGGGCGGCTTCGCCCGGGAACCGGAGTACGAACTGCGGATGTGGGGGTCGGACGAGGACCACCCGGTCGCCACCGCCGAGCAGTTGCTGGGCGACGGACGGGTCGGCGGTCTGTTCAAGCTGCTCGCCAAGCACCCCGAGCTGGACCCGGACGTGTTCCTGGCCCGGGCGAGGGTGGTGGCCGGAGGGCTGGCCGAGATCACCCGGTCCAGCCCGGTCGCGCTGCTGGAGATCAGCGCGCGCGGGGTCACCAAGGCGAGCACGCTGGCCCGCTGGTGCGGTGAGCAGGGCATCGACCGGTCCGAGGTGGTGGCCTTCGGCGACATGCCGAACGACCTGGAGATGCTCGCCTGGGCGGGCCGGTCCTACGCCGTGGCCAACGCGCACCCCGAGGTGCTGGCGGCGGTGGCGCAGCACACGGTGGGCAACGACGAGGACGGGGTGGCGGCCGTGATCGAGACCCTGCTGTGAGCGGTTCCTGACCCGGCGTCGGTGGCGCGGCGGAGGCGGGTCGGCGGCCGACGGTAGTCTGTCCGACCGTCAGTTCGATCGACGACGCCTTCCTTGGGGGATGAACCGCCTTGTCCGTCCGCAGCGTTCTGAGCACCGCGACCACCGCCGCCACCGCCGCTCTGGTGGCCCTCACCCTGACCGCCTGCGACCCCGCCGGCGACACGTCGACCGGCGCCGGGGACGCCAGGGCCGCGGGCACGACCGCGGCGGGCACCCCGGCCGCCACCGGCTCGCCGCAGGCCCCGGCGAAGTCCTCCGCGAAGCCCTCCGGGGCCGCGTCGCAGGGCGGGGACCCGGCCGAGCCGGGCATGGACTGCGGTGCGGCGCCGAAGCTCGCCGCCGGGCACCGGATGCTCAACGTCTCCAAGGCCTCGACCGCCACGGCGTTCCACGCCAAGGAGACCACGTTCGAGTGCGACCCCAATGACGGGCACTGGGCGGACGCGGGCGCCGAGAAGACGTACTCCTTCGCCGCCGGCGCGGTGGTCGAGCTGACCGATCTCTCGTTCCAGACCAAGAAGGTCACCCTCGCCCAGCTGGCCGAGCACACCGCCAAGTGCCTGGACCACACCGAGGACCCGGAGAAGCGCCCCTGCTTCTCCAACCTCACCTACGAGGTCGTGCTGGACGCCTCCGGGAAGATCACCAAGGCCACCGAGAAGTTCCACTCCTGACGGACCGCCGCGCCAGGGCGCCCGTACCCGGCTCCGGGTACCCGGCTCTCAGTACCGGGCCGTCCAGCGGACCCGGGTGCCCTTGCCGTGCGGGCCCGGCTCGTGCCAGGCGTCTCCGCCGAGCGCCTCGGCCCGGCGGGCGAGATTGCGCAGACCGCTGCGCCGGCCGCCGTCCGGGATGCCGACGCCGTCGTCGGTGACGGTGAGCAGCACGCCGGGCTTGCCCGCCCGGTCCAGGGCCTCCGGGTCGCCGGGGACGGGGCGGCCCTGGTCGTCCAGGTGAACGGTGGCGGCGACCTCGACGGCGACCCGGGAGGCCCGGGCGTGGCGGGCCGTGTTGGAGAGCATCTCCCGGAGCGCGGCGAGGAGTTGGAGGGAGGTCTTCTCGCCGACCAGGCTCTCCACCGGGCCGGTGAAGGTGATGGTGGGCTTGAAGCCCAGGGCCGCGGCGGCCTGACTGCCCTCGCGCAGCACCCTGGTCCGCAGGGTGTCCGGCTGGTCGTCGGTGTCACCGTGCTGGAGGGCGTAGATGGTGGTGCGGACCTCCTGGATGGTGGCGTCCAGCTCGTCCACCGCTCTGCCGATGCCCGAGCGCACCTCCGGAACCACCGCGCGGCGGGCGGCGCTCTCCAGCATCATGCCGGTCGCGAACAGCCGCTGGATGACCAGGTCGTGCAGGTCGCGGGCGATCCGGTCACGGTCCTGGAAGACGGCGAGACGCTGCTTGTCGCGCTGTCCCTCGGCCAGCCGCAGCGCGAGTGCGGCCTGGGAGGCGAAGGTCTGGGCGAGTTGCTTCTCGTCGTCGGTGAACGGCGCTGAGCCGCGCTCGCGCCACACGCACAGGCCGCCGAGCACCCGGCCGGACGAGACCATCGGGACGGCCATCGAGGGCCCGAACCGGCGGGCGAGCCGGAGCACCACCGCGGGGTCCGAGGACATGTCGTCGAGGTGGACGCTCTCCCCCGCCATCAGGTGGGTGGCGAAACTCCCCGGCGGCATGAGCTCGCCGTTGAGGTACTCGGCGACCTCGCCGGAGGCGTGCGCGACCCGCATCTGCCCGTCGACGGTGGGCAGCAGGATCATGCCGACCGCGGCGTCCGCCAGCTCCCGGACCTGCTCGGCCGCGACGGTGAGGGCGAGTTTCGCCTCGTCGGTGGAGAGCAGCGCGGTGGTGACCGCCGAGGCGCCGGCGATCCAGCGCTCCCGGCGGCGCACGTTCTCGTACAGGCGGGAGTTCTCGATCGCGACCCCGGCCGCGGCGGCCAGTGCGTGCACCACCTGCTCGTCCTCGGGGGTGAAGCCGCCGCCGCCCTTCTTCTCGGTGAGGTAGAGGTTGCCGAAGATCTCGGCCCGGACCCGGATCGGCTCGCCCAGGAAGGACGTCATCGGCGGGTGGCGCGGCGGGAAGCCGGAGGAGCGCGGATCCTCGCCGAGGTCGGCCAGGCGCAGCGGCTCGGGGTTGTCGATCAGGGCGCCGAGGATGCCCCGGCCGGCGGGCAGCTCGCCGATGACCTCGGCGGTGGTGTCGTCGATGCCGACGTGGATGAAGTCCGAGAGCCCGGTGCCGTGCGGGGAGATCACGCCGAGCGCGGCGTACTCGGCGTCGACCAGCTCGGCCGCGCCGGTGGCGATCCGGTGCAGCGTGGCGTGCAGGTCGAGCCCGGCGCCGACCGAGACCACGGCCTCCAGCAGCCGCTGCATCCGGTCGGTGACGGCGGCGGCGGACTGGAGCCGCTCGGAGACCTCGGTGACCAGGGTGTCCAGGTCGAGTGAGGAGATCTCGGGCACCCGGTGCGGCGCGGGCTCCGGCTGCGCGGGCGGCTCGGGCTCGGGCGGCTCGGGCTCGGGCGGCTGCGCGGTCGGGGCCTGCGGCGGGGTCTCCATGTTTCGAGCGTAATTTGTACGGTTTGCGTCGAACGTCAGACCGCCGCCATCAGCGTGTCGGCCCGCTGCTCCCGCTCGCGCATGGCGTTCAGGCGGCTGCCCGGGCGGGCTTCCAGCTCGGACCACCGGCCGCGCTCGACGACGCGGCCCCGGTCGAGCACCAGCACCTCGTCGACGCTGTCGTCGTCCAGGCCGGCCAGCCGGTGGGTGATCAGCAGGGTGGTCCGGCCGGCGGTGGCCGCCAGCAGGTCGGCGGTGAGGGCGTCGGCGGTGGGCAGGTCGAGGTGCTCGGCGGGCTCGTCCAGGATCAGCACCGGGAAGTCGGCGAGCAGCGCCCGGGCCAGCGCGAGCCGCTGGCGCTGGCCGCCGGAGATCCGGGCGCCGTGCTCGCCGACCATGGTGTCCAGGCCCTCAGGGAGGGTGTCCACCCAGTCCAGCAACCGGGCCGAGGCCAGGGCGGCCCGCAGCTCGGGCTCGGTGGCGGCGGGGCGGGCGAGCCGGAGGTTCTCCCGCAGTGAGCTGTCGAAGACGTGGGCGTCCTGGGCGCACAGGCCGACGACGCGGCGGACCTCGTCGGCGGCGGCCGAGCGGCTGTCCACAGCCTGTGGACGGCCGGCGCCGAGGGTGACACTGCCGTCCCGCTGGTCGAGGAAGCGCAGCAGCACCTGGGCGAGCGTGGTCTTGCCGGACCCGGACGGGCCGACCACGGCGATCCGGCGGCCCGCCGCGAGGTCCAGGTCGAGGTCGCGCAGCGCGTCCTCGGCCTGCCCGGGCCAGCGGGCGGTGAGGCCGCGGACGGCGATCGGCAGGGGCCGGCCGGGGACCGGCTGCGGCTCGGCGGGGTCGGCCACCGGTTCGGCCGCGGTCAGCAGCTCGTCCAGCCGGGCCCGGGCGGCGCGGCTGCGCTCGCGGAACCGCACCGCGGTGGGCATGCCCGCGACGGCCTCGAAGGCGGCCAGCGGGGTGAGCACCACCAGCGCCAGGCACACTCCGGGCAGCGCCCCGGTGCTCACGGCGTGCACCCCGACGGCCGCGCTCGCGGCCACCGTCAGCCCGGTGACCAGGGCGGTCAGGCCGGCCGAGAGTCCGGCGCCGGCCGCGGACCGGGCGGCCAGCGCGGTCAGCCGCCGGTCGGCGGCCCGGGCGGTGGCGAGCCGGGCGGGCAGCGCGCCGGCCACCGTCAGCTCGGCGGTGCCGGTCAGGGTGTCGACCACCGCGACCGCCAACGCGCCCCGGGCGGGCGACTGCTGACGTTCCGCCCGGCCGGAGAGCAGCGTGGCCAGGGCCGGGGCGGCGGCGCCGGCCAGCAGCAGGCCGAGGGCGAGCAGCGCGCCGGCGGCCGGCACGAACGCGGCCAGGGCGGCGGAGGCGGCCAGCGAGACCAGGACGGCGACGGCCGCGGGCAGCCGCCAGCGCAGGTAGTGGTCCTGCACCGCGTCGACGTCGGAGACCAGCCGGGCCAGCAGGTCGCCCCGGCGGAAGGCGGGCAGGCCGGCGGGGGCGAGCCGCTCCAGCCGGCCGTACACCGCGGCCCGGACCCCGCCGAGGGCCTTGAGCACCGCGTCGTGCGCCACCAGCCGCTCGGCGTAGCGGAAGACGCTGCGGCCGATGCCGAAGGCCCGGACGGCGGTCACGGCCATCATCAGGTACAGCACCGGAGGCATCTCGGAGGCCCGGGAGATCAGCCAGCCGGAGGTGGCCATCAGCGCGATCGCGCAGCCGAGCGCGAGGGAGCCGAGCAGCACGGCGGGGGCGAGCCGGGGGCGGGTCGGCGGCTCGACCGGGGCCCGCTCGTCCACCACCCCGTCCACCGCCCCGTCCACCGCTTCGGGTACCGGTTCGTCCGCTGCGGCCTGGTCCGGGGCCGGGGTGCCGGCGGGTGCCCGGCCGGCCGGCGGCGCCGCCGGGCCGGGCAGGTGCACCCGGTGGTCGGCGACCGCGAGCAGGGCGGGGCGGTGGGCGACCAGCAGCACGGTACGGCCGGCGCCCAGCGCGCGGACGGCGTCGACCACCGCGGCCTCGCTGCCGCCGTCCAGGTGGGCGGTCGGCTCGTCGAGCAGCACCAGCGGCCGGTCGGCGAGCAGGGCCCGGGCGATGGCGATCCGCTGCCGCTGCCCGGCCGAGAGCCCGGCGCCGCCCTCCCCGAGGAGGGTGTCCAACTCGGCGAACTCCTGCGCGTGGGCGGCGGCGAGCGCCTCCCCTACCTGCCGGTCGGTGGCGTCCGGCCGGGCGAGCCGGACGTTCTCGGCGACGGTGCCGGCGAACAGCTGCGGATGCTGCGGCACCCAGGCGATCTGCCGGCGCCACTCGGCCGGGTCGAGTTCGGCGAGGTCGTGGCCGCCGATCCGGACGGTTCCGGCGGTGGGCCGGGTGAAACCCAGCAGGACGGAGACCAGGGTGGACTTTCCGGCGCCGCTCGGGCCGGTGAGCGCGGTGGTGATGCCGGGTTCGAGGGTGAACGAGACCCCGTCGAGGGCGGGGGCACCGCGGCCCGGGAAGTCCACGGTGACGCCGCTGAGCGTGATCGCCGCGCCGGCGAGCGGCGGGACCGGGCGGCGGCCCGCGGCCGGCAGCGGGGTCTGCAGCACCTCGAAGATCCGGCCTGCGGCGGTGAGCCCCTCGACGCTGGAGTGGTAGAGCGCGCCGACCTGACGGATCGGCAGGTGGACCTCGGGGGCCAGGACCAGCACCAGCAGGCCGGTCTCCAGGTCGAGGGTGCCGTCGACCAGCCGGAAGCCGACCGAGACGGCGACCAGCGCGACCGAGAGGGTGGCGAGCAGTTCCAGCGCGAACGAGGAGATGAAGGCGATCCGCAGGGTCCGCAGGGTGGCCCGCCGGTACTCGTCGGTGATCCGGGCGATGGTGCGGGCCTGGGCCTTGGCCCGGCCGAAGACCTTGAGGGTGGGCAGCCCGGCGACCACGTCCAGGAAGTGGTGCGAGAGCCGGGCCAGGCCGTCCCACTGCCGGTCCATCCGGGTCTGGGTGGCCAGGCCGATCAGCACCATGAAGAGCGGGATCAGCGGCAGGGTGGCGGCGATGACCGCGGCTGAGCGCCAGTCTGCGCCCAGGATCCGGGCCAGCACCACGGCCGGGACGACCACGGCCAGGGCGAGCTGCGGGAGGTAGCGGGCGAAGTAGTCGTCCAGGGCGTCGATGCCGCGGGTGGCGAGCGCGGTGAGCTCGCCGGTGCGCCGGCCCGCCAGGTAGTCCGGGCCGAGCGCGGTGGCGTGGTCGAGCAGCCGGCGCCGCAGGGTGGACTTCACCCGGGCCACCGAGCGGTGTGCGGTCAGCTCGGTCAGCCAGGCGACGGCGGCCCGGCCGGCGGCGACGGCGGCGAGCCCGAGCAGCGGGGCGGTGAGGTCCCGGTCGTGGGACTGGAAGGCCCGCACCACGATCTCGGCGATCAGGCTGGCCTGGGCGACCACCAGGACCGCGCCCACCCCGCCGAGCAGGACGGATCCGGCGAGGAAGGCCCGGGTGGTGCGGGCGTACCGGAGCAGCCGCGGGTCGACCGGGCGCATGCGCTGCTGGGGCTCCATCGGTTCCGCCTTCTCAGTGCTCGGCGGGGACGGCGGCCGGGATGTGCTGGACGCCGATCCGCTTGCGGAACACCCAGTACGTCCAGCCCTGGTAGAGCAGCACGATCGGGGTGAAGACGGCCGCCACGACGGTCATCACCTTGAGGGTGTACGGCGAGGAGGAGGCGTTGGAGACGGTCAGCGACCAGTCCGGGTCGAGCGTGGAGGGCATCACGTCCGGGAAGAGCGCCAGGAAGAGCATCCCGACGGCGGCCACCACGGTCAGTCCGGAGAGGACGAACGCCCAGCCCTCGCGGCCGATCTGGTTGGCCGCCAGCGCGCCGACCAGGGCGGCGGCCGCGACGACCAGCGCCGCGAGGCTCCAGCCGTTGCCCCGGTCGGCCTGGGTCCAGATCAGGAAGACCAGGGCGAGGACGGCGGCGGCCAGTCCGAGGCCGAGGGCCTGGGAGCGGGCGCGTTCGCGGATCTCGCCGACGGTCTTCAGGGCGGCGAAGACCGCACCGTGGAAGGTGAACAGCACCAGGGTGACCAGGCCGCCGAGGATCGCGTACGGGTTGAGCAGGTCGCCGAGGGTGCCGACGTAGTTCTTGTCCTGGTCGATGTCGACGCCGTGCACGATGTTGGCGAAGGCGACGCCCCACAGGAAGGCCGGGATCAGCGAGGTCCAGAAGATCGCCAGTTCCCAGTTGCGCTGCCAGCGCTCCTCGGTGCGCTTGGCCCGGTACTCGAAGGCGACCCCGCGGACGATCAGGCAGACCAGGATGGCCAGCAGCGGGAGGTAGAAACCGCTGAACAGGGTGGCGTACCAGTCCGGGAAGGCGGCGAAGGTGGCGCCGCCGGCGGTGAGCAGCCAGACCTCGTTGCCGTCCCAGACCGGGCCGATGGTGTTGATCAGCACCCGGCGTTCGGTGGTGTCGCGGGCGAGCGTCCTGGTGAGGATGCCGATCCCGAAGTCGAAGCCCTCCAGGAAGAAGTAGCCGATCCACAGGACGGCGATGAGGACGAACCAGAAGTCGTTGAGGTGCATGCTCGTTCCGTCCTCAGTACGCGAAGGCGAGGGGCTTGTCGGCGTCCTCGTCCGAGGACGGGCCGCGCAGGGTCGGGTCCTTCGCCGGCGGCCGCTCGGAGGTGACCGGCCCGGCCTTGGCGTACTTGACCAGCAGCCGGACCTCGATCACCGCGAGGACCGCGTAGAGCAGGGTGAAGGTGGTGAGGGCGCCGATCTGCAGGCCGACGGAGACGTTGGGGGAGACCGCGTCGGAGGTGCGCATCAGGCCGAAGACCACCCAGGGCTGACGGCCCATCTCGGTGAAGATCCAGCCGAAGCTGTTGGCGATCAGCGGGAAGCCCATGGTGAGGATGCCGATCCGCCAGCTCCACCTGGTCAGGAACGGGCTGAACTCGCGGTTCCTGGTGAGCATCAGCTTCGGCGGCTCGTCCTCGCCGGTGCGGTGTTCGGGCGCCAGCCAGAACTTCCGCCGGGTGGTCCACAGGCCGATCAGGGCGGCCGTGAAGGAGGTCATCCCGAAACCGATCATGAGGCGGAAGCCCCAGTAGGTGACGAAGATGTTCGGGATGTAGTCGCTGGGCTGCCCGCCGTACCGGGCGGCCTCCGCGGCGGCGGTGTCGTTGATGCCGGGGACGGGAGAGCTGAAGTCGCTGTTGGCCAGGAAGGACAGTATCCCGGGGATCTCCAGCTCGACCGAGTTGTGGCCCTCGTTGACGTTCCCGACCGCGAAGATCGAGAACGGCGCCGGGTCCCGGGTGTCCCAGAGCGCCTCGGCGGCGGCCATCTTCATCGGCTGCTGCTCGAACATGACCTTGGCCAGGGAGTCGCCGCTGACCGCCGTCCCCAGACCGCCCAGCACCGCGATCACCAGGGCGACCCGCAGCGAGGTGCGCATGGCGGCGGTCCTGCGACGGTCGGTCTCCTTCCCGCGCTTGGCCCTCCACAGGTGGTACGAGGAGATGCCGACCATGAACGCGGCGCCGGTCAGGAAGGCCGCGGTGAGGGTGTGGAAGACCTGGACCAGGGTGGTGTTCTGGAACAGCACCCGGCCGATGTCGGTGAGCTGGGCCTTGCCGGTGGCCTGGTCGATCCGGTACCCGACCGGGTGCTGCATCCAGGAGTTGGCGGCCAGGATGAAGTAGCCGGACAGGACGGTGCCGATCGCGACCATCCAGATGCAGGCGCAGTGGATCTTCTTCGGCAGCCGCTCCCAGCCGAAGATCCACAGGCCGATGAAGGTGGACTCGAAGAAGAAGGCGATCAGCGCCTCCATCGCGAGCGGCGCACCGAAGACGTCACCGACGAAGCGCGAGTAGTCGGACCAGTTCATGCCGAACTGGAACTCCTGCACGATGCCGGTGACCACGCCCATCGCGATGTTGATCAGGAAGAGCTTGCCCCAGAACTTGGTGGCGTGGAAGTACTTCTCCTTGCCCGTCCGCACCCAGGCGGTCTGCAGCCCGGCCACGATCGCGGACAGGCTGATCGTCAGCGGGACGAAGAGGAAGTGATAGACGGTGGTGATTCCGAACTGCCATCGCGCGATGGTTTCGTGAGCGATTGCTAGCTCCACTGCGCCCTCTCTCTGCTCGGCCTGCCCTGATCTGCCACAAACCGGACGAAAGGCATGACTAGCACGTAACCACTACGAGCCATGCCAAGCTTGCCCGCTTGTGAAAGTGAACACGTTCACAAGCTCAGTATCCAACATGCTTATCCGCGCTCGAACAGGGGGGTGGGTATTCGACGACCGCACCGGTCAAGCAGATGATCCGACCAAGCCGGGGGCCCGGCAACCGGCCGCGGACGGGACACGGGTCGGCGCCCTCTGCCGTTCTGCACCTTGACAGCGCCCGCGCCGCGCCTCCGCGCCGAGCGCCCCGGCCACCGGCGGCAGGTGCCGGGTGGCCGACCGCCGGCGACCGGCGCGGGCGCCCGGTGGTATGTCGTCAGCGCTGGTGCGGGAGCTGCACGCGGAAGGACGCGCCCCGGCCGGGCGCCGAGTCGAGGGTGAGGGCGCCGCCGTGCGCGTGCACCAGGGCCGAGGCGATGGCGAGGCCGAGCCCGGCACCGCCGCCCTCGTGGCGGCTGCGGGAGGCGTCGACCCGGTAGAACCGTTCGAACACCTGCGCCGCCTGACCCTCCGTCAGCCCCGGTCCCTGGTCGGCGACCTCCAGCAGGCACCGGCCGTCGGCGGTCCCGACACCGATCCGCACGGCGGTGCCGGGCGGGGTGTGCCGCACCGCGTTGCCGACCAGGTTGGTGACCACCTGGCGGAGCCTGGCCTCGTCGCCGAGCACCGGTGCGGGCTGCGGGGCGCCGGCGCCGTCCGGGCCGGTGAGCGCGACCGGGCGGCTCGGATCGAGCGCCGTCAGGTCGTGCAGCGCGTCGGCGGCCAGGGTCCGCAGGTCCATCGGCGCGAGGTCGAGCGGCCGTTCCTCGTCGAGGCGGGCCAGCGTGAGCAGGTCCTCGACCAGGCCGCCCAGCCGGATCGCCTCGCTCTCGATCCGGTCCATCGCCCGGTCCACGTCCTGGAGGGCGCCCATCCGGTGCAGTTCGGCGAAGCCCCGGATGCCGGCCAACGGGGTCCGCAGCTCGTGCGAGGCGTCCGCCACGAAGCGCCGCATCCGGGACTCGGAGGCGGCCTGCGCGGAGAACGCGGCCTCGATCTGGCTGAGCATGCCGTTCAGCGCGGCCGACAGCCGCCCGACCTCGGTCCGCTGCCCGAGGTCGGGCATCCGGTGCGAGAGTTCGCCGGCGGCGATCCGCTGGGCGCCGCGCTCGATCTGCCGCAACGGCCGCAGCCCGGCCCGGACGGCGAACGCGCCGAGCCCGGCGATCCCCAGCAGGACCGCGCCGCCGATGGTCAGGAAGGTGGCCCGCAGACGGGCCAGCACCGCGTCCACGTCGTCCAGCGAGACGGCGACCAGCAGATAGCCGGGGGCGGCGAGCTCGGCGCTGTCGGCCACGGCGCCGCCACCCGCCGCACTGCTCCCGCCGGCCGTGGCACGCTGCAGCGGCAGGACCAGCACCCGCCAGCTGCCCGCGCCCTGCGCCCCCGGCACCGTGAAGCTCTCGCCCCCGTGGGCCGAGATCGCCGCCGGGGTCAGCCGGGCGACCTTCGGGAGCGGGTCGGAGTCGTCGATCGGCTGCCGGAAGACCTCCTGCACCGCGCCGTCCGCGCCGAGGTACTGGACCACGTACTGGCTCGGCAGGAACGGCCCCGGGCGCCGGCCGCCGGCCCCGGAACCGTCGCCCTGCCCGAGCCTGGGCCCGGACCGGGGGCCCGTCGGCGAACCGAGCGGACCGCTCAGGGGTCCGCTCAGCGGGCCGTTCGCCCGGCCCAGGGACCGGCGGGTGAGCGGCTGGGCGAACCGTTCCAGCTGCTGGTCGGCCCGGTCCACCAACTGGACCTTGACCGCCCCGAGGACCAGGGTGTCGCTCACCACCAGCCCGGTGGTGACCAGCAGCAGGGCCAGCACCAGCAGCCGGGCGCGGAGCGAGAGCCGGGCGACGACGCGCACGCCGCCGTCAGCCCTGGGGCGGGCGGCGCAGGGCGTAGCCGATGCCGCGCACGGTGTGGATCAGCTTGGGCCCGTGCGCGGCGGTGCCGGAGTCGAGCTTGCGGCGCAGGTAGGAGATGTACGACTCGACGATGGAGAGGTCGCCGCCGAAGTCGTACGCCCAGACGTGGTCGAGGATCTGCGCCTTGGAGACCACCCGGCCGACGTTGGCCATCAGGTAGTGCAGCAGCTTGAACTCGGTCGGGGAGAGCGAGACCGGCACGCCGGCCCTGGTCACCTCGTGCGCCAGCGGGTCGAGGGTGAGGTCGGAGACCACCAGCCGGCCGTCCTCGGCCGGGCCGCCGGCCCGGCGCAGGATCGCCCGGATCCGGGCGATCAGCTCCTCCAGGCTGAACGGCTTGGTGACGTAGTCGTCCGCGCCGACCGCCAGGCCCTGCACCTTGTCGCCGGTGCCGTCCTTGGCCGTCAGGAACAGCACCGGGACGTGCTCGCCGCCCTGCGGCCACTGGGTCTGCTCCCGCAGCCGCTGGACGACCGCGAAGCCGTCCAGGTCGGGCAGCATCACGTCGAGCACCACCAGATCGGGGCGCTCGGCGGCGACGGCGGCGATCGCCTCCTCACCGGTGGCGGCGGAGGCGACCCGGAATCCGGAGAACCGCAGCGAGGCCGAGAGCAGCTCCCGGATGTTCGGCTCGTCGTCCACGACCAGCAGAAACGCCTCGCCCGAGGTACTGCCCGCGACCGGGCCGCCGGCCGGCTGTGCTGTCCCTGACACGGTGATCCGCCTCCCGGTCTGTCGATGGTTGCTCATCGGACGATAGCCCGGGGAGGCTATGCGCGGTTGATGAAGGTTGGATTAAACCTCCGCGGGAACCGTTCTGGCCAACTTCGCGGCGCGGCTCGCGGCGGCGCAGCAGGCCCGGGAGCGGCCGGGAGCGCCCGGGAGCACCATCCGGCGCCGCGCCTCGGGCTCAGTTGCCGTTGCCCGCCCCGGCCCCCGTGCCGGTGCCGGTGCCGCCGCGGCCGCCGAAGCCGCCCGGGAAGCCGCCGGCCGCGCCCTCGGTGAGCTGGGTGGCGGTGAAGCCGCCGTCGGCCGCCCTGCTGCCGACCACGGTGACGGTCTGGCCGGGCTGGAGGTCCGCGACCTTGCCCTCCTTGTTGACCGTGACCTTGGTGGTGTCGCCGGTGGTGACCTTGACGGTGTTGCCGGCCGTGTCGGTCAGGTAGACCGTGGTGCCGTCCACCTGCTTGACGGTGCCCCGGGTGAAGCCCGCGCCCTGGCCGTTCTGACCACCCTGACCGTTCTGGCCGCCCTGACCCGGGTTCTGGCCGTTCTGGCCCTGACCGCCGCCGCGACGGCCGCCGTACTGGCCGTTCTGCCCCTGCCCGCCGGCGGCCGCGCGCTGGCCGGAGCCGACCGGGCCGTTGTCCTTCTGGTACCAGACGCCGCCGGCGAAGGACAGCGTGGCTATCACGCAGCCGGCCAGGGCCAGGGTCGGCCAGGGCAGCTTGCGACGGGGCGGAGCGGCCAGCTCGGCGGTGACGTCGCGGGCGTCCGGCGCGGTGGCCAGCAGCTCGGTCGGGGTTTCGTTCTCACTGGACATGCTGGGTCAACTCTCCTGATCCGTCTGGTGGTTCACTCGTGACGCAGGGCGTCGATCGGCCGCAGCCGGGCCGCCCGGTTGGCCGGGTAGCTGCCGAAGAACAGACCGATCGCCACGGCGATCGCGAAGGCGCCGAGCACCGACTCGGGGATCACCACCGGCCTGATGCCGACGATGCTGAAGTGCGAGCCGACCAGTCCGGCCAGCACCCCGAGGCCGGCGCCGAGCACCGACAGCAGTGTCGACTCCATCAGGAACTGGCCGAGGACGACCGCCCGGGGTGCGCCGAGCGCCTTGCGGATGCCGATCTCCTTGGTCCGCTCGGTGACCGTCACCAGCATGATGTTGGTGATCCCGATCCCGCCGACCAGCAGCGAGATCGCGGCCACCGCGCCGAGCAGCACGGTGAAGGTCTGGGTGGTGCTCTCCCGGGCGGTCAGCAGCGAGGCCTGGCTGCTGATCCGGAAGTCTGCCTTGGCGGGGTCGGCGATCGCGTGGGCGGCGAGCAGGATCCGGCTGACGTCGTTCTGCGCCTCGGTGGTCTGCTCGGCCGAGGCGGCCTGCACCAGGATCTGGTTGACCGCGCCGAAGCCGGTGAAGGCGTTCTGTACGGTCGGCAGCGGGGCGATCACCACGTCGTCCGGGTCGTTGAAGCCGGTGCTGCCCTTGGCCTGCAGCACCCCGACCACGGTGAACGGGGTGGAGCCGACGGTGATCCGCTTGCCCACCGGGTCCTCGGTGTCGAACAGCTGCTTGGCCGTGGCCGAGCCGATCACGGCCACCTTGCGGGAGCCGAGCACGTCGTCGTTGGAGAAGTAGTCGCCGTGCGCGACCTTCTGGTTGGCGGTCTCGAAGTACGCCGGGTAGGTGCCGACGATCGAGCCCGGCTGGTACGAGATGTTGCCGTACAGCGCGGTGGCGGAGGCCGTGACCACCGGGGCGACCGACTTGATCGCCGGTGCGTCGGTGGCCGTGGCGAGCGCCTTGGCGTCCGCCACGGTGAGCTTCCTGGCCACCGTGGCGGCGCCCCGGGCACCGCTGGCGGACACCGTCAGGGAGTTGGTGCCGAGCGCGGTGATGGAGTCCTTGACGGCGACCGAGGAACCGTTGCCGACCGCCAGCAGGATGATCACCGACGCGACGCCGATCAGCACCCCGAGCATGGTGAGCGCCGAGCGCACCTTGTTGGCCGCCAGGCCGCCGAGCGCGAACCGGAGCATCTGCCAGAGCATCACGCGCCCACCCCCACGCCGAGCGCCGGCGGCGGGCCGGCCACCTTCGCCTGCCGGACGTCGCTGACGATCGCACCGTCCACCAGCCGGATCACCCGCTTGGCGTGCCGGGCGACCTCGTCCTCGTGGGTGATCAGCACCACCGTGCGGCCGTCGGCGTTCAGGCCGTCGATGATCGACAGCACCTCCTCGGTGGAGTGGCTGTCCAGGTTGCCGGTGGGCTCGTCGGCCAGCAGCATGGCGGGCGCGGTGACCAGCGCACGGGCCACCGCCACGCGCTGCTGCTGGCCGCCGGAGAGCTGGTTGGGCTTGTGCCCGGCCCGGTCGGCCAGACCGACCAGGGACAGCGCGGCGAGCGCCCGGCGCCGGCGCTCGGCAGCGCGCACGCCCGCGTAGGCGAGCGGCAGCTCCACCTGTGCGAGCGCCGTGGTCCGCGGCACCAGATTGAAGGACTGGAAGACGAATCCGATCTTCCGGTTACGGACCAGCGACAGCTGGCCCTCGTCCAGGTGGCCGACGTCGATACCGTCCAGCAGGTAGCGGCCCGAGGTCGGCACGTCGAGGCAGCCGAGGATGTTCATCAGGGTCGACTTGCCCGAGCCCGAACTGCCCATCACCGCGACGAAGTCGCCCTCCTCGATGTCGAGGCTGACGCCCAGCGGCTCCCCGCCGCCGCCCGGCGCGGACGGGCCGCGCAGGGCGTGCACGACGGCGTCGCCGTGGCCGTACGACTTGATCACCCGGCGGATCTGGATCACCGGGGGCTGCTGCTCGGTCATCAGCCGCGGCCCCCGCCGCCGGTCCGGGCACCGCCGCCGGCTCCCGCACCACCGGCCGCCGCACCGCCGCCGCCGAGGCCGCCGGTGCCCACCGCACCGGTGCCCACCCCGCCGGCGCCGCCGGCGCCGGGGAAGCGGCCGCTCGGGAACCCGTTGCCGGTGCCGGCCGTGGTGCTGGTCAGCTCGACCTGGTCACCCTCGGCGAGGCCGTCCACCACCTGCACGGTGGAGTCGCCCTCGACGCCGACGGTCACCGTGACCCGCTCGGTGCCGCCGTCCTGGTGCACCACGGTCGCCGTCCGGCTGGTACCGGTGCCGGCCAGCGCGGCCGTCGGCACCGAGAGCGCGTTGTCCGCCTCGCCGGTGACCACCGAGATCGTCGCGCTCAGACCGGTACGCAGCTTGCTGGTGTCGCCGCTGATCTGCAGGGTCGCGCCGTACTGGACCGCGCCGGACGAGCCGCTGGACGCGTTCGGCAGTGAACTCACCGACAGGACAGTCGCGTTGAGCTTGGTGTCGGACTGGGCGTTCAGCGTGACGGTGGCCGCCTGACCCTTCTTCAGCTTCAGCGAGTCCAACTCGGAGAAGGCCGCGGTGACCTGCATCCCGGTCGGGTTGGTGAGCACGATGAAACCGCTCGGGGTGGTGCCGGTGCTTCCGGTCGACTTGGTGGAACCGCCGGTGGAGCTGCCGGTGGACCCGCCCGTGCCGCCCGAGCCGCCGGTCGCGCCGGTACCGGAGACGGTGTCGCCGACCTTGGCGCCGATCGAGGCCACCGTGCCGTCGCCGGCCGCGGTCAGCGTGGTGCCGGCCAGGGCCGCCTTGGCGTTGCTCAGGGTGGTCCCGGCGGCGTCGACCTGCTGCTGGGCCTGGGCCACCTGGGCCTGGTCGACCTTGGTGGTGGTCACCGTGGTGGTCTGCGGCGCGGGGGTCGCGCCCCCGCCGGCACCGCCGGACTGGCCCTGGCCGGTGCTGCCGCCTGCACGTCCCGACCCCGAGGAGCCCGCGGACGGCAACTCCTTGGTGGTCGTCACGGTCTCGCCGGCCTCGGCCTTGGTCAGGTTGGCCTGGGCGGTGGTGAGCGCCGAGGTGGCGGCGTTCACCTGCTGCTGGGCGGCCGTGGTGTCGACGGTGGCGAGCACCTCGCCCGCCTTCACCGTGTCACCCACGGCCACCTTGATCGACGTCACCTTGCCGCCGGTGGTGAAGTCGAGGCCGGCGTCGGAGGGCGAGGCCAGGGTGCCGGAACCGGACACGGTGGCCAGGACGGTGCCCTTGGCCACCGTCGCGGTGCGCGCCCCGGCCTTGCCCGCGGCCGAACTGGTGCCGCTGTCCAGGGTGGTGTACGCCAGCGCGACCCCACCCAACAGGGCCACCGCAAGCGCGGAGTTGAGGAGGACGGCACCACGCCGTCGCGGGAGGACCTTCATGCCGCACAGCTTCGCGCCGCGCCCTTTCGGGATCCTGGGCCCGGGCTGGGAGCTTCCTGACCACGGGAAGCCGGGCAAGCCGCCAGATATGCGGCCCGCCGGGGCTGCGCCCTACCGGAAGCTGACCGAAGGTTGGTCCAGCTCCCAGCCAACTCCCAGCGATTCCCGGTCGGGTCCTCACATCGTGGGGGCGGGCGGGGCGGGCGGGGCGCTGACAGCCGTCGGACAACAGCGATCGGATGACAGATTTCAACATCTGTCATCCGTCGACTGCCATCGGTCCGCCGTCAGCCCCACCCCGCCGCCATCCCGCCTACAGCTCCTCGCGGAACGCCTCCGCCGCCGCCAGGAAGATGTCGTTGCCGGCCACCTCGCCGATCGTGATCCGCACGCCGTCCCCCTGGAACGGCCGCACCACGACACCCGCCGCCGCGCAGGTCGCGGCGAAGTCCAGGGCGCGGTCGCCCAGCCGCAGCCAGACGAAGTTGGCCTGCGAGTCGGCCAGGGCCCAGCCCTGAGCGGTCAGCGCGGCCACCACCCGGGTGCGCTCGGCGACCAGCGCCTCGACCCGCTCCAGCAGCTGGTCCTCGGCCCGCAGCGAGGCGACGGCCGCGTCCTGGGCGATCTGGCTGACGCCGAACGGCACCGCGGTCTTGCGCAGCGCGGTCGCCACCGGCTCGTGCGCGACGGCGAAGCCGACCCGCAGCCCGGCCAGGCCGTACGCCTTGGAGAAGGTGCGCAGCACGCAGACGTTCGGGCGGTCGCGGTAGAGGTCGATGCCGTTGGGCACCCGCTCGTCGCGGATGAACTCGATGTACGCCTCGTCCAGCACCACGAGGATGTCGGTCGGCACGGCGTCCAGGAACCGCACCAGCTCGTCGCGGCGGATCGCGGTGCCGGTGGGGTTGTTGGGGTTGCAGACGAAGATCAGCCGGGTCCGGTCGGTGATCGCCGCGAGCATCGCGTCGAGGTCGTGCTCCTCGGTCGCGGTGAGCGGCACCGGGACGGGGGTGGCACCGGCCACCTGGGTGATGATCGGGTAGGCCTCGAAGGAGCGCCAGGCGAAGATCACCTCGTCGCCGGGGCCGGCCGTGGAGAGGACCAGGGACTGCGCGACGCTGACCGAGCCGGTGCCGGTGGCGATGTGCTCGGCCGGCACGTCGAAGCGGCGGGAGAGCTCCTCGGTGAGGCCGGTGACGGCCATGTCCGGGTAGCGGTTGAGCGACCCGGCCGCGGCGACGGCGGCCTCCAGCACGCCGGCCAGCGGCGGGTAGGGGTTCTCGTTGGAGGACAGTTTGTACGCGTCGGCTCCGGCCGGCTTGCCGGGCTTGTAGGTCGGGATGCCGTCCAGGCTCGGCCTCAGCCGAGGACCCTGCGCTGCCGTTCCGCTCACGGTCGTCTCCGTTCTCTCCAGCCGCCAGGCTGCGGCCATCAGATCGCGTGCGTACGGGATCGCCGACACACGCAGTCCTCGGTACGCACCCGCACCACCCCGGTCGGGTGCCCTGAACGATACCCACCGCGCTCACCCGTAGGGGTGAGATGCTCGTTCGGGTTACGGGTGCAGATCAGCCATTCTGCCGGGTTCCAATGGCACATGTCAGAGGTAAGACGGCCGGATCTGGGCAGGTATCGAAGGGGGTTGTTCGGGCGCACTCAGGAAGAAACGTATCTTCATCAATGAGTAGTGAACCGGTCACGCAGCGGCGTCACGAGCCATACGATCGGTCCGCCATGACAGCAGCAGCCAACCAGAGCGGTCGGCGACCCACCGCCTCGCGGCGTCTGGAGCGGGCCGGCATCCGGGACGTGGCGGCAGCCGCCGGAGTGTCGATCACCACGGTCTCCGACGCCTTGAACGGTAAGGGCCGCCTGCCCGACGAGACCAGAAGCCGGGTGCGCGAAGTCGCCGAGCGCCTCGGCTACCGCCCCTCCGCCGCCGCCCGGACCCTGCGCACCGGCCGGTCCGGCCTGATCGGACTGACCGTCACCACCTACGGCGAGGAGCCTTTCACCTTCACCGAATTCGCCTACTTCGCCGAGATGGCCCGCGCCGCCACCAGCGCCGCCCTCAGCCGCGGCTACGCCCTGGTGGTCCTGCCCGCCTCCTCCCGCCACGACGTCTGGAGCAACATCGCCCTCGACGGCACCGTGGTGATCGACCCGCCCGACCAGGACCCGCTGGTCAGCGAGCTCTACCGGTCCGGCGTACCGGTGGTCAGCGACGGCAAGCCGGGCAACTGCCCGGTGACCGCCTGGGTGGACAACGACCACGAGGCCGCCGTACTCGGCATCCTCGACCACCTCTCCGAGGCCGGCGCCCGCCGGATCGGCCTGCTCACCGGCACCAGTACCGACACCTACACCCGGCTCTCCACCGACGCCTACCTCGGCTGGTGCCACCGGGTCGGCCAGGAGCCGGTCTACGAGGCCTACCCCGCCCACGACCCCGCCGCCGGCGCACTCGCCGCCGACCGGCTGCTGGCCCGTCCGGACCGTCCGGACGCGGTGTACGGCCTGTTCGACCCGAACGGCACCGACCTGCTGGCCGCCGCCCGGCGGTACGGCCTGCGGGTGCCGGACGACCTGCTGCTGGTCTGCTGCAGCGAGAGCGACGTGTACGCGGGCACCGAGCCCCCGATCACCACCCTCTCGCTCAAGCCCCGGCGGATCGGCACCACCGTGGTCAACCTGCTCATCGACGCGATCGAGGGAGTCGACTCGGGCACCGGTTCGGACACCGGGCGGCTCTTCCCGCCCCGGTTCCGCACCGCCGGGACAGGGCCTCCGCCGGGCACCCTGATGCCCACCGAGCTGATCGTCAGGGCCTCCTCGGAGCGCCGCAGCCCGCGGACCACCGTCAACCCGCCCCGCCCGCCCGGCGAGGAGTGACGGCCGCCCGGCCGGGTACGGCGGCACGCCGCGGAGGGTCCACGGCGGGCCGGTGGTCCGTACCCGGCCGGTGATCCGGGCCGGTCCGGCCTTATGGTCTGGACCATCACAGAAGGGGGCGGACCGGGCAGTCGGGACCGCCCGGAGGACGTTCGGACGAATTGGATACCGACCAGGTGAGGACGCCGGGAGAGTGGTCTTCCTATGATGGGCGAATGACACCCGAGGACCGCTTCCCCGGGCCTGAACTGCCCGACTCAGGCCCCCACCCACAGCAGGACCTCGACGTGCTCCCGTACGGCTCCTACTACGAGCCCGCCGAACCACCGGCCGGCTACCCGTTCGAGCAGACCTACAGCGGCTTCGGCGGCGCGCGTTACCTGGAGCAGCACTGGCCGACACCCGGTCACCTGCCCGGAGTGCAGCAGGCGGTGGCCGTCGGCCAGGTGCCCGGCCACTACGCGCCGAGCGGCCAGTACGAGGGCGGATACGAGCCCGAGTACAGCTCCGCGCCCGAGCCCGCGCCCGCCCCGCCGCAGGCCCCGCCGCAGGCCCCGCCGCAGGCCGCGCCCGCCCCGCCGCAGTCCGAGGACCCGCCGACCATCGAGCTCGGCCCGCCGATCCCGGAGGCGATCCCCGAGGTGCACTTCCCGTACCCGCAGCCCGAGCCCGGCGAGGCTCCCGGGCCGCTGTACGTGATCGGCGACGTGCACGGCTACCTGGACGAGCTGCTGGCCGCGCTGCACCAGCAGGGCCTGATCGACGACGACGGCCACTGGGCGGCCGGCCGCTCCCGGGTCTGGTTCCTCGGCGACTTCACCGACCGCGGCCCGGACGGCATCGGCGTGATCAACCTGGTGATGCAGCTGGCCGCCGAGGCCGCCGCCGCCGGAGGCTACTGCCGGGCCCTGATGGGCAACCACGAGCTGCTCTTCCTGGGCGCCGCCCGCTACGGCGACGAGCCCGTGCAGTCCACCGCGGGCACCGCGTCCTTCCTCGCCGCCTGGCGGCTCAACGGCGGCCAGCAGCACGACCTGGAGCGGCTGGAGCAGCATCACATCAGCTGGCTCTCCCGGCTGCCCGCGATCGCCATCGAGGACGGCCACCTGCTGCTGCACTCCGACACCACCGCGTACCTGGAGTACGGCCAGTCGATCGCCGAGGTCAACGACGCCGTCCACGTGGTGCTGGCCGACGAGGGCATCGACGAGTGGTGGGACTGCTTCCGCAAGTTCACCAAGCGGTTCGCCTTCCGCGGGCAGTCCGGCCCGCTCGCCGTCCACGAACTGCTGGACGCCTACGGCGGCTACCGGGTGGTGCACGGCCACAGCCCGATCCCGTACCTGACCGGGGTGGACCAGGCCGACGACGCGCCGCCGCACGTGCCGGGGCCCTACATCTACGCCGACGAGCTGGCCATCGCGATGGACGGCGGGGTCACCATGGAAGGCCGGCTGCTGGTCGCCCGACTGCCGCTGAACTGACATGATGTCCGCTCCTGCGACAGACAACTGAACAACTCTCCTGCGCTGCCGAGCCGCTGACGGTACTGAAAATCCGGAAACCTACTGTCAGCGCCGGCTCGCCGACCCCTACCATCGAGGCACCACGCGAGGCCCCTCGTCCGGCCGCCACCACCGGCTTTCGCCCCGGCGGCCCGGCGCGGCAGGCCCGCGCGGACCATCCACCTCCGTGACTCCAGCGGAACGGGGTACCCATGAGCAACGCCCCGCACCTGCTCGCCGAGGACCGCCCGGACTTCCTCCGGATCCTCGACGAAGCACTGCGCGACGGATCCGTCCTCGAAGCACTGCGCGCGCCCGGCCCGCACCTCAACGCCGAGCAGCTGCACACCAAGGCCGTGCTCGCGGCGGCCGAGATCGCCTCCACGGCGGCCACCGAGTACCGGCACTACGTCGACCTGCGCGACGGTCTCACCGCCCCGGACCGGAGCAGAGCCGGGGCCGGCGACGGCGCCGCGGGCGCAGGCGCCGGCCCCGCGCTCGGGGAGGGCGCCGGGCTGTTCCCGGTGCTCACCGCGCTCGCGCCCGTCCTGGCGGGCGGTGGCGGCTGCATCCTGCTGCTGCTCGGCTACTCGGTCCAGGCCACCAGCTCCGACCTGGCCCTGGGCCACGCCCTGGTGACGGCCGGCTGGGTCGCCGTCGTCATCGCCCTGGCCGCGCTGCTGATCGGCGGCGTCGGCCTGCTGCTGACGGCCCGTCGGGACGGCGCGTCCACCCCGGCAGGCCAGGATCCGCAGCTGCACGCCGATCTGGCCGAGGCCCGCCGCGTCTGGCACACCGCCCTGCGCGAGCGCGCCGTCATCCCCTACCTGCTCGCCAACCTCGACTCCGAGCCCGCGCTCTCCCCACAGCCCGGCGGCCGACCCGTCCCACCCGAACTGCTCAGCCCGGGCTACAGCAGCGCCCGCTACTCCAGCCCCGGATTCTCCAGCCCCGGCGTCGAGGGCGTCACCGATCCGGAGGGCAGGCGGCCCCGCCCCGCCGAGTTCACCGGCCCCGGCTACACGTCACCCGACTTCACCGGCCCGGACGAGGTCTGAGCGGCTCCGGTCCGCACGGTCAGAGCAGCCGGCCGCCGTGCTGCGGGCAACCGGGGTTGCGGTGGACGGCGGGCCGCCCCGCGGCGTCGTCCAGCCGGTACTCCCACGGCGCCCCGGGCGCCAGTCTGCGCAGGAAGAGCAGCTGGTTGACCCCGCCCGCCAGCCGCGCCCGGTACTCCTCGACCACCGGGCCCCCGGCACCGACCAGCTCCGACGCCACCCCTTCGACGAAGCAGAGCGGGCATCCCTCGGTGAGCCGCACGCTCCGCGACCCCGTCCCCGGCGGCACCTCCTCGACCAGGAGGTTCCCGTTCGGGACCACCGCGAGCATCATCACCACCCGCCCGGTCGACTCCCGCGCCGCGGCCACCAGGTGCCGCAGCCCCTCCGGGGTCACCACCCGCACCCGGACCACCTTGACCAGGACGACCAGGATCTCCAGCAGCGCCAGCCCGAGCACCCCGTACGCCGCCGGGACCAACCAGCCCGGCCCGGTGCCGTAGCCCTGCCACAGCGCCGCCCCGCTCCACAGCAGCAGGACCAGCAGCGGCCCCGTCCTGATCCCCCGTACGAACAGGAACCGCAGGAGCGAGACGAACAGCATCACCGGCAGCAGAACGACCCAGACCGCGTGCGCGAGCGCACCCACATCCATGGCATCCCCCCGGTCGGACCCGACTCAGGAAGGGGATGCCCGGTCCGCCCGGCGGTCAACCTGCCTCCGGGCGAGCCCACTTGCCGGCGGCCTCGGCAAATCGCCCCGGATGGCCTCAGCGGCCTGGACGCCGCCCTCCGCTCCGGAACCGCGCGCCGGCGACGACCAGCGCGACCACCAGGACGACGATGCCGAGGAACAACAGGTAAAGCAGACCGTCCGCGACGACGCCGATGATGCCGAGCACGATCGCCACGATGATGAGGAACAGCACCAGTGCCATCTCGGGACTCCTTCCCGTGTCTCCCGGGCTCTAGCGTCGCGTCTCCCGGGCTCTAGCGTCGCGCCAGGCGACGTTCACCGCCCCCGCCCGGCGCGTAGTCCAGCTCGTAGTGGGCGAAGACGGCCGGCTCGTCCTCGGCCGGCAGCTCACCGTCGGTGTCGATCGCCGGGGCGTTCTTGACCTGGTTCTTGGAGCGGGCGACCCGCAGATAGCCCGGCCCCACCAGCGCATCGGCGAGCGGGACGAACACCAGTCGGCGGCGCGTGGGCATCCCGACGGTGACGGTGGCGAACGAGGGCAGGTCGGTCGCGGTGTCGACGTAGACCGCCTCCAGCCTGCCGATCTTGTGGCCGTCGACATCGACCACGTGGTGGCCACGCCATTCCCGGATGTCAGCCGCTTCGAACATCAGCAACCTCCGACGTCAGTGGGCGTCTCCCATCGTCCCACCGGGGCGACCGCCGCACCCGCCGGTGCTCCGGCGCGGGTGAATCGGGGCGATCGACCACTCGCCCCGCCGCGGCGCCGGCCGGGCCACCGGTCGCCGACGGGACGCCGGGCCCATACGGTCGTGTCCTGGAAGCGGGGCGCCGTCGGCACAGGAGGCCAGGATGCGGCAGTACCGGTGGACTCTCGAAACCCAGGACGACGACGGCGACTGGTCCGAGCAGCGCGACGCTCCCGTGCCGAATCCCCTGGAGTACGACGGACCGCCCCAGAAGGCGGCCAACCACCTGCGGGACGTGTTCGTGCGCACGCTCTCCACACCGGCCCCGGGCCCCAGGGCGATCAGGGTACGGACTTGGGAGGGGCGCCACGCCGCCGGCGAACCCCAAGCCGAAACCGAGTGGTCACGCGAGTCGTGAGCCCTCTGCCGCGGCCGACAGGGCGAGAGCGACGCCTACCCGGGCGCGGGCCACGTCTCGGCACGCATCCGGGCTACGCCCGCGCGGCGGTCGGCCGCACCCGTTCCCGCGGCAGGCGTGGCGGCCGAAGGCAGGAAGTCGGTACGGACCTCCCGCTCCGGAAGGCCGTCGTCCTCACCTCCGAGCAGCGCACTCGCGGTCCGGGCGCCGCCCGGGTCGGCCGCTTCGGACATCAGGCGAGCGGCATCGACGACGTCCGTCGCCGGCGGAACGATCAGCAGCTCCAGGAGGGGAGGTGCGTACGAGCACACCATGATCGTGTGTTCGTCCTGCTCCGTGGTGAACCAGCCGACATGGATGATGTGCCCTGCGGCCGGAATCCGCCGGGGGATCTCCGGCCACTGTGCGGGGTTCACCGTGATCCGGGTGACACGACCCCAGCGCTGGTCCAATTCCGCTACCAGCGAGGGGATTTCAATGAGAAGATCACGCGAACGGGGCCACCAGGCGCCGTCCAGACGGCCGGGACGCACGCCGTCAGGCGCCAGTGACAGCCGGACGGGTGATTCCGAAGGCCGTGGATTAATCGCGCGGTCGAAGGTCACGGTCATGATGGACGACCTGACTGCGAAACCGGTCGAACCGGCTCCGAACTAGTCTTGCGCCGGAGACGACGCCAGTGTCCGGTGCCGGCATGCGAAGTGCCTTCGGTGATCTCCAGGATACTCCGGGCGGCCGGGCCGGAATCCCGCGCTGTGCGAGGCGCTGCGCGGCCAGGGCACCGGCCTCCCAGCCCCGGACGAGACCGCTGCCGAGGGGAGTCCTGTCCGGCTTTCCGTCGCCGGTCGCGCCCGTGTCGGCGAGACCCTGAGCCTCCGGACCAGTGGTCCGGAGGCTCAGGGCGGCGAATCCGACATTTCCGCGGCTGCTGTCCTGCCCTCAGGATTGCCGGTCCGACAGCACGCGACGATCAGCCCCTAGCCCTCGGCTAGTGCCGGCGGCCGACTCCACCGTCACGGCTCCTTCTCACCATGATGACGAGGAGTGAACCACCCGCGGCGAACAGAATCGCCGCCATGGCCGCGATACCCGTGACCGGGCTGTCTCCCGTCTGCGCAAGGCCGTGGGAAGGACCCTTGGACGGCGGGCCTGCCGAGGGCCTACTGGACGGAACACCCTGCGAGGGGCTCTGCGACGGCTGACCGTGGTCGTCGTTCCCCTGGTCGCCCTTCCCGTGATCGTCTCCACCATGGTCGTCTCCACCATGGTCGCCGCCGCCGTGACCGCCACCGCCGTGACCGCCACCCGGCCCGGCAGGCCCAGCAGGACCAGCGGGACCAGCCGGACCAGCGGGACCGGAGGGACCTGGGGCGCCGGGGGAACCGGGAGCACCGGGGGAACCGGGAGCACCGGGAGCACCCGAAGCGCCAGGAGCACCGGGGGAACCAGGGGCACCGGGAGCGCCGGGAGCACCCGAAGCGCCAGGAGCACCGGGGGAGCCAGGGGCACCCGGAGCACCCGAAGCGCCAGGAGCGCCAGGAGCACCGGGAGCACCGGGAGCGCCAGGAGCACCAGGAGCACCGGGAGCGCCGGGAGCGCCAGGAGCACCGGGAGCGCCAGGAGCACCGGGAGCACCAGGAGCACCCGCCGGGCCGCTAGGGCCGGGGGAGCCCGTAGGTCCGGGAGGCCCGCTCGGTCCGGGAGGACCAGGCGGACCGACGGTGCAGGCGGCCCGGGTAATGGTGTTGGTGTCCAGCGTGACCGCACCGTTCCGGGCCAGGGCCCGGCCCTCGATCACGGTGCCGGTCTGTGCCGCGATCGACGTGAGAGCAAGGATGTTGCCCTTGAAGAAGGAGTTGGTCCCGATGGTGGCCGAACTCCCCACCTGCCAGAACACATTGCAGGCCTGAGCGCCGTTGATGAGGCTGACGTTGCTCGCCGAACCCGTGATCAGGGTGGAGGCGATCTGGAAGATGAAGACGGCGCTGGGGTCGCCCTGGGCATCGAGCGTCACGGTGCCGTTGAGCGCCAGTGACGACGTGGACTTGTACACACCGGACGTCAGGGTCAGCCCGACGAGGTCCCCGGAGACGAGTGCCGTGGGCGCCCGGCCGGCGGCGTCGTTGTAGGCGATGACCAGATCGGACTGGGCCTGGAGGGCCTCGGCGTCGGCGACGTGCTGCACCCCGTTGAGAATTCCGGGCGGGAAGCCCGTCACCGACGAACCGGGGCTGAGGCCCAGATCGCCGTTGATGACGCTGGGGCCCGTGTTGGTGACCGTTGAACCGCCGAGGACCGCATAGCTGGTGTCGGTCCCCAGGGTCACCGGGGCCTCCGCCGCATGGGCAGGCTGCGAGATCAGCGTGGTTGTCGCCAGTAACGCCAGTCCGGGCACGAGGTAGAGGGCTTCCTTGAACCGGGTGCGTCTACGCCCGCTGTCGGGAGGGGCGGACAGGGTGGCATCCACTGCCATGGGACAAAGCCTTTCGTGTCGCCGTCGAACTCGGCCATCCATGGGGATTCCGAGTGGCTGTGGTGAGTTCCGATCAGACTCCATGCCCCGGTGATCACACCGACACCTATCGGGATTCGCCCCATGGCGGGGGCCACGAAGCGACTGCCTACCGGGTTTGTGATGAACCGTCACTCAACCGCGTACATACCAATGGCACCATAAGATCGAATGCTTTTTGAGAATCCAAATGAGTGGTGTCGCGGCCGAATTTCGACTGTTTCACCCATGTGCCTACGGCGCGTCGGCGGCCGCTCGCCGGGCGCGGGTGATCGCACATCGATCGCACACGATGGTGAAATACCTACGAATCGCCGCGTACGTCCGAGCCGGGGAACTGCCGCATCGTTTTTGCAGTTCGTGTCGTTGGGCCGAACATGAACACCCTGACCGATCTGCGTGGTGACTTGCCGACCGCTCCCGGGGACGGCGGCACCGGCCCGGTGGCCGAGCGCTGTCGCGCAGCGGGCGGCCTGGTCCGGACCTCGCTCGGCGAGCTGCGCCAGGAGCTCGGCTACGGGCGACTCGGCAGGCACGCCCTGGAGGAGGTCGCGGAGAGCCTGACCGCCGACGGGCTCGGCTGGTTCCCGGCCTGGCGGTTGTCGCCGAAGCAGAACGACGAGCCCCACAAGGAGCAGGAGTTGCGGGTGTACGCCCGGGATGGCGGCCTGCGGTGCCAGATCATCGGCGTCTGATCAAGGAGGCCGCACCGCAGCCAGGCCCTGGAGAATGCGCTGCCTGTCCTGCCTCAGCCGGCTGCCCGAGCAGCACTCAGGGCCCGCCGAACAACCAGACCCGTGCAGGTGAGAACACAGGTGAGCTCAGCAGCCCCAGGAGAATCGCCTTCCGCACCTCCATGGCGCGGAGCCTGACGATCGCCTCCCGGCGCGCGGCACCAGGACAGCAGGACGGGGAGAGCAGCAGGCCGGCGGGCAGCTGGCGCGGACGTGCCCGGGGCGCTGCCATGGGAGCCCCCTCCGGTCCCCCATGGCAGCGCCCCGGCGGTTCACCCGGTGTCAGTCGGCCAGCGGCAGGTAGACCCGGTTGCCCTGGGCGGCGAACTCCTCGGACTTGGCCTGCATGCCGGCCAGTGCCTCGGGTGCGTAGCCGGTGCCGTTGACGGCCGTGGAGCCCTCGCCGTGCTCGGCCCGGATCTGCTGCGAGATCTTCATCGAACAGAACTTCGGGCCGCACATGGAGCAGAAGTGCGCCGTCTTCGCGGGCTCCGCGGGGAGGGTCTCGTCGTGGAACTCGCGGGCCGTCTCCGGGTCGAGGGCCAGGTTGAACTGGTCCTCCCAGCGGAACTCGAAGCGGGCGTCGGAGAGTGCGTCGTCCCACTCCTGGGCGCCGGGGTGGCCCTTGGCCAGGTCCGCCGCGTGGGCGGCGATCTTGTAGGTGATGACGCCGGTCTTCACGTCGTCCCGGTTGGGCAGGCCCAGGTGCTCCTTGGGGGTGACGTAGCAGAGCATCGCGGTGCCCCACCAGGCGATCATCGCCGCGCCGATGCCCGAGGTGATGTGGTCGTAGCCGGGCGCGACGTCGGTGGTGAGCGGGCCGAGGGTGTAGAACGGCGCCTCGTCGCAGATCTCCCGCTGGAGGTCCATGTTCTCGCGGATCTTGTTCATCGGGACGTGACCCGGGCCCTCGATCATCACCTGGACGTTCCTGTCCCGGGCGATCCGGCCGAGCTCGCCGAGCGTCTGGAGCTCGGAGAACTGGGCGTCGTCGTTGGCGTCCGCGATCGAGCCGGGCCGCAGGCCGTCACCGAGCGAGAAGGTGACGTCGTACGCGGCGAGGATGTCGCAGAGCTCCTCGAAGTTGGTGTAGAGGAAGTTCTCCTGGTGGTGCGCCAGGCACCAGGCCGCCATGATCGAGCCGCCGCGCGAGACGATGCCGGTCTTGCGACGGGCCGTCAGCGGGACGTACCGCAGCAGCACGCCCGCGTGGACGGTCATGTAGTCGACGCCCTGCTCGCACTGCTCGATGACGGTGTCGCGGTAGACCTCCCAGCTCAGCTCCTCGGCCTTGCCGTCGACCTTCTCCAGGGCCTGGTAGAGCGGCACGGTGCCGATCGGCACGGGGGAGTTGCGCAGGATCCACTCGCGGGTGGTGTGGATGTTGCGGCCGGTGGAGAGGTCCATGACGGTGTCGGCGCCCCAGCGGGTGGCCCAGGTCATCTTCTCCACCTCCTCCTCGATGGAGGAGGTGACCGCGGAGTTGCCGATGTTGGCGTTGATCTTCACCAGGAAGTTGGTGCCGATGATGGCCGGCTCCACCTCGGGGTGGTTCACGTTGACCGGGATGACGGCGCGGCCACGGGCCACCTCGTCCCGGACGAAGTCCGGCTCCAGGCCCTCGCGCAGGGCCACGAACTCCATCTCCGGGGTGATCACACCCTGCCTCGCGTAGGCGAGTTGGGTGACCGCGGCGCCGTCGCGGCCCCGCAGCGGGCGGCGCGGCCGGCCGGGGAAGACCGCGTCCAGGTTGCGGAGGTTCCCGCCGCGCGGCGAGGTGTGCTTGATCCCGTCGTCCTCGGGGCGGGCCTCGCGGCCGTCGTACTCCTCGACGTCGCCGCGCTGGCGGATCCACGGGTCGCGCAGCGCCGGCAGGCCGCGGCGCACGTCGGGCTCGTAGGCCGCGTCGGTGTACGGCCCGGAGGTGTCGTAGAGCGGGACGGTGCGGCCGTTGGTGAGGTGGACCTCGCGGTACGGGACCCGCAGGTCGGGCCGGGATCCCTCCAGGTAGGCCTTGCGCCAGGCCGGGGTCGGGTAGCCGGTGGCCGCGCTGCTGACCGGGGCGGCCGTGCTGCGGGCAGACTTCTGCTGTGCATCAAAGACGGTCATCTGACCTTCTACTCCCTACGCCGGCATTATCCGGTCCAGGTTCCTGCGGTCGGCGCAGCGGTCGGCACGTCCTCGACGTGACCGTTCAGCGCCCTCTCAGCCCGGTGCTCCGAGCTCCCGTGTCCGCAGGCGGTTTGCCTGCGTAAGACGTCCAACACCGTAGCGGGCCGATCCGCCCAGGTCCAGACAGGTTCCGGACAGTGGACGCGGTGGCAGACTGGCCGGATGGTCGGGCTGACGGGGCGGGTGACGGGCAGGATCGGGGCCGGGCTGGTCGGCGAGGTGCTGATCCATGTGCCCGAACGGCAGGGGACGGAGGCCTTTCTCGCGTACCTGGCGGTGCCGGGCGAGCCGCTGGCGCCGGGGACACCCGTCGTGGTGCTGGAGTACCAGCCGCCGCGCACGGTCTACGTCGGCCCGGCGTACGGGTGACACCGCCGCCCGGACGCCGACCACCCGGACGCGACCGCCGCCCCTGACGCCGACCGCCGCCACCCTGCCGCGCACGCCGCCGTCTTGACGCAATCTTGACGCCCCTGATGCGCAATCAGGACGCCCGAGCCTTCCCAAGCGATCACAGCAGGCGAAGAATCTGCTGCTGCCACCGCGTTCCGCGCCGTCCTGCACATCAGAGCGCAGCCACGGAGCCGGTGCGCTTCGAAGGGGGAAAGCCGATGCTCATCGGCATCGCGGGGGCCGTGGCGGCCTCCATCGTCGTTCTGATCGTGCTCTTCAAACTGATGTGGCGGGTGGCGGAGCCGAACGAGGCGCTGGTCATCTCGGGCTCCACGCACCGCACCGAGGGCCTCGCCGACGGGCTGGGCTTCCGGATCGTCACCGGCCGGGGCACCTTCGTGGTGCCGGGCGTGCAGGTGGTGCGCAAGCTGTCGCTGGACCTGAACGAGGCCGAGCTGGACGTCGAGTGTGTGACGTCGCAGGGTATTCCGGTGCACGTCAAGGGCGTTGTGATCTTCAAGGTGGGCGACGACACGGTGTCGATCGCCAACGCCGCCCGGCGCTTCCTGGACCAGCAGAAGATGATGGGCCAGCGGGTGCACAACGTGTTCGCGGGCCATCTGCGGTCGATCGTCGGCGGGTTGACCGTCGAGGACATGATCCGCGACCGGGAGCGGCTGACCGGGGAGACCCGGGCCGCGTCCGGTTCCGAGATGGAGAAGCTCGGCCTGATCATCGACTCGCTGCAGATCCAGGAGATCCTGGACCCGACCGGCTACATCACCAACCTGGCCGCCCCGCACGCGGCCGCCGTCCAGCGGGACGCCCGGATCGCGGCCGCGGAGGCGGACCGCCGGGCCACCGAGGCGGAGCAGGAGGCGTTCGCCCGCAAGGCCGAGGCGACCCGTAACTCCGGTATCCAGCAGGCCGGTTACCAGGCCGAGATGGAGACCGCGACGGCCCGCGCGATGCAGGCGGGACCGCTGGCGCAGGCCGCCGCCCGGCAGGAGGTCGTGGTCCAGGAGACCAAGGTCGCCGAGCTGGAGGCGCACCGCAAGGAGCAGCAGCTGCAGGCGGACGTCCGCAAGCCGGCCGACGCCCGCGCGTACGAGACCAGGACCAAGGCCGAGGCGGACCGTGACGCCCGGATCTCGGCCGCCGAGGCGCTGGCGCGGGAGACCGAGCTGAAAGCGGGTGCCGAGGCGAACCGGGTGAAGGTGGCGGCCACCGCCGAGGCGGAGGCGACCAGGGCCCGCGGTCTGGCGGCGGCCGAGGCGACCAAGGCGACCGGTCTGGCGGAGGCCGCCTCCGCGGAGGCGAAGGGCCTGGCGCAGGCCGAGGCGGCCCGGGCGCTCGGTCTGGCCGAGGCGGAGGCCATCAAGGCCCGGGCCGCGGCCCTCGCGGAGAACCAGGAAGCCGTGGTGGCCCAGCAGTTGGCCGAGAACTGGCCGGAGATCGTCCGGGCCGGCGCGGAGGCCTTCGGCAACGTCGAGCACATGATCCTGCTCAACGGCGCGGACGGGATGTCGGACATGTTCGCCAAGGCGCTGACCATGGGCGGCACCGGGCTGGGCCTGGCCCGGCAGCTGCTGAGCGCGATGAACGCGCCGAAGGCCCCGGCGGACGAGGAGCGGCCGGCCGGCGGAAAGCCGGTGGTCGGCCTGCCGATCCCGGTGCAGGAGGGCTGACACGGGTGCGCCCGCCCGTCGGGGAGACGGGCGGGCGCACTGCGGGCGGGCGCACTGCGGGCGGGCGCACTGCGGGCGGTTCGGGAGGTTCAGGTGGCCTCGGAGGCTCAGGCGGCCTCGGCGACGACCCGCTCGGCCATCCGCCCGGCGAAGACGTTGCCGACCAGGACCCCCAGGCCGATCGCGGCGACCAGCAGGACGGTGCTCAGCCAGACCATGGTCTCCACCGGCACGGTGTACGCCAGCACCACCTTGGCGGCGCACTCGGTGACCAGCACGGTGCCCCAGGCCAGCGAGAAGTTGCGCTCGTCGCGGCGGAAGGCGGCCGAGCCGGCCATCAGCCGGTCCCAGGCGGCGGACCGGGCCGCGTCGCCCTTGACGAGGAAGGGCCGCAGGCCGGCCGTCATGAGCGGGCGGCCGAGCAGCGCCGTGACGATCATCGAGCCGCCGATCACGCTGCTGACCGCGCCGTCCTTGGCGACCATCAGCCTGGGGTCGCCGGCGACGGCGGACAGCGCGATGCCGACCACGTTCACCACCAGCATCACCAGGGCGAGGGTGTTGACCGAACGGTCCCGGACCAGCCCGGCGACCGTGCGGACGACCGGGACGGCGCTGGAGAGGGTCAGCGAGGCGACCAGGCCGAGGCCGAACAGCGAGTGTGCCGCGTAGTAGACGCCGAGCGGCACCGCCACGTCGACGGCCAGCGGCCGGAGGGCGGCGGCCGCCCCGGAGGTGTTCTGCTCGGTCTTCGCGCTGGTGGTGATGGTGGCCATGGTCCCGCTCCCCGTCCGTGCCGGTCGCTCTCTGCGATGTCTCAAGGTTCCCGTCCGGCGGGGGTCGTGCGGCAGTGTCGGCTGTGCGGGAAAGCGCATGACGGATGTCATGGCCGGGGCCGATCGCCTGTCACTGATGAGTACGGGTACTCAGGCCCGGCACTGCGGTGACCGGCCAGGATGATGGCCATGGACCTCCATATACCGCGGGTCGGCATCACCGCCGTGGGCGCCTGTCTGCCCGCCCAGGTGCTGACCTCTCAGCAGCTCCAGGACGAGGTGGCGGGCGGCAGTGGCCTCCGGCTGCCCGGCGGGATGTTCGAGAAGGCCACCGGCATCCGCACCCGGCACTTCGCCGCCGACGGCGAGTACGCCTCCACGCTGGCCCTGGGCGCGGCCCGCCGGGCGCTGCACAGCGCCGGCCTCGACCCGCTGGACATCGACCTGCTGCTGTTCGCCTCGGCGACCCGGGACGTCTGCGAGCCCGCCACCGCCCACCTGGTGCAGGCCGAACTCGGGTCCCGCGCGCATGCGTTCGACATCTCCAACGCCTGCAACAGCTTCCTGAACGGCATCGACACCGCCCGCGCGATGATCCTGGCCGGGCGGGCCCGCCGGGCGCTGGTGGTGACCGGCGAGACACCCAGCCGGGCGATGCGGCGCGACCCCGGCGGGCTGGCGGAGTTCCGGGCGGGATTCGCCGGCTACACCTTCGGCGACGCGGGAGCGGCCGTGGTCGTGGAGGCGGTGGAGCGCGGCGGCATCCTGGACATCGAGACCGAGACCGCCTCCGAGCACTGGGAGGTCGGCGGCATCCCGGGCGGCGGCTCGCGCCACCCGCGCGGCGACGAGTACAGCTACTTCCGGGGCGGCGGCAAGGAGTTGCGCGGCGTCTTCGAGAAGATCGGCGGCGACATCCTGACCAGGGTGGCGGCCCGTACCGGCCTCGGCTGGGACGCGTACGCCCGGGTGCTGGTGCACCAGGTGACGCTGCCCTACCTGGAGCGCTTCGTGGAGCTGACCGGCGTGCCGGCCGAGAAGCTGGTGGTCACCGTGGACCGGCTGGGCAACCTGGCCAGCGCCACCCTGGGCGTCCAACTGGAGCAAATCCGAGCCGAGTTGACGCCGGGCGAGCGGGTGCTGCTGGTCGGACTCGGCGGCGGGGTCAGTCTGATGACGATGGTCTGGGAGGTGTCGTGACCGAGCTGTGGGTGGTGATCCCGGCCTACCAGGAGGAGGCCCGGATCGAGGGCGCGCTGCGGGCCCTGGCCGCCCAGCGGGACCGGGACTTCACCCTGCTGGTGGTCGACAACGACTCCGCCGACGGCACCGTCGACAAGGTCCGCGCCTTCGCCGAACGGGCTCCGTTCCCGGTGCGGGTGCTGGTCGAGACGGAGAAGGGCGTCGGCTGCGCCGTCGACACGGGCTTCCGGCACGCCATCGCACACGGCGCCGCGCTCCTGGCCCGCACCGACGCCGACTGCCTGCCGCAGCCCGGCTGGACGGCCGCCGCCCGGGCCGGGATGCTCGCCTCCCGCGGCCTGGTCTGCGGGCACATCACCGCCCGGCACGACGAGCACGGCCCGCTCGGCCGCACCGTCTTCCGCGTCCTGGTCGCCCTCGGCGCCGCCTTCGGCCGGATCCGCCCGGCGCACCGCCGCCGGCACGGGTACCTGGTGCCGTACCGGATGCACGCGGGCAACAACATGGCGATCACCGCCGAGCTGTACCAGGCGGTCGGCGGCATGCCGCGCCGCCCGTCGCCGACCGACCGGATGTTCATCAACAGCGTCCGCCGCCACACCACCGCGATCGTGCACCGCCGGGACATGGTGGTGCAGAACTCCACCCGCCGGATCCGCGCCTACGGCGTGCTCGGCACCGCCCGCTGGTACCTGGAGCGCGGCGCCGGCGCGCGCGGCGTCGACCCCCGCTGAGGAGGCACACCACCGTGCTGGACCGGCTCGAACGCACCCTGCGCCAGGGCGCCGACCGCCCCGCCGTGCTCGGCTGCACCCGCGGCGGAGCGGTCACCGTCAAAGCCCGCTGCGGCGAACTCGCCGACCTGGCCGACGGCTACGCCGCCGCGCTGCACCACCGGTACGGCCTGCGCCCCGGGGACACCCTGGGCGTGGCCGTCCGGCCCGGCCCACGCGCGCTGGCCGTGATGCTGGCCGCACACCGGCTCGGCCTGCGGGCCGCCGTCCTCGACCCGCAGGCCGGGCCCGACGTGCTGCTCGCCCGGCTGGCGCTGGCCAGGCCCGCGCTGGTGCTGGCCGACGCCGCCGCCCAGGCGGTGGCCGGCTGGGCCGGGCCGCTCGCCCGCCGGGCCCACCTCGCGCTGCCGCCGCTGGCCGAGCTCGGCCCGGTCGCCACCGTCGGCCCGCGCCGGCCGGGCTGTGCCCCCGTGCTGGCCGGCGGCGGGGGCACCCCGCCGCCGGGGTACGACGGCGACGGGGACGCCGTGATCGTCTTCACCTCGGGCACCACCTCCGCGCCCCGCGCCGTGGTGCACACCCGCGCCGGACTGGCCGCGGGGATGCGCACCGTGGACGGGCTGGTCCGCCCGCAGCCCGGCGCCGCCGTCCTCGGCGGCACCTTCTTCGTCCTGGTCCCCGCGCTGGCCGCCGGGGCCACGGTCGCCCTGCCGGCCCGCTCGCCGAAGGTGCTGGACCGCCAGCTGGCCCGGCTGCGCCCCGACGAGACCTACCTGACCCCGCCGCAACTGCGCGACGTCGGCGCCTTCACCGGCCGGGTGTGGACCGGCTCGGCCCCGGCGAGCGCGGAACTCCTGGCCCGGGTCAAGCGGTTGGGGGCGCGCGAGGCCTGGGGGGTGTACGCGCTCACCGAACTGTTCCCGGCGGCGGCCGTCGAGGAGTCCGAGAAGTCCGCGTTCACACCGGACGGGGACCTGCTCGGCCACCCGCTGCCCGGCGTCGCCACCCGGCTGACCGAGACCGGGGAGCTCCTGCTGAGCGGTCCCGGCGCCCGGGACCGCTACCTGGGCGAGCAGCCCGACCCCTGGGTCCGGACCGGGGACCGCGCCCGGCTCACCGCCGACGGCCGGATCGTGCTGGCCGGCCGCTGCAAGGACATGGTGCTGCGCCGGGCCGAGAACATCTACCCGGGCCTGTACGAGCCGGCGCTCCACCTGCCCGGCGTGGACCTGGCCGTCCTGGTCGGCGTGCCCGCCGGGGACGGCGACGAACGGCTGGTCGCCCTGGTCCAGCCGCAGCCCGGCGCCGACCGCCGCCGGCTGCGGACCGCGCTGCAGGCCCCGCTGGAGCGGATGGGCAGCGCCCGCCCGGACGCCCTGCTGTTCGCCGACATCCCGCTCGCGGGCCGCTCCCGCAAGCCCGACCGGGCCGCCGCGGCCCGGCTGTGCGCCAGGGAGCTGAGCCTGCGATGAGCACCGCCACCGCCCGCCGCCTGGACCGCCGGGTGTACCTGCGCAGCCATCCGGTGCTGTTCGCGCTGCTCTGCGCGACCCGCCGCCGCCCGGTGCTCCGGCTCGGCCGGACGGTGCTGGTGCACGACCCCGAGGTGTACCGCGAGGTGCTGACCCGGGTGCCGCTGGACCGCACCGCCGAGGGCACCACCGGCGGCGCCGCGGCCGGACTGACCGACGGCGGGCTGCTCTTCGACCAGGACGGTGAGGCGCACCGGGCCGCCCGGCGGGCCCTCGCCGAGCGGCTCGGCAGCCACGGCGTCCAGCGGCTGCGCCCGGTGTGGCAGCAGGTGCTGGAGCATCGCCTCGCCGACCTCACCGGGCCGCTCGACCTCGTCCCGGTCGTCCGGGAGCTCGCCGGGGCGACCGCCGCCGCCCTGACCGGATCCACCGCGGCGCCGACGGTGCTGGCCCGGGCCGCGTCCGAGGCGGCGTCGGCGGCGGCCGGCGACCACCTGCCGAGCCTGTTCCCCCGCCGCCGGGCCGGCGCCGACGCGGCCGCGAGCCTCACCGCCCTGCTGCCCGACCCGCTGGACGCCATGGTCGCGGTCGCCGCCGTCAACACCACGGTGGCCGCCCTGCCCCGGGCCGCCGCCTGGTGCGCCCGGGCCGGCCTGTGGCCGCAGGTGTCCCCCGAACTCGCCGCGGAACTCCTGCGGTTGACGGCGCCCTCGCCGATCCTGCCGCGGGTGGCGGCGGCCGACGCCGAGGTGGCGGGCTGCCCGCTCCGCCGGGGCGACCGGCTGGTGCTGGTCGCCCGCCACGCGGCCGAGGCACACCGTGCGGTGCCCGGGCAGCCGGCCGCCGCCGCGCAGGCGGTCTTCGGCGCAGGCCCGCACGCCTGCCCGGGCGCGCGGCTCGCCCGGGTCCAGCTCACCGACTTCCTGACCGCGCTGGCCCCGTACCGCCCGGCGGTGCTGCGAGCCCGGGTGGACCGGCACTCGGCCCTGCCCGGGTACGCCGCACTGCTGGTCGGAACGGTCCCAAGGGGGTGAGGGCCGTGCGGATCGCCGTCACCGGCGCGAGCGGCTTCTGCGGCGGGTACGTGGCCCGGGCCGCCGCGGCGAGCGGGGCCGAGGTGCTCTGCGTGGGGCGCCGCCCCGGCCCGGTCGGCCGCCACCTGCCCTGGGACGCGTCCCGCGCGGCGCCCGACCTGGGCGCCGCCGACGTGGTGGTGCACTGCGCGGCCGCCGTCGGCGACCACCCGCCCGGCTCCCCCGCCGAGGCCGAGCAGTACGCCGTGAACGTCGACGGCACGGCGCGGCTGCTGGCGGCCGCCGCCGGCCGGCCGGTGGTCTGGGTCAGCAGCGCCAGCGTCTACGACCCCCGGACCGGCGGCTCGCCGATCCGGGAGGACCAGCCGACCGCGGCCGGACACCTCAACGGGTACGGCCGCAGCAAGGCGCTCGGCGAGCGGCTCGCGCTGGCGGCCGGCGCGGTGGTGCTGCGCCCGCGCGCGGTCTACGGGCTCGGGGATCCGCATCTGGTGCCGCGGCTGCTGTCCCGGGTCCGGGCCGGGGTGCTGCTGCTGCCGGGCCGCGACGTGCCGCTCAGCCTGACGGCGGTGGAGAACCTGGCCGAGGCCTGCCTGGCGGCGCCCGGCTGGCCGCCGGGGGCGTACAACATCACCGACGGCCGGCCGTACCTGCGCGACGAGGTGCTGCGCCGGGTGCTGCGGGCGTACGGCGTGCGGGCGCGGATCGCCCATGTGCCGCTGCCGCTGGCCCGGTTGGCGCGCTCGGCGGAGCTGACCCCGTACGCGCTGGACCAGTTGGCGCGCAGCGTGGTGCTGGACACCGCGAAGGCCCGCGGCCAGGGCTGGGTGCCGGGGCACGACCTCGACGGCCTGCTGACGGCGGTGGGCGCCCGCACCCCCTGAGGGAGTGCGGGCGCCCGGTGGTCCGTCAGCTCTTGGCGGCCTTCTTCACCAGGATCACCACGGCGGCGGCGACGCCGACCACGACCAGGACCTTGAGCAGCAGGGCGATCAGCGTGCCGACCACGCCGACGACGAACCAGATCAGGTTCCAGGCCAGCACCAGCACCAGGATCGGGACGACGATGTTGCGCACCCACGAGGGCAGCGACTTCCAGAGCTCGGCCATGTCTGTTCCTTCTCTCCCCTCGGGCTCGGCGTCGGTCTCGTTCCGCCGCTCTTCCCGGTAGCTTTCGATATCTCGATCGTAGGCGGCGGCATCTGCGGAAACGAGGTCTCCCGTCCCCGAGAGAACCCGGAGATCACCCCGAGCCGGGGTCTCGGGGCCGTCCCCGAAACCCCGGCCCGGCGGGTGGCGCAGCCGCGGTCAGACCGGCCAGGTCTCGCCGCGCCAGGCGGCGTCCCAGAACATCCACTCGTAGCGCGAGGTGGTGGTGAAGTGCTCGACCATCCGTCGGCGTTCGGCCGGGGAGATCTCCTCGCCGAGCCGGTCGGTGAGCGCGAGCACCCGCCGCACCACCGCCTGGAACGCCTCGTCGCCGTAGGTGGCGATCCACTTGGCGTACAGCGGGTCGGGGGAGGACGCGGCGAGCAGCCGCTCGCCGACCCGGGCGTAGATCCAGTAACAGGGCAGCACGGCGGCGACCGCCTCGGCGAACGATCCGCCGTACACGGTCGCCAGCAGGTAGCTGGTGTACGCGCGGGTGGTCGGCAGGACGGGCTCCGCGGCGGCCTGTTCGGCGCTCTCGCCGAAGGCGGTGAGGAACTCGGCGTGCATGCCCTGCTCGGCGGCGATCGCTCCGACCGCGTCGTCGGCGAAGGCCTGCACGTCCTCCTCCGAGGGCGCCTTGGCGGCGCAGACCGCCAGCGCCCGGGCGTAGTCCCGCAGGTAGTGCGAGTCCTGGACGACGAAGTGCCGGAAGGCCTCGCGCGGCAGGGTGCCGTCGGTGAGGCCGCCGATGAAGGGGTGGTCGAGGATCTCCGCGTGGATCGGCTCGATGGCCGCCCAGAGTTCGTCGGTGAGTGCCACTGCTGTTCTGCTCCCTCCCCGACCCGGGCTGCGGTCCTGCCGCGCCACGGCCAGGTTCTGGCGGTCGGCGCAGCGTCGGCCGGCCGGCCGTCAGCGCCCTCTCAGCCCGCTGCTGCGGGCTCCCGCGGTGTTCGAGTACCTGGCGGCGACCCTACCCGGCGGGGTTCGCGCGCCGTCCCCGGTGGTCAGTCCTCGGGCGGCGAGAAGACCACCAGGACGCGCAGTTCCTCGGTGATGTCGTGGAAGCGGTGCGGCACCCCGGCGGGGACGTACACGACGCTGCCCCGGCCGACGGTGGTGGTCTCGTCGCCGACGGTCAGCCGGGCCCGGCCGCTGACGACCTGGTAGATCTCGTCCTGGGCGTGCGGGGTCTGCGGGTCGGTGTCACCGGGGGAGAGCGCGAACAGGCCGGCCGAGATGTTCCGCTCCTTCAGGAACCGCAGGTAGGCGCCCCGCCCCCGGGCGCGCTCGGCCTCCAGGTCGTCCAGCCGGAAGACTCTCACCGTTCTCCTTCCTCGGCCGGGCGGGATGTCGAAATCCAGCCCCGCCCGGAGCTTCCCTGGCGCGCGGCGGCCTGCCACCATCGCCAGTCATGAAGAGTTTCGCGATCAAAACCCTCATCAACGCGGCGGCCATCTGGGTGGCCGCCTGGATCGTCGACGGGATCACCCTGACGGGGAACGACTGGTGGCACAAGACGATCACGGTGATCGCGGTCGCCCTGATCTTCGGCGTGGTGAACTTCCTGATCAAGCCGCTGGTCAAGCTGCTCTCGCTGCCGCTGTTCATCCTGACCCTGGGCCTGATCACCTTCGTGATCAACGCGCTGATGCTCTGGCTCACCTCCTGGGCCTCGGACAAGCTCGACCTGAACTTCCACGTCTCGGGCTTCTGGTCGGCACTGTTCGGCGCCCTGATCATCAGCATCGTCTCGTGGGGCCTCAGCCTGGCCCTCGGCGACGACTGACGCCGCGCGCGGCCGGCCCACCGGCGGATCGGCTCCGGCAGCGGGCCCGGCCCGGTCGCGGGCCCGGCACGCGGGCCGGCACGCGGGAGTGCGCTCAGCCGGCGTTCTCGCACCCCGGCGCCGCCAGGATGCTGGCGAGCTGCGCGTCCAGGTCGCCGGCCGCGGTCTCCTCGCCCATCGCCACCAGTCGGTCGGTGCGCGCCAGGAAGTCGATCAGCGCCGGCGTGCCGGCGCGCAGCACGGCGGCGCCCTCCGGCGAGTGCAGCACGATGCGGACCTCGGAGAGCTCCGCCCCGACGGGGTGGATCCGGACGTCCCCCTCGCCGCTGGGGCGGCTGATGCCGTCGACCACCAGCTCGCGCGCGAACACCCAGCCGACCGGGTCGCCGCCGGGCAGATGGAAGGTGAAGCGGACCGCGAAGGGGTCGGCCGCGTCGTACTCCAGGTCGACCATGATGCGGAAGGAGAGCTCGTTCGAGACCACGAGGTGCATGACCATGTGGCCCTGGACTGTGCTGTGCATGCGCCGGTACCTCTCGTTCTGCCCGGCCGCCGCGTGCTGAGGTCCACGCGAGGGGCCGGACATGCGGTTCGCTGTGGTGGAACGGTGACGGCGCCCCCGGAGGGCGGGCCCGCCGGTGGCGGTGTCCGCGGTTCCCCGTCCGCGCCCCATCGTCCTGGTGGGCGACGGGGCGGACAAGGAGCGGTTTTTCACATGGTGAGCGATGCGGCCGGACGGGTCAGCGCACGAACGACGGCGACATCGCACCGACCAGCGAGCGCAGCCGGGCCGCGGCGGCGGGCAGCCGGGCGGCCTGGTCGAGGGGCAGCGACAGCGCCATCGTGGCGATCACCGAGCCGACCGTGATCGGCACCGCCGCGCAGACCGTGCCGAGCGCGTACTCCTGGCGCTCCAGCACCGGCACGGTCGGGCGGACCCGGTCCAGCCTGCGCAGCAGCAGGCCCTCGTCGGTCAGGGTGGACGGGGTGAGCCCGGCCGGCGGGTGCCGGGCGAAGTGGTCGCGCCGCTCGTCCTCGCCGAGCTGGGCGAGCAGGCACAGACCGGCCGCGTGCGCGTGCGCGGTGAGCCGGAAGTCGGCCCACTCCTGGACGGCCGGGCGGCCGGGTCCGTCGGCCACGTCGACCAACCGGACCTCGCCCTCCTCGTACACGGCGAAGTAGACGGCCGCGTCGAGCTCTTCGCCGAGCTGTGCCATCCGGCTGCGCAGGTCGGCCCGCTCGGTCTGCCGTTCGTCGGCCCGGCTGATGCAGTCGACGGAGGCGCCGAGGTAGAAGCGGCCGTCGACGCGGCGCAGGTAGCCCTCATGGGTGAGGGTCCGCAGCAGGTGGTACGTGGTGCCGAGGGGGAGTCCGGTGGAGCGGGCGAGCTGCTTGGCGGCCGCCCCGTCCCGGTGGCCGCCGACCGCCTCCAGCAGGCGCAGCGCCCGCCGCACCGAGGTGATCAGCGTGGGCGGCCGGTCCGGCGGCCGGTCCGGCGGTTGTGCGATCTGGTCCACGGCCCACCCAGCCCCCAGCCCGAGTCTGTGCACAGGTGGGCAGCCGGAGCGTGTCGCTCCGGCCGCCCGATTGGCGCTCATTGCAGCACAGGGCGGCCGGGGCTGCAATCATTCCCGCGCACTCGATGCCAGAATTACCTTTGAATCGAAGACGCAGGCCCCATTTCGCCCGATGCATCACAAAAGCATGCGGGTGGCATCCGAGGGATCGAAGCCCCACCGGGCGGGCGCCCATGCCAGGGGAGGGACACACTCGGGCACGCCGGTTCACCCGTTCAGCGGAACGAGATCTTCCCGATAGGCCGCCCGCACGCGTTTCAGCCCCTCCCGGGAGCGGCAGAATCCCGCACAACGCCCGCCCTCCGGAGGTGGCCATGCCCGGCCCGGCCCGCCCTGTCGTCAAACGCACCGCACGGGCGATCCTGCTGGAAGTGGACCAGGAGCGGCCGCACGCCCAGGCCACCATCGTGCTGATCAAACGCACCCGGCCCGGCCGTCCGCCGTACTGGATCACCCCCGGCGGCGGCGTCGAGCCCACCGACCGCACCGTCGTGGACGCCCTGCACCGCGAGGTGGACGAGGAGCTGGGCGGCAAGGTCGAGGACGTCGTGCCCGCATTCGTCGACACCGTGGCGCACTCCCATCACGAGGACGGCACCCTGGCCCACCCGCACGGGGTCAAGGTCCAGCACTTCTTCGTCTGCCGGCTCTCCGCGATGGACCCGTCCCGGCGGCACGGCCCGGAGGTGGACGCACCGCGCGGCGAGTACGAGATCGTCCGGCTGCCGTTCACCCGGGAGGGCGTCACCGCGGTGAACGTCGTACCGCCCAGCCTGCGCGCCTACCTGGCGGCGAACATCGAGGGCGTCCGCGCGCTGCTCGCCCCCGACCTGGGCTGACCGGCACCGGCGGCCGGTCAGCCCGCCGCCAGGTCTCCCACCAGGTCGTGCCGGATCCGCTCGGCCGGCACTCCCGCGCCCTGCAGCGCCGCCACGCCACGGCGGACCATCGCCGCCGGCCCGCTCAGGTACGCCGAGTACCCGTGCCAGGGCGCGTACCGGGAGACCGCCTCGGGCAGATCGCCGCTCAGCGCCGCCCCCGGCACCTGCTGCCGTCCGGAGACCACCGGCCGTACCGACAGCCAGGGGTGCCGCTCGGCCAGCCGGCGCAGCGACTCCAGCTCGTAGAGGTCCGCGCTGTGCCGGGCGCCGTAGAACACCTCGACGGGGCGCCCGCGCGTCCCGCGTTCGGCCAGCTCCTCGACCAGCGCGCCGATCGGGGCGATGCCGGTGCCGCCGCCCAGCAGCAGCAGGTCGGTGTCGGGCTCGCGCTCGTGGTCGAGCACCATCGCGCCGGCCGCCGGGCCGAGCCGCAGCACGTCGCCCGCGGCGGCGCGGTGGACCAGCGCGTTGCTCACCCAGCCGGCGGGCACGGCCTTGACGTGGAAGGTCAGCAGACCGTCCGGGCGGGGGGCGGTGGCGAACGAGAAGTGCCGCCAGACCCGGGGCCACCAGGGGGTCTCCACGGTGGCGTACTGACCGGCCCGGTACGGGTAGGCCTGGTCCGGGCGGAGGGTGAGGACCGCGACGTCCGGGGTGCGCCGCTGGTGCGAGACGACCTCGGCCTGCCACCAGGGCGGGGAGGACGCGGCGGCGGCCTCGGCCGATTCGATCATGATTCGGGAGACCAGGGCGTAGACCCGGCGCCAGGCCAGCTCCGTCTCGGCGTCCCAGCGGCTCCCGCAGAACCTGGCCAGGGCCGCCACCAGGCACTCGCCCACCGGCCCGTAGTGGCCGGTCAGGGTGCCGTACTTGCGGTGCCCCGCACCGAGGCGGCTCAGATAGGCGGTCAGCCCGACCGGGTCGTCGGCGCTGCGGGCCGCCAGCAGCAGCGCCCGGAACAGCCGGTCCCGCTGGACGTCCATGGCGGCCGGGAACAGCGCCCGCACCTCCGGGTGGTGGAGGAAGATCAACGCGTAGAAGTGCGCGGTGGCCCGGTCCGCGACGGGCTCGACGACGGCCAGGCTCGCCTGGATCAACCGGATGTCCCGCGGGGTGGGCGGTTGGTCCTGCGCCCGGCCCGCCGGCTCGATGGCCGGTGGACCGGGACGGGCCGGGGCGCCGGACACCGTCTCCAGCGCCCAGGCGCGGCTCCAGTGGTCACCGGGGCCGGACCAGTTGAGCCCGGGGGCGTCGGTGAACAGCGGCTCGTAGTGCGGCATCGGGGCGGCCGGCGTCCCCGGCTGCGAGGGCGGCACCGGGCCGTGCGACCGCCGCGGCGACTGCGGTACGGGCGACTGCGGCGCGGGCGGGACCGCGGGGACGGCGGGCCCGGGGGCCGGGGGCGCCGGTGCGGGGGGAGCCGGGATCCGCGGGGGTTCCGTCGGTCTCGGCGGGGCCCCGGTCGCCGGCTGGTCGGCCGGCCCGGCCGCCGCCCGCACCGGTACGGCGGCCTGCTCGCGCTCCGGCGGACTCGGCGGCAACCCCGGTACGGCGGCCGCCGCGACCGATCCGTGTCCCGCTCTGACTTTCAGCGGGCGTGCCTTCACCGCGACTTGACGTGTGCCCAAGAGAATCGTTTCGCTTCCGGTCGTCCCAACCACACCTGGTCTGTCTCTGCTGACGCCATCAGCAGAGTGGCACGCCCGAACAGCTCATCCGACAAGTCGGGGGAAGGCCGGACAACCGGCCCCCCCGCGCGCTACGCTCGCCCGACCTATGGCCACCTTGCGTGCCACAGCCGACACGCAAGGTGACACCGGAGGTCGCGGGCGGGGTCGCGCGAGACCCCGCCGCCGGCACCCGTCACAGCTGCCGCAACAGCATCCCCGGCTGCTCCACGCAGTCCGCGACGAAGCGCAGGAAGCCGCCGGCCGTCCCGCCGTCACAGACCCGGTGGTCGAAGGTGAACGACAGCTGGGTCACCTGCCGGACGGCCAACTCGCCCTGGTGGACCCAGGGCTTGGGGGTGATCCGGCCGACACCGAGCATCGCCGCCTCCGGGTGGTTGAGGATCGGCGTCGAACCGTCCACCCCGAAGACCCCGTAGTTGTTCAGCGTGAAGGTGCCACCGGTCAGCTCGGCCGGGGTCAGCGACCCGGCCCGGGCCGCCTCGGTCAGCCTGGCCAGCTCCGCGCCGAGCTGCTCGGTGCCCAGTGCCTGGGCGCCGCGCACCACCGGCACCACCAGGCCGCGCTCGCCCTGGGCCGCGAAGCCCAGGTGCACGGCGCCGTGCCGGCGGATACCCGAACCGTCCGGCTCCACGCTGGAGTTGAGCTCCGGGAAGCGGGCCAGCGCGACGGTGCAGATCCGGGCCAGCAGCGCCAGCACACTGATCTTCGGCCCGGCGGTACGGTTCAACTGCGTGCGCAGCGCCATCAGTTCGGTCGCGTCCGCGTCCACCCAGCAGGTCGCGGCCGGCAGCTCCCGGTGACTGCGGGTGAGCTTCTCCGCCACCGCCTTGCGCAGCCCGCGCAGCGGCACCACCTCGTCCGCCGGCGAGGCCGAGGACAACGCCGGCGACGACCCCGGGGCCGGCGCCGCGACGGCAGCGGCGAGCGCGGCCGGCGCCGGATCGGCCACCGCCCTGGCCACGTCCGCCCGCATGATCAGCCCGTGCGGGCCGCTGCCGGCCAGCGCGGCGAGGTCGACCCCGTGCTCCCGGGCCATCCGCCGCACCAGCGGCGAGATCACCGCCACCACCGACGGCTCGGCCACGACCGGCGCAGCGGGCGCCACGGCGACCGGAGCCGGCGCAGCCGCCACCGGCGAGCCCGCGCCACCCGCCCGGACCCGGCCGCGCCGGGCACCCTTCGGCCCGTCGGCGACGCCGTACCCGACCAGCGGGCGCTCGTCCGCCCCGCCGGACACCCGGACGTCCTCTCCCGGCGAGACCGCGACGGTGACCAGCGGCGCGCCGACCGGCACCTCCTCGCCGACCTCGCCGAACCGGGCGGTGACCACCCCGCCGTACGGGCAGGGCACCTCGACCACGGCCTTGGCGGTCTCCACCTCGACCACCGGCTGGTCGACGACGATGACCTCGCCGACCTCGACCATCCAGCGCACCACCTCGGCCCCGGTGAGGCCCTCACCGAGGTCGGGCAGGGTGAACTCGCGAACCACGGGCATCACGTCAGTCCTCCCACTGCAGCCGGGCGACCGCGTCCAGGATCCGGTCCACCCCGGGCAGGTGGTGGTGCTCCAGCATCGGCGGCGGGAACGGGATGTCGAAGCCGGTGACCCGGAGCACCGGCGCGGCCAGGTGGTGGAAGCACTTCTCGGTGACCCGGGCGGCGATCTCCGCCCCGGCCCCGCCGAAACCGCCCGCCTCGTGCACCACGACGGCCCGGCCCAGCGAACGGACCACCTCACAGACGGTCTGCTCGTCGAACGGCACCAGGCTGCGCAGGTCCAGCACGGCGAGGTCCCAGCCCTCGGCCTGGGCGGCCTCGGCCGCCTCCAGGCAGACCGGCAGCGACGGACCGTAGGTGATCAGCACCGCCGAGCGGCCGGTGCGCCGCAGGACGGCCTTCCCGATCGGCTCGGTGGGCACCGCCGGGTCCCACTCGGTCTTGCCCCAGTAGAGCCGCTTGGGCTCCAGGAAGACCACCGGGTCGTCGGAGGCGATCGAGGACCGCAGCAGCCCGTACGCGTCCGCGACCGTGGCCGGGGTGACCACGTGCAGGCCGGGGGTGTGCGTGTAGTACGCCTCGGAGGAGTCGCTGTGGTGCTCGACGCCGCCGATGCCGCCGCCGTACGGGATCCGGATGGTGATCGGCAGCGGCAGCCGGCCGGCCGTGCGGTTGCGCATCTTGGCGACGTGCGAGAACAGCTGCTCCATCGCCGGGTAGGCGAAGGCGTCGAACTGCATCTCGACCACCGGGCGCAGGCCGTACATCGCCATGCCCACGGCGGTGCCGAGGATGCCGGCCTCGGCGAGCGGGGTGTCCAGGCAGCGGTCGGCGCCGAAGTCCCTGGTCAGGCCGTCGGTGATCCGGAAGACGCCGCCGAGCTGCCCGACGTCCTCGCCGAGCACGTGGACGGTGGGGTCGGCCTGCATGGAGTCCCGCAGCGCGGCGTTGAGCGCCTGGGCCATGCTCGACGTACGGGCGCCGCGGACGGGGGTGGCGGTGGTCATCGGTTGTGCACCTCGGCCTCGGCGGCCAGCTCGGCCGCGAGCTGGTCGGCCTGCTCGCGCAGCTGGGGGGTGGGTTCGGCGTAGACGTGGGCGAACAGCGACATCGGGTCGAGCACGGCGTCGGTGTGGAACTCCTCGCGCATCCGGGCCGCCAGGGCCTCCGCCTCCTCGGCGGACTCGCGGACCAGCTTCTCGTCCAGCAGCCCGGCGGCGCCCAGGTGGCGCTCCATCAGCAGGATCGGGTCGTGCCCGGCCCAGGCGGTGACCTCGCCCTCCTCCCGGTAGCGGGTGGCGTCGTCGGCGTTGGTGTGCGCCTCGACCCGGTAGGTGAGCGCCTCGACCAGGGTCGGGCCGCCGCCGGAGCGGGCCCGCTCGACCGCCTCGGTCAGCACCGCGTGCATCGCGGCGGCGTCGTTGCCGTCCACCAGGCGGCCCGGGATGCCGTAGCCGACGGCCTTGTGGGCCAGGGTGGGCGCGGCGGACTGCTGGGTGAGCGGCACCGAGATCGCGTACCCGTTGTTCTGCACCAGGAAGACCACCGGGGCGTGCAGCACGGCGGCGAAGTTCAGTGCCTCGTGGAAGTCGCCCTCGCTGGTCCCGCCGTCGCCGAGCATGGCCAGCGCGACCACCGGGTCGCCCGCCAGCCGGGCCGCGTGGGCGAGGCCGACGGCGTGCGGTGCCTGGGTGGCCAGCGGGGTGCACAGGGGCGCCGTCCGGGTGGCCTTCGGGTCGTAGCCGGTGTGCGCGTTGCCGCGCAGCAGGGTGAGGGCCTCCAGCGGGTCCACCCCACGGGCGACCACGGCGAGGGTGTCGCGGTAGCTGGGGAAGAGCCAGTCCTGCTCCCGCAGCGCCAGCGCCGCGGCGACCTGGCAGGCCTCCTGGCCGGTGGAGGCCGGGTAGACGGCCAGCCGGCCCTGCTTGGTGAGGGTGGTGGCCTGCTGGTTGTAGCGGCGGCCGACCACCAGGCGCCGGTACAGCTCGCGCAGCAGCTCGGGGTCGGTCTTCTCCACCGCGGGGGTGCCGAGCACCCGGACCGGGGCGGCGTCGGGCAGCAGCGGCGCCGGGTCGCTCCGGGGGCCGGTGGCGCCGGGCAGCCAGCCGGGGACGGCGGCCAGGTGTCTGTGATCGAGAACGGTCATCTCGGGCACCTCCTAAGGGTGGGGGAGGGTGCAGCAGGGGCAGTGGTGATGCCGTGGTGCGCGGGGGCCGAACGGCAGCCCGAGGAGGGTCGCCGCTCCCTACCGATTGTTCGGTCGTCTGGGCATTCTGGCCACAGTCGCGACGCAGTGGTGGACAATCGGCCCGAACAGCTGTCGACTGGGGGCAGCACGTCCAATCGAGGAGGGTAGGGGGCCATGTCGGCTGAACAGATGTCCAGACTCGACCGTGTCGACCGCTCGATCCTGCGGCTGCTGCAGCAGGACGGTCGCGCCTCCATCCGCTCGGTGGCCGAGCGGGTGCACGTGTCCCGGGCCAACGCGTACGCCCGGATATCCAGGATGGTCGAGGACGGCGTCATTCGCGGCTTCACCGCCCGGGTCGACCACGAACGGGCCGGGCAGGGGGCGTCCGCCTACATCACCCTGAAGATCGTCCAGAACTCCTGGCGGACGGTCCGCGAGCAGCTGCTCCTGCTGCCGGGGGTCGCGCACATCGCCCTGGTCGGCGGCGAGTTCGACGTCCTGCTGCTGGTGCACACCGCGGACAACCGGGCCCTGCGGGAACTGGTGCTGAACCGGATCCAGTCCATCCCCCAGGTGCTCACCACCCAGACCCTGCTGGTCTTCGAGGAGACCGACCAGGTCCCGCCCGACCCGGCGCCCTGACGGCCCCGGAAACGGCGGTGTCCCGGCCGAGGGCTCGGCCGGGACACCTGGTCGTCGTGGTCGTGCGGGTCAGCGGCCGGCGGCCGCCAGCGACCCGACCGGGGCGATCGCGCCGCCCGCGCCCGACACCTCGGTGTCACCCCAGCCGGACCAGCGCCCGGCGGTGTAGTCACCGTTCGCGTTGTGGATCCGGCCGCCGATCACACCGTAGAGCCGCAGGCTGTTGCCGGTGGCCGCGGCGGCGACCGCGGTGACCGACCCGGACTGGCCGGTCGCCGCGGAGATGTCGCCCCACTGGTACCAGCGACCGCCGGCGTAGTCCGCGGTGGCCTCGCTCAGCCGGCCGCCGGACAGCGCGACCACGTGCAGCTTGGACCCGATCGGTGCCACGGCCAGCGCGGAGATCCCGGTCAGGGCGCCCGCCTGGGCGCTCACGTCGCCGAAGCTCCAGCGGCCCTGGTCGTAGTCGCCGTCGGCCATCTTGACCCGGCCGTCGGCGCTCAGCCCGACGATGTGCAGGACGTTGCCGATGGTGGCGGCGGCGATCCCGGTCAGCGCGCCGGACGGCTGGCCGATCGCCGCGGAGACGTCGCCCCACTGCTGCCAGGTGCCGGAGCTGTAGTCGCCGGACGCCTCGTAGAGCCGGCCGCCGGACAGCGCGACCACGTGCAGCCTGTTGCCGCGGGCCGCCACCGTCACCTCGGTGACCGTCCCCAGCGGTCCGGCCGCGCCGGCGCCGTGGAGGTCGTACCAGCCGCTCCACAGGCCGGTCGAGACGTTCCGGTCCGCGGTGTAGAGCCGGCCGCCCGCCAGTGCCACGGCGTGCAGCTGGTCGTTGGACGTGAAGGCCTCGGCGAAGGTGCCCTGGGCGTCGGGGGCCGAGCCGGGGGGCTGGATCGCGCGGTACTGCTCCCACTGGCCACGGGTGTAGTTGGCCGCCGCCGCCACCGGGCCCGCCGAGGTGTTGGCCAGCAGCTGGACCCGCTCGCCGTCGGCCACCAGGTTGGTCGCCGCCGGAGCCGACTGGACGTCCTCCGCCCGGACGAAGGCCAGCCGGTGGTTGTACCGGATCGGGTAGTAGCGGGTGCCGTCGGTGACCGTCGTGCGGTCGTGCGGGGCGTCACCGTTGATGTTGCTGGTGTAGTAGTAGTCGCCCGCCACCGGGTCGGCCGTCACCGGGACGTAGGCCTGGCCGGCCGGGATGGTGGCGTCGAGCGGCGAGATGTTCGGGCTCGGCAGCGGCACGCCGGCCGCCGTGAAGGCGGCGTCCTGCGGGTACGTCCTGCCGTACACCTGGATGCTGCTCAGGCCGGCCCGCGGGGTGAGGACGCTCTGGCCCGGGCGGTTGTCCGCCGCGATGCTTCCCGCGCCGTAGAACCACGCCTTGCGGCCGTTGTACCAGATGGCGGTCCACGGGTACTGCTGGTCGGCGACCACGTAGCTGCCGCCGGCGACGGCCTTGTCGCTCCAGTCGGAGGCGTTCGTCGTGCCGTTGCCGATCAGCGCGCCGCCCGGCGAGCCGTACAGGTAGACGAAGTTGGCCGGCTGCGGCGTCACCCCGTTGATCTGCGGCCGGTAGGCGTTGGAGAACGGCGGGTTGATGACCACCCGGCCGCCGACCGCCACCGCCTGGTCCGAGGGCGGCCACACGCCCATCAGGGCCATGTAGTGGTTCCAGTCCCAGAACGTGCCCGGGTCCCAGTGCATGCCGGCGACGCTGCTCTGGACCGGGCCCGGCACCTCGTCGTGGCCGATCACGTGCTGACGGTCGAGCGGGACGCCGTACCGGCCGGCCAGGTAGCGGGTGAGCGCGGCCGAGGACTGGTATAGCTGCTCGGAGTACCAGCTGGCCCCGCTGAGCGCGAAGCCCTCGTGCTCGATACCCAGGCTGTGCGTGTTGACCGTCTTGTTGCCCGCGTGCCAGGCGACGTCCTTGGTGGCCACCAGCTGGCTCACGTGGCCGTCCGAGGAGCGCACGATGTAGTGCGCGCTGGCCTGGGTCGCGGGGTTCTGGAAGGTGGCGACGGAGCCCGCGAAGCCGCCCTCGGTGTCGTGGATGACGATGTACTGGATGTCGCCCGCGCCGCGCTCGGCCACCGAGTAGTTGCCGTACGAGGTCGGGTCCGACTGGTCGGTCAGGGCGTACGCGGCCGGCTTGACGTCACAGTTCAGCGCCGCCGGGCACTCGGCCGTCGCGCCGGGCGCCAGCGCCGCCCTCGCGGAGGAGCGGGAGGCCGCCTCCGGGACGGTGCCGCGGTCCACGGCCGGGCTGTGCGCCACCGCCGACGGACTCGCCGCCAGCGTCACCTGCTGGCCCTCGGAGGTCGTGCGGGCGGTGCCGACCCGGATCGACCCGAACACCCGGTCGGCGAACTCCCGGCCGCCGGTCGCGGAGACGGGGTCCTGGCCGCCGTTGCTGAACCGGGCGACCGCGTCGTACCACTGCGCCGGGTCCTTCGGCGGCGTTCCGCCGGCCCGCTTCTGAAGGTCCGCCAGCAGCGCGGCCCCGCCGCGGATGTTCTGCAGGGTGTCGGTGCGCAGCTCGGCGGCCGGCCTGCCGGTCAGTTTGGCCGCGGCGTCCAGGGTGTGCAGCGCGGGGCTGTCCACCGGCGGCGCGGGGCGCGGCGGGGTCGTCTTCAGCCGGGGCGCGTCCTCGCCGCGGAGGTTGACCTCGGGCTGGGCCGCGGCCTGGGCGGCGGCGACCGCGGCCAGGTCGACCTGGGTCAGGCCCATGACGTTGTAGTTGCCCGTGGTGCTCGGCCGGCCCTGGTGCGACTCCCACCTGGTCTCCTGGTAGGAGACGGCCAGCAGGATGCTCTCCGGTACCTGGAACTCCTTGGCCACCGCGGCGAACTGGCTCTGCAGCGTCTTCTCCGGAGCCACCGCCGCCGAGGGGGCGGCTCCTGCGGACGGGACGGCCACGCCGAGCGTGAGCAGGGCCGCGGACGCGATGCCCGCGGTGAGGGCGCCGGGTCTTGCGCGCCGAACTATGGGGTTGGACTGAGTCAAGGGGGGTGTCCGGCCTTTCCCTGGGCAGGCGATCCAGCAGCTGACGGTCTGGACCCGCCGGGACGGCAGGGACGGGCCGCGGGTGTGCACGGACCGGCCGGCCCCCCGAGGCCCACCGAGCGGCCGCGCGGCAGGCTGAGCCGACGTTAGCAGCCCGCCGGCCGGTCCCCCCGGGGCGCCCGCAGGCCGTCGAAGGCCAGGTGGACCACGGCGTCGGCGACCCCGTCGGAGGTCCGGCTGCCCGGGCGGTACCACTCCACGATCGAGTTGATCATGCCGAACAGCAGCCGGGTGGCCAGCCGGGGCTCGACGTCGGCCCGCAGCGACCCCTCCGCGACCGACTCGCGCAGCAGCTCGGCCACCCGGTGGTCGAAGTCACGGCGGCGCTCCAGCGCCCACAGCTCGGTCTCGGTGTTGCCGCGGACCCGCAGCAGCAGCGTCACGTAGGGCAGTTCCGCCAGCAGCACCTCGGCGGTCCGCCGCACCACGTGCTCCAGCCGGTCGACCGACCGGCCGGTGGCCGCCCCGGGCTCGTCCAGGATGCCGAACAGCGAGTCCAGCGCCCGCCCGACGGCCAGCCGGAGCAGTTCCTCCTTGCCCCTGACGTGGTGGTAGATCGAGGACTTGGAGATACCGGCCGCCCGGGACAGGTCCTCCATCGAGGTGCCGTCGTAGCCCCGCTCGTTGAAGACCTCCACCGTCACGGCGAGCAGCGAGTCGACGGTGTAGGCGGTGCGGGTGGAGTTCTCGGCCATACGCACGAGTATCCCCGCCGACCGGACGGCGAAGCAGCCGGGGGCCGGGCTCAGGCCCCGCCGCCGCCCGGCTCCCACGCGGGCTCGCGCCCCGGATCCCGTGCCGAGTCGTGCGCGACGAAGTACGTGGGCCGCCGCTGGACGGCGGTGTAGATCCGCCCGATGTACTCGCCGAGCAGGCCGACGCAGATCAGCTGCACGCCGCCGATGAACAGGATGCCGACGAAGAGCGAGGTCCAGCCCGGCACGGTGTGCCCGCTCGCGTACGCGGTCAGGCTGAAGACCAGCAGCCCGAGACAGGTGAAGAAGCTCACCACCCCGAGCCAGGTGGCGATCCGCAGCGGGGCGGCGGAGAAGCCGGTGACGCTGTCGACGGCCAGCCGGACCATCTTGGTGACCGGGTACTTCGTCTCGCCGGCGACCCGCTCGTCGCGCTGGTAGCGCACCTCCCCGCTGGGGAAGCCCAGCCAGGGCACCAGCAGGCGGTAGACCTGCTGCTGGTCCGGCAGCGACTTGAGCGCCTCGACGGCCTCCCGGCTGAGCAGCCGGAAGTCGCCGGCCTGCGCGGGCACCTGCTTGCCGGCCAGCCGCCGCACCAGCCAGTAGTAGGCCCCGGCCGTGCGGCGCTTGAAGTTGCTGTCGGTGCTCCGGTCGTCGCGGACGCCGTAGACCACGTCCAGCTCCCGGGCGCGGGCCAGCTCCAGCATCTCGGGGATCTTCTCCGGCGGGTCCTGGAGGTCCGCGTCGATGCTGGCCACGTACGCCCCGACGGCTCGGTGCAGGCCCGCCGTGAGGGCTGCCTGGTGGCCGCAGTTCCGGCGCAGCCGCACCACCCGCAGCTCGGGCCAGCCGGCCCGGACGTCCTGGAGCAGCACCGCGGTCTTGTCGGCGCTGCCGTCGTCGACCGCCACCACCTCGTAGGACACGCCGATCCCGTCGAGGACCGGACGCAGCCGTTCCACCAGGGCGGGGAGCGCGTCCTGCTCGTTGTACATCGGCACGACCACGGAGAGGGTGACCCCGGCGGGCGGCGCTGAACTCATCGGACACTCCCCGGCTCGGGGCCTCGGCTCGGCATTGCTGGGAGTTTACCCGCGCCGTCGCGGGGCCCGGGAGGGGCGATTGGTACGGACCACTGTTCGCCCGATCGGCCGCACGGCAGACTGTGGGGGATCATCTCAGCGTGACCACCAGCGGAAGTCAGGACCAGATCCCCATGGACGTGATGACCGGCACGGACGTCGACGAACGTTCCGGACCGGGCCGGCCGGCCGAGCCCGCTCGCGGGCGGACCGAGTCCCTGCGGGAGTGGGGCCGCCGGACGGCCCGGTCGTACGGCCCGGCCCTGGCCCTGTACGGCGCGGTCAAGCTGATCGGCTTCGCCGTCTTCATGCAGCTGCTGGAGTGGTCCGGCGAGTACCTCGGCAAGAACCCCCGGTTCGGCGGCGGCAGGCACCCCTGGGACGTGCTCGGCGGCTGGGACGGCTGGTGGTACCAGCAGGTCGCCGAGAACGGCTACCGGCCGCGGCTCGTCCCGCTGGTCGGCCAGGTCTGGTCGTACGACCAGAACTCGGCCGCGTTCTTCCCGCTCTACCCCGGCCTGATGCAGATCGTCGCCAAGTGCACCGGCCTCGGTCTGTACGGCGCGGGCATGCTGGTCTCGGTCCTCGCCTCGTTCGCCGCCGCGGCCGGGATCTACGCCGTCACCGCCCGGCTGACCGACCGCCGGACCGGTGTGATCGCGGCCGCCGTCTGGGGCGTCTTCCCCGGGTCGGGCGCCGAGTGGGCGGTCTACTCCGACTCGCTCTTCGTCGCGCTGGCCGCCTGGGCCTGCTACTTCGTGCTGACCCGCAACTGGCTCGCCGCCGGCGTCACCACCTTCGTCGCCGGACTCAACCGGCCGACCGCCGCCGCCCTGGTGGCGGCCGTGGGCATCGCCGCCCTGATCGCGCTCTACCGCCGCAGGGACGGTGTCCTCGGCCCGCTCGCGGCGGGCGCGATCGCACCGGTCGGCATGTTCGGCTACATCGGCTGGGTCGGCTGGCAGATGGGCGACCTGGGCGGCTACTTCAAGCTCCAGCGCGGCGCCTGGCTGCACTTCTTCGACAGCGGCGCGCACACCCGCGACGTGTTCGAGGGCGTCCTGCTCGGCCACAACAACTACCTGTTCGCCTACCCCACCGAGGACCTGATCGGCGTCCTGCTGGTGCTCACCCTTCCGATCCTGCTGACCCTGCTGATCCGGCTGCGCCCGCCGGCCTTCCTGGTCGTCTACACCGTGGTCACCATCGTGCTGGTGCTCGGCAGCCAGCAGATCTTCGGCAACACCTCCCGCTACCTGCTGCCCGCGTTCCCGCTGTTCATCCCGATCGCGGTCGCCCTGCGGCGGCTCTCGCGCACCTCGCTGGCGGTGGTCCTCGGCACCGCCGCCGTCGCCTCCGGCTGGTACGCGGGCTACGTCCTCTTCGAGCTCGGCATCCCGTAACCGCCCCGGCGGCCCGGCGCGACGAACCGGCCACAGGGTGTTGCCCCGACCGATCGTTCGGTTACTCTGAGGTGTGTCCCGCCTGCCCCTGTGAGGAGCGCACCATGGCTGCTGCGACCCCGACCCCGTCGGTCGCCGAACTGATCGAACGCCACCAGGACACCCTTGATCGCGCGCTCGACGCGATCAGGAGCCGTGACTACTGGTCGCCGTACCCCGAGTTCCCCAAGGCGTACGGCGAGACCGGCCTGCCGGACGGCAAGGCGGCCTTCGAGGCCCGCCTCGGCCGGCTGTTCGCGATCGACGGCCAGCCGGCCGCCGGGGAGCCGGTCAGCGGCGAGGCCTCGCCGTACGGGATCGAGCTCGGCGTCAGCTACCCGCACGGCGACCCGGACGCGCTGATCGCCGCGCTCGACGCGGCCCGCCCCAGCTGGGCGGCGGCCGGTCCGGCCGCCCGGGCGGCGGTCTGCCTGGAGATCCTGGCCCGGATCAACGCCCGCTCGCACGAGTTCGCGCACGCGGTGATGCACACCACCGGCCAGGCGTACGGGATGGCCTTCCAGGCCGGCGGCCCGCACGCCCAGGACCGCGGCCTGGAGGCCGTCGTCTACGCCTACGCCGAGCAGACCCGGCTGCCCGCCAGCGCCGGCTGGAGCAAGCCGCAGGGCAAGCGCGACCCGCTCACCATGGTCAAGGAGTTCACCGTGGTGCCGCGCGGCCTCGCGCTGCTGATCGGCTGCAACACCTTCCCCACCTGGAACGGCTACCCGGGCCTGTTCGCCTCGCTGGCCACCGGCAACCCGGTGCTGGTCAAGCCGCACCCGCGCGCCGTCCTGCCGCTGGCACTGACCGTCGAGGTGGCCCGCGAGGTGCTGGCCGAGGCCGGGTTCGACCCCAACCTGGTCTGCCTGGCCGCGGAGCACGAGGGCGGCGCGATCGCGAAGACGCTGGCCGTCCGGCCCGAGGTCAAGGTGATCGACTACACCGGCTCGACCGCCTTCGGCGACTGGCTGGAGGACAACGCCCGGCAGGCCCAGGTCTACACCGAGAAGGCCGGCCTCAACACGGTGGTGATCGACTCCACCGACAACTACCGCGGCATGCTGGCCAACCTGGCCTTCGCGCTCTCGCTGTACAGCGGCCAGATGTGCACCACCCCGCAGAACCTGCTGATCCCGCGCGGCGGCATCCGCACCGACCAGGGCGACAAGTCCTACGACGAGGTCGTCGCCGACCTCGCGGCCGCCGTCGAGGGCCTGCTGGGCGACGACGCCCGCGCCGCCGCGATCCTGGGCGCCGTGGTCAACCCCGGGGTGCTGCAGCGCACGGTCGCCGCGGCCGCCGGCGAGTACGGCGAACTCGCCCTGGCCCCGAGGGTGGTGGAGTCCGCCGAGTTCCCGGGCGCGACCATCCGCACGCCCGCCCTGATCACGGTGGACGCCGACAAGCCGGACGACCGGCCCGCGTTCCTGTCCGAGTGCTTCGGCCCGGTCTCCTTCGCCGTCGCGGTGGAGTCCACCGAGGCCGCGGTCGAGCTGCTGCGCCGCACGGTCAAGGAGCAGGGCGCCATGACGGCCGGCGCGTACACCGTGTCGGACGAGGTCGAGGCGGCGCTGGTCGAGGCCTGCCTGGACGGCGGTGTCTCGCTCTCGCTCAACCTGACCGGCGGGGTCTACGTCAACCAGACCGCGGCCTTCTCCGACCTGCACGGCACCGGGGCCAACCCGGCGGCCAACTCCGCGTACTGCGACGGCGCCTTCGTGGCCAACCGCTTCCGCACCGTCGAGGTCCGCCGCCACAGCTGACCGACCGCGGCCGGGCGGGACCGGTCCGGTGGCCCGCTCCCGGGGGGAGTCGGAGCGGGCCACCGGAGTCTCAGGGCCGCTGCGCCCGGCGGGGGTTGAACACCCACACCCGCAGCAGCAGGAACCGCACCACGGTGGCGAGCGCGTTGGCCGCCACCAGCGCGGCCAGCTCGACCGACGGCCCGGCCTGCGCGTGCGCCAGGTGCAGGGCGGCGATCGCCCCGCTGCTCAGCGCCAGCCCGAGCACGAACGCGATACCGCCCTCCACCTGGTGCTTCAGCGCGTCCTGACGCCCGGTCACCCCGAAGGTGAAGCGCCGGTTCGCCGCGGTGTTGGCCACCGCCGTCACACCGAGCGCCAGCGCGTTGGCGAGCAGCGCGGGCAGCAGCTGGCGCAGCCCCAGGAAGAGCAGCACGTACGCCAGCGTGGAGAGCGTCCCGATCACCGCGAAGCTGGCCAACTGCCAGCCCAGACCCGGCGCCAGCCGCGCCTGCCGGACCCGGTCGGGGAGTTCCACCCGGCCGGTGCCGGAGAGCGAGCGGCGGGCCACCCTGGCCATCCCCCGCAGGTCGTCCAGGGCCGTCCGGACGATGTCCACCCGGCTGTCCGGATCGTCGACCCAGTCCACCGGCACCTCGTGGATCCGCAGTCCGGACCGCTCGGCCAGCAGCAGCAGCTCGGTGTCGAAGAACCAGGCGTTGTCCTCGACCTCCGCCAACAGCTCCCTGACCACCTCCGTCCGCCCGGCCTTGAACCCGCACTGGGCATCGGAGAACTTGGCGGCCATGGTGGCCCGCAGCAGCAGGTTGTAGGTGCGCGAGATGAACTCCCGCTTGGGCCCGCGGACCACCGCCGAGCCGCGGTGCAGCCGGCTGCCGATGGCCAGGTCGCTGTGGCCGGACAGCAGCGGGGCGACCAGCGGGAGGAAGGCCTCCAGCCCGGTGGACAGGTCGACGTCCATGTACGCGACCACGTCCGCCTCGCTCTCGCCCCAGACCTGGCGCAGCGCCCGGCCCCGGCCCTTGAGGTCCAGGTGCACGGCGTGCACCTGCGGGATCTCCTGGGCCAGGGCCGTCGCCACGGCCCAGGTGCCGTCCGTACTGGCGTTGTCGGCGACGGTGATCCGGTACGGGTAGGGGAAGGTCTCGTCGAGGTAGGCGTGCAGCCGGCGCACGCACCGTTCGACGGTGTGCTCCTCGTTGAAGACGGGGACGACCACCTCGACGGAGCGCACCCGCTGCCTGCTCCGTGCGACGGGCTCGGCAGCCGCCAGGGTCACGCCGTTCGTCATGGGCTGAGTCATGCGAATGAGATTCACAGCCCGTGATGGGCCCGCGATGATGGGAGGCTGAGAGCACGCTGAGAACCGCCTCCGCTCCACCCTGTGTTCCGAATTGCTCTGCCGATCAACGGGAGATGGCCGATGTCAGACAAGCAGCTCAGCTCCGACGTGCTGGTCGTGGGCGCCGGTCCCACCGGGCTCCTGCTGGCCGGTGACCTGGCCGCCGCCGGGCTGCGGGTGACCGTGCTGGAGAAGCGCGACGGCGAGTCCAACCTGACCCGTGCCTTCGCCGTGCACGCCCGGACGCTGGAGCAGTTGGACGCCCGCGGACTGGCCGACGACCTGATCGCGACCGGCGCGGCGCTCGGCTCGCTGCGGCTGTTCGGCCGGCTGCGGGTCGACCTGGGGCAGCTGCCGACCCGGTTCCCGTTCGTCCTGATCACTCCCCAGTCGAACACCGAGCGCCTGCTCCAGGAACGGGCCCTGAAGGCCGGGGCGACGATCCTGCGGGGCACCGAGGTGGTCGGCCTGCGCCAGGACGCCCACGGCGTCACGCTGACCGCCCGGGAGCCCGGCGGCGACGGCCGGAGCGCCGGGACGGGCGCCGGCACCGAGCACCGGGCGCGCTACGCGGTGGGCACCGACGGCGTGCACAGCAGCGTCCGCGATCTGCTGGGGATCCCCTTCCCGGGCGAGTCGGTGGTCAACTCGGTCCTGCTGGCGGACGTCCGGCTGGAGCGCGAGCCGCAGGACGTGATCACGGTCGGCGCCACCGACGCCGGGTTCGCCTTCCTGGCCCCGTTCGGCGACGGCTGGTACCGGGTGATCGCCTGGGACCGGGCCCGTCAACTGCCGGACGACGCACGGGTCGCACTGCCGGAACTGGCCGAGCTGACCCGGACGGTGCTCGGCACGGACTACGGCCTGTACGACCCGCGCTGGCTCTCGCGTTTCCACAGCGACGAACGCCAGGTGCCCAGTTACCGCTCCGGCCGGGTGTTCCTGGCGGGCGACGCCGCGCACTGCCACTCCCCGGCCGGCGGCCAGGGCATGAACACCGGCCTGCAGGACGCCGCCAACCTGAGCTGGAAGCTGGTGGCGGCCCTCCGCGGCTGGGCCCCGGACGCGCTGCTGGACACCTACCAGACCGAGCGCCACCCGGTCGGCCGGGCGGTGCTGCGCAGCTCCGGCGCGCTGATCCGGCTCGCGCTCGCGCAGTCCGTACCGACCCGGGCGCTGCGCTCCGCGCTGACCTCGGCCGCGGACCGGCTCGGCCCGGTGGGCCGGCTCGGCGCCCGGCAGGTCTCCGGGCTCGCGGTGCGCTACCCCGCACCGCCGGAGGCCCACCCGCTGACCGGGCGCCGGCTGCCGGACCTGCGGCTGGCGGTGGACCAGCCGGGCGGGCCGTCCCGCCTGTACGAGGCGCTGCGGGCCGGCCGCGCGGTGCTGATCAGCAACGACGAGCTGTCGGTGGCCGAACCGTGGGCGGACCGGGTCGTGACGGCGGCCCCGGCCGATCCGCACGGCAAGCTGCGGGACGCCGTGCTGCTGGTGCGGCCGGACGGCTACGCGGCCTGGGCGTCGGTCGACCCGACCCGGGGCGAACTCCGGACGGCGCTGACCCAGTGGCTCGGCCGACCGGCGGAGTGAGCCCCGCGGGGAAAACTACCGGGTGACCTTTTCGTAGTGCCGGGCGGCTTTCGCCCGGTTTCCGCAGACGGCCATCGAACACCAGCGGCGACGGCCGTTCTGCGATGTGTCGAAAAAGTGAAGAATGCAGCTGGGGTGGGCGCACGCCTTGATGCGGTGCGCACCCTGGTCGAGCAGTTCGAGGTAATTGTCGGCGGCGAGCCAGGCGGCCAGCCACTGGTCCCCGTCCACCTCGACGCTCTGCTGCGGGCCGGCCCCGGTGAGCCGGCGGCGCAGCCGCCCGTGCGCGAGGACCCGGTTGAGCCCGTCCGGCGGCGCGCCCTGCTGCCGGTCGGCCGCGTCGACCAGTTCCTGCAGCGCCGTCCGGACGGTCAGCACGGCGGCGAGGCTGTCCCGGTCCACCGGGCAGCGCTCGGCGAGGCCGTTGGCGGTGAGCCAGATCCGGTAGCCGTCGAGGTCGGCGAGCAGGTCGTTGACGGGGGTGCCGGCCCAGCGCGTGTTGAGCAGATCGAGGGCGAGCGGTTCACCGATCAGCGGGCGCGGGTCGCGGGGGTCAGCCATGCGGTCGAGTGTAACTCCGCCCGGCCCGAACCATATTCACTGTATTTCGCCGGGCGAATTCAGTTGATGAATTCACCGTCCACAGTTGACTGTTTTTTAGTAAGCAATTGCTCCACCATGGGCCTCTTTACCGGAATTCTCTGTCAGGGTCTGGTCAGCGTTTTCGAACCCGGAACGCCCCACACTTTCCGGAGGAGCCCGTGCGACCCCGCTCGCTCGCCCTTTCCGCGGCTATCGCCGTCCTGCCGCTCACCGCCTTCTCCCTGGGCGTCTCCACCGCCCAGGCCGCGCCGGCCCCCCACGCCGCCGCCCGCGTCTCCCTGCCCGGTACCGTCACCCCCGCGGTGGCCCGTTCGCACAAGCAGGGCGACCTGCCCGCCGCCCAGCAGCTGTCGGTGGCCGTCGGCCTCAAGCTGCGCAACACCGCCGACCTGGACCGCTTCCTGGCCGCCGTGTCCACCCCGGGCACCGCGGAGTACGGCCGGTACCTGACGCCCGAGCAGTTCACCGCCGCCTACGGCCCGACCCAGGCCGACGTGGACCAGGTCCGCGCCTACCTGACCTCCCAGGGCCTGTCCGTCTCCTCGGTCAGCGCCAACCGCCAGGTGGTGAACGCCCAGGGCACCGCCGAGCAGCTGGCCAAGGCCTTCGGCACCCACGAGAGCTCCTACACCGACCCCCAGCAGGGCAACCGGACCTTCTTCGCCAACGACGCCGCCGCCTCGGTGCCGGCCTCGCTGGCCGACGTGGTCGAGGGCGTCTCGGGGCTGAACAACCACACCGTGCGCACCGCGCAGCTGGCCAAGCCGAACGGCGCGACCCCGCACGCGGCGCCGAGCGGCTTCGGCCCGGCGCAGTACGACGGCGCCTACAACCTGGGCAAGGTCGGCGCCGACGGTACCGGGGTGACCGTCGCGCTCTGGGAGTTCGACGGCTACAAGTCGGCCAACCTGACCACGTACGACAACCAGTACGGCCTGTCCGGCCCGGCGGTCAGCACGGTGTCGGTGGACGGCGCCAACTACGACGCCACGCCGGGCGAGGGCCAGGGCGAGGTCGAGCTGGACAGCGAGATCGTCCGCGGCGTGGCGCCCAAGGCGACCCAGCTGGTCTACGAGGCGCCCAACAGCGACCAGGGCGAGATCGACATGGCCGCCAAGATCGTGGCGGACAACCGGGTCTCGGTCATCTCCATCTCCTGGGGCTCCTGCGAGCCGGACACCACCGCGTCCTCGATGACCGCGGTGAACAACTCCTTCAAGCAGGCCGCGGCCCAGGGCATATCCATCTTCTCGGCCTCCGGGGACGACGGCTCGCGCGACTGCACCCGCTCGACCAGTGGGTCCTCGGTGAAGGCGGTCGACTTCCCGGCGTCCAGCCCGTACAACACCGGCGTCGGCGGCACCAACCTCAAGGTGAGCGGCAACGCCTACTCCTCCGAGAGCGCCTGGTCCACCGCGGGCGGCGGCGTCTCCACCCAGTTCGCCAAGCCGAGCTGGCAGACCGGCACCGGCGTGAGCGGCACCATGCGCACCGTCCCGGACGTCTCCTCCAACGCCGACCCGGCCAGCGGCTTCGCGATCTACACGGTCGGCGGCTGGCAGGTCTACGGCGGCACCTCGGCGGCCGCGCCGCTGTGGTCCGGCTACACCGCGCTGTACAACCAGAAGGCCAAGGCGGCCGGCAAGACGGTGCTCGGCGAGGCCAACCCGAAGCTCTACACGCTGGCCAACTCGGGCAGCTACGGCTCCGTCTTCCACGACGTCACCAGCGGCAGGAACCAGGACTTCTCCACCAAGGCCGGCTACGACCAGGTGACCGGCTGGGGCACCCCGGTCGCCGACGCACTGACCACCGCGCTGCTCGGCGGCACCACCACGCCGCCCGGCACGTGCACCGCCGGCCAGCTGATCGGCAACGGCGGCTTCGAGACGGGCACCGCCGCCCCCTGGAGCGCCTCCACCGGCGTGGTGGACAACGCCAGTGGCGAGGCCCCGCACGCCGGCTCCTGGAAGGCCTGGATGGACGGCTACGGCTCGGCGCACACCGACACCCTGTCGCAGACCGTCACGATCCCGGCCGGCTGCAAGGCCACCTTCAGCTTCTGGCTGCACATCGACACCGCGGAGACCGGCTCGACCGCGTACGACAAGCTGACCGTCAAGGCCGGCTCGACCACGCTGGCGACCTACTCCAACGCCAACGCGGCCACCGGGTACGTCCAGAAGAGCTTCGACCTCTCCGGGTTCGCCGGGCAGAGCGTCACGCTGACGTTCACCGGCGTGGAGGACTCCTCGCTGAAGACCAGCTTCGTGATCGACGACGCCGCGCTGGCCATTTCCTGACCTTTCCTCAGGGAAGCCGTGTGGTTTAGACCTCAGCACCTGCTCGGACCTGGTGGGTTCCGGGCAGGTGCTGTTGTTTCCACAATGTTTCAAGATCCATTGATTTTTCGATTCCTTGTCGTGACCACTGTCATATGTCCAAGTTGATGACGTAACCTCTGGCCGTGCGTAGGGTTCCCACAGCTCGGTGGCACAACTCTCGGCGCAGGTGCGCGCCGGGCTGAACCCGCCGAACTCACCTGGTGGGGAAGGTGTCGGGATGGGCTCACAGCAACCGCAGCAGGCCGGCCGCCTGCGGCTGGTCGGCCGCAGGGACAACGGGGCGGCGGCTCCCTCGGGCCCGGCGTCCGGCACACCGGGGCCCACGGCCCCCAGAACACCGCCCGCCGCTCCGGTGAGCGGGTTCGCCGACACCCTGAACGCCTCGATCGAGGCCAGCGGCCTCAGCCTCGACCGGATCCGGTCCGCGCTGGCCAAACAGGGTGTCAGAGTCAGCGTCACCACACTCAGTTACTGGCGCCGCGGGCGCAGCCAGCCCGAACGCGCCACCTCGCTGCGCGCCGTCCAGCTGCTGGAACAGCTGCTCGGCCTGCCGCCGGACTCCCTGATCGCCCAGCTCGGCCCGCCGCGCCCGCGCGGCCGCTGGGTCACCCCGCCCTGCCCCGACGCCCTGCGGGTGGAGGACGTCTGGCCGGGTGAGCAGGAGATCAGCGAGGTCTTCCTGGAGCTGGACGCCCCGCCCACCGGCCAGCTGGAGCGGCTGTCGATCCACGACTCGTACTTCGTCAACGCCGACCGCCGCGGCTACCTGCTGCGGATGCGCCAGGTGGTCCGGGCCACCGTGAGCGAGGTGGCCCGCTGCGTGGTGGTGCACAAGGCGGACGAGGGCGCCGTCGGCTGCCCGGAGATCACCTCGGTGCGGCACGCCCGGCTGGGACGGGTCCGCCGCCGGCCGGAGAACGGGCTGCTGGTGGCCGAGCTGCTGCTGGACCGCCCGCTGGGTCTCGGCGACTCCACCGTCTTCGAGTACGAGGTGGCGATCCCGGACACCGGGCAGACCACCGACTACGGACGCTTCTTCGCCGCGCCGGTCCGCGAGTACGTGCTGCAGGTCCACTTCGACCCGGTCTCCGTACCGGCCCACTGCGAGCGCTTCGACCGTGACCCGGGCGCCGAGGTGGACCGCCAGCACCAGCAGCTCTGGATCGGGGCCTCGGCCAGCGCCCATGTGCTCTCGCCGGACCAGCAGCCGGGCCAGGTCGGCATCCGCTGGCAGTGGGAGTGATCTTCTAACCGGTACACAATCTCATAGCGGTTGACCCTCGATGGACTAACCATTACTGTCTTCAGTAACGGTTAGCCAATCGGGCCGACCCGTCGTGGGAGCGAGCCGCATGTCCGACACCGCCACCGACACCGCCACCGCGCCCGTCCTGCCCTCCCTGCAGACCGGCCACATCGGGCTGAACGTCACCGATCTCGACCGTTCCACCGCCTTCTACCGGCAGCTGCTCGGCCTGGACCTCACCTCCGAGGGCACCGCCCCGGAGCGCCGCTTCGCGATGCTCGGCCGCGACGGCCGCCTGGTGCTGACGCTCTGGCAGCAGTCCAGCGGCGCCTTCGACCCCGCGCGGCCCGGCCTGCACCACCTCTCCTTCCAGGTCGACTCACTGGAGGAGGTCCGGGCCGCCGAGCGGGCCCTGCGCGGGCTCGGCGCGGACTTCGCCCACGAGGGCGTCGTGCCGCACCGCGAGGGATCCGCCTCCGGCGGCGTCTTCTTCACCGACCCGGACGGCATCCGGCTGGAGATCTACACCCCGTCCGGCGTCGACGGCACCGAGGCGAAGGCCCCCGCCGGCGAGGCCCCCACCTGCGGGTTCTTCTGATGAACGGCACGGCGGGCCGGTACCACCCCGGCGAGCGCGCCGTGCAGCGCCGGACGGGACAGCAGGAGCGGGCGGACCACGTGGGACGGTCCATCGGGGACGTGATCCCACCGGTGGCCGCCCGCTTCCTGGCCGAGCGGCGCACGCTGGTGCTGGGCGCCGCCGACCGGGCCGGCCGGCTCTGGGCCACCACCCTCGGCGGCCCGGCCGGCTTCCTGCGGGCGGCCGACGAGCACACCCTCACGGTCGCGGCCCTGCCGACCCCCGGCGATCCGCTCGCCGAGTCCCTCGCCCGCGGCGCCGAGGTCGGCACCCTCGCCCTCGACCCGGCCGGCCGGCGCCGGATGCGGGTCAACGGCCGTGCCGTACCGGACGGCCGCGGCGGCCTGGTGGTCACCGCGGAGCAGGTGTACGCCAACTGCCCCAAGTACATCCAGCGCCGCAGCCCGTCGGACTCCCCCGCCCGGCCCGGCACGGCCACCGCGGGCACCGCCCTGACCCTGCCCCAGCAGCTGGCGGCGGCCACCGCCGACACCTTCTTCATCGCCACCGCCGACCCAGACGGCAAGGTCGACGCCTCGCACCGCGGCGGCAACCCGGGCTTCCTCACGGTGCACGGCCCGAACCGGCTGAGCTGGCCCGAATACCCGGGCAACACCATGTTCATGACCCTGGGAAACCTGGAGCTGAACCCCGCCGCCGGCCTGCTGGTCCCCGACTGGGAGACCGGCGCCGCACTGCTGCTCACCGGCCGCGCCCGGGTCGACTGGACCGATCCGGCCGCCCCGGTGGTCGGGTACACGGTCACCGGCACCGTCCATCTCACCCACGCGACCGCGCTCACCTGGACCGAGCCGGAGTACTCCCCGGTCAACCCGCCGGCCGCCTGAGGAGGGTCCGGCCCGAGTCCCTTCTGTTAGACGCCGTGCTCTTCGGCGGCCGGACGGACTCCTCCCGCACCCGCTACACCGCGTACGAGCAGACCAGGCCGTCCACCCTCACCCGGGCGACGCCGTACGCGTACTGGAGCAACTCCGGCGCCTACCTGCCGTACCGCTACCGGGGCCTCGACACCTGGAGGCGGTTGTTCGGCTTGACCTGGCCTGTCCGGTCAGACCGGCTCCGGCCCGGCGGCGCCCCCGCCGTGCACCCGTACCCACGCGTGCATCGCGATGGCGGCCGCCGCGCCGGCGTTGATCGAGCGGGTCGAGCCGTACTGGGCGATCGAGCAGACCGCGGTGGAGTGCTCCCAGGCGGCCTCGGTCAGCCCGGGCCCCTCCTGGCCGAACAGCAGCACGCAGCGCTCGGGCAGCTCGAAGGTCTCGATCGGCACGGCGCCCGGCAGGTTGTCGATACCGATCAGCGGCAGGCCCTGCTCGGCGGCGAAGGCGGCCAGCGAGGCGACGTCCTCGTGGTGGCGCAGGTGCTGGTACCGGTCGGTGACCATGGCGCCGCGCCGGTTCCAGCGGCGGCGGCCGACGATGTGCACCTGCTCGGCGAGGAAGGCGTTGGCGGTGCGCACCACCGAGCCGATGTTGAAGTCGTGCTGCCAGTTCTCCACCGCGACGTGGAAGCCGTGCCGCCGGGTGTCCAGGTCGGCCACGATCGCCTCGTGCGTCCAGTACCGGTAGCGGTCGACCACGTTGCGCCGGTCGCCGGCGGCCAGCAGCGCCCGGTCGTAGTGCGGCCCGGCGGGCCAGGGCTCGGGGTGCGGGCCGACGCCGATCTCCCGGTCGTCCGGTGCGAAGGCCTCGTCGTACTGCTCGCCCGTCAGGGGCACACCCGTCTCTGTCACGCCTCCGAGGGTACGGGCCGGCCCGGCTCGGCCGGGCGGCGCGGTCGCACCGCCCGCTCCAGCTCGGCCACCGCCTGCATCAGCAGCCGGGCCCCGGCCCGGGCGACACCGCCCCGGTCCTCGGCGCCCGACTCCGGCGGCAGCGCGGCCAGCCGGGCGTCCCACTTCTCGTGCGCGGCCCGCAGGCCGGAGAAGTCGGGCGGCTGGCCGAGCAGCACGGCGGCCGCGCCGATCGCGGTGGCGTCCCGCAGCTCCTCGGCGAACTCCTCGGTGCCCGGCAGCGGCGGGCTGTCGGCGGGCGGCAGGTGGGCCTCCATCAGCATCGCGCCGCGGCCGAGCAGCGCGACCGCGGCCCGGGCCCGGTCGAGCTGCTTGCGGGGGAGCTCGGTCAACCGGTCCGGGTCACGGTGCGGCTCGGCGTCCGCCCGCTCCTGGGCCTGGAGCATCTCCGACCGGGTCTCCCGAAGGTCCAGCAGCGCCTCCCCGACCGCCCGGACCCGCCGCTCGCCCGGGTCGCCGAGCGCGCGCACCACCGCCGCCGCGTACCGGCCTGCGGCGGCCAGGTACTCGGCCAGCCGCTCGGGCAGCCGGGCCGTGTGCCAGGTCGGGAAGAGGGCGTACGCGCCCAGCGCCACGGCGCCGCCGAGCAGGGTCATGGCGACCCGGTCGATCGCCGTCTGGGTCGGGTCGACGTCCTCCAGGCCGAGCAGGAAGACCACGTACCCGGAGATGCAGGTGGTGGTCAGGGCGTACCCGGTGCGCATGGTCAGGTAGGCCCCGGCGATGAAGACCACGGCCAGCGCGGCCGACAGCCACTCGCCGGGGTCGAACAGCCGGACCACCAGGGTGGCCAGCGCGACACCGGCCACCGTGCCGGCCAGCCGGGCGACGCCCCGGCTGTAGGTCTGGGCGAAGTCCGGCCGCATCACCATGGCGGCGGTCATCGGCGCCCAGTAGCCGTGCCGGACACCGAGCAGCCGGGCCACCACGTAGGCGCCGGTGACCACGGACGACAGCCGTACGGCGTGCTGGAAGACGGCCGCGTGCGGGTCCAGCTGGCGGCGGACGGTCCGCAGCGCGGAGGGCAGGACCCGCAGCAGCGGCGGGCGGTGCAGCCCGGGGCCGGTGGCCGGGCCGCTCACGGTCGACTGGTCCTGCTTGTCGAGGCTGTCCACGGCCCTGCTGAGCAGGCCGGACAGCCGCCGCGCGGAGCGCCGGGCGGCCCCGGCGAGCGCGGGCTTGTCGTCCGGCCTGAACAGCGCCAGCGAGGGGGTGGACCTGGGCGGCCGGTACGAGTCGCCGGAGCGGATCGCCCGCGCGAGGGCGTCCAGCACTTCGGCGGCGGCGGCCAGGATCTCCCGGGCCCGGTCGCGGGCCGGTCCCTCGGCCGGGGCGCCGACCCGGGGGTCGGCCAGCGCGGCCAGCGCCGGGCGGACGTTCTCCGCCACGCCGCGCAGGCCCCGCAGCCCGGCCGGCCGGCGCCGCTGTTGCCAGGGTGTCAGCTCGGCGGCCTGGCGGGCCAGGAAGAACGGCTCGGGGTCGACCTGCGCGGTCGGGTCCTGGCGCAGCCGCCGGGCGTAGTCGGCGAGCGCGGCGTAGGTGTCGGCGAGCGCGGCGCGCTGGGCGCCCCAGCTGTCGATCGGCCAGAGCGTCACGACCAGGGCCTGGGCGGCGCCGCCCAGCGCGCAGAGCAGCCCGTGGCCGAGCGCGGTCTCCACGCTGACGGGCAGTTGGACGACCACCAGCATCACCGAGACGGTGGTCGCGGCGACCACGCCGCCGGTCGGCCCGACCGCCCAGGCCATTCCGGCGCCGAAGGCCCACAGCGCCAGCAGGACGGGGAAGGCGCCGGGCACGCCGACCGCGAGGTAGCCGAGGAAGGTGCTCAGGCCGAGGCCGATGCCCGCCGCCACCGCGAGCGAGGTTCGGGGCCGGAAGCTGCGCTGGAAGGTCGCGGTGCCCGCGATGAAGGCGCCCATCGCGGCCGAGGTGGCGAGGGCGGGCCCGGCCAGGGCCAGGGCCGGGAACACCACCAGGGCGACGGCGAGGGCACCGCGGACCGCCCGGCGGGGGTCGGAGAGGGCTCGGTCCAGGGTCAGCCCGGCCTTCGCGGTGTCGCGAAGCGAGGCGAACCAGGGCATAGCGGGAGCTTATCCCTCGCTCGGCGCCGGGTCCGGCCTCCCGCGCAGCACCCGGCGGTGCACCTGGCGTTCCGTCCACAGCAGGGCGCCGGTCGGCAGGAACACCGCGTCAGCCGCGATCATCGCGAGCGAGAAGAACGGCAGGCCGAGGGTGACCGCGATCGCCAGGTGCTCGGCCATCATCAGGGCCAGCAGCGCGTTCTTCAGCCTCCGGTTGGCCAGCGTGAAGGGGAATCCGACCTGGAGGACCACCGTGCCGTAGGAGAGCAGAAAGGTCAGCAGCAGGCTGGAGCCGAGCAGCCCGGACATCCCGGGCCAGGGGGTGAAGTAGTCCAGGTGCAGCGGGTAGTGCAGCGCGGTGCCGTCCTGCCAGCGCGAGCCCTGCACCTTGTACCAGCCGGCCGTGGAGTAGATCAGCACCACCTGGCCCGCGATCACCAGCAGACCGCAGTTGTGCAGCATGGTGGCCAGCGCGTCCAGCACCGCCCGCGGCTCCCCGACCGGCCCGCGCGGCGGCCGGCGCCGGGCCCGGCGGGCGTCCAGCGACCAGGCCCGGCCGCAGCGCACCAGCAGCAGGTAGATCGCCATCAGGTGGACGACGTTGTCGCCGCCGTCGCCGACCAGCACGTTGCGGTTCTGCAGTGAGACGGCGGTGACCGCGAACAGCAGGCTGCTCGCCCTGGTCCGCCAGCCGAGCCCGAGCAGGACGGCGGCCAGGATGCCCAGGTGGTAGACCAGCTCGAACCACAGGTGCGAGTCCGACCAGGCGAGCACGGTGAAGGCGTGGGTCTCGCCGAGCAGCCGGTCGGCCAGTGCGGCCGACCACGGGGAGCGGTCGCCGTACAGCTCGCGGCGGTTCGGCCACTCGCGCAGCAGGAAGCCGCCCCAGGCCAGCGCGGTGCCGATCCGCACCACGGCGGCCTGGCGGGGGAGCCAGGTCCGGGCGGTGAAGGCGTCGAAGAGCCGCTCGAACCGGGTCGGCGGAGGCGCGGACCGTGCCGCCGCGGGATCCGCGCCCCCGTCGGCGCCGTGCTCCCGCGCGGCCTGCGGGGGGATGCCGACGAGCAGCTGACGCTCCGTCTCCCGGTCGGGTATCGGGCCGCTCACGCCAGCCCCCGGAAGTCGTCCTCGGCCACCGGCCACCAGGGCAGGTCCTGGTACTGCACCCCGGTGTCGGCCTGCTCGCGGCTCCAGGCCGGCGGCGCGACGGTGGCCGAGCCGATCCGGAACTGGATCTGCAGGACCCGCTCCCCGCCCACCGTGCGGCCCAGTCGCTGCAGCGCGATCCGCTTGAGGTACTCCTCGGCGAGCTCGCCGCGCGGCCCGTTGCCGGTGCTGCCGTCCTGGGTCGGGTGGGTGGACTGGTAGAAGTCCAGGGCCCGGCGCAGCATGTTCTGGTCGAGGTGGCTGGGGGCCGGGTTGCCCCGGATCGCGGCGATGTCCTGGGCGGTCAGCGCGGCCCAGTCCCGGGTGTGCACCTCGCCGTCGTCGGCGATCGTCTGCACCCGGGCGTCTGCGGTGATGTTCTGCTGCAGGGGGTTGGGCGCGAACAGCTTCCAGTTCTGCTCGAACTCGGGGTACACCACCGCGTCCAGCTCCTGCCGGTACTCCTGGGAGAGGGCGTTGGCGGGCGCCGCGTGCAGGAAGAGCGCCCCGAGGAAGAGCCCGGTGCCGCCCAGCAGCGCGGCCCCGGACAGGCAGATCACCGCCAGGGCGGGGGTGGACCAGACGCGCACGGCCCTCTCCTCCCACGGTCACCGGTGCTGCTGCCCGGTCATCCTGCCCCAACCGGGCCCGCCCGCGACAGGGGGATCCCCGCGCAGCCCGGGGCCCGCGGGCTCAGAGCACGAAGGCGTCCCGGCCGTCGGTGCCGGTCATCGGACGGCCGGCGGACTCCCAGGCGAACATGCCGCCGTCCACGTTGACCGCCTCCCGGCCCTGCGCGACCAGGTACTGGACGACCTGCGCGGACCGGCCGCCGACCCGGCACAGCACGTACAGCTTCTCGGCCGGCAGCTCGTCCAGGCGGGCGATCACCTGGCCGATCGGGATGTGCAGCGCGCCGTCGACGTGGCCGGCGTCCCACTCGTCCTGCTCGCGGACGTCGAGCAGGAGGGCGTCGACGGGCACCGAGGCGGCGTCGGTGGTGGGGATGTGCTGAGCGGACATCGTCGGATTCTCCTGGGATTCACGGGGTTGGCCGTCACCATTGTGACCGGCGTCGCCGAGCAGCCGCTCCAACTCGGCCCGCTGTTCGGCGGCCCGGGCGAGCAGGCTCTCGGCCAGCTCCTCCAGCAGCCGCTCCGGCTCGTGCGGGGCCAGCAGCAGCAGCTCGCCCATGGCGGTGCGCTCCAGCCGGACCTGCTCGGTGGCCAGCTGCCCGATCTTGCCGGTCAGCCACTCCAGCCGCTGGCGCAGCCAGTCGGGACGCTCCGCGGCGTCGGCGGCGGGCGCGGCGTCGGGGTCGGTGGACCACTCCTCGGCCAGCTGCTCCAGCGCGGTGGTGTCGCCGTGCGCGTAGGCGTCGTTCACCCGGGCGATGAAGGCCGAGCGGCGCTCCTGCTCGGCCGGGTCGGTGGCGAGGTCGGGGTGTGCCCGGCGGGCCAGCTCGCGGTAGACCCGCTGGGCCTCGCGGTCCGGACGGACCTTGCGGGTCGGCTCCGGCTCCACCTCGCGCAGGCTCTCGCCCAGCTCGGGGTCGGCCGGCGGCTCGACCCGTGCCCTGGCCTCGACCGCCCGGCGCAGATCCTCCGGGTCACCGGTCCGGGCCGCGACCGCCTCGGCGATCAGCGCGTCCAGCTCGTCCAGGCTCGCGTACAGCGGGCCGAGCAGCTGGTGGTGGACGAGCGCGAAGTTGTCGATCTCGACCCGCAGGGTCTCCACGTCGACCTCGAGGGTCAGCCAGGCCAGCTCGGTGGCAGCCACCAGCTCCTCCAGCCGCTCCCGCTCCGGGTCACTCCACCGCGCCGGGCTCTCCGTGCTCACCTGCTCGCCTTCGTCCGGTCGACCTGGGTCCGGCCTGCCACCCTACCGGGGCCTCGGCCCGCCGAACCGCCGCAGCGAACGGGTGAACCGGAAGCTCCCACCGGCGCACAATGCGTGACACGCAACTGATACTGACGAATCTCCTCGATTCGCTGTCGGACCCGGGCCGGTCCGTGCTTCGCTGGAGGACGCACCGGGTCGCACCGCACGTACGGACGAGTGCCGAACGGTCGGCGGTACGACACACCGGGCACGGGTGCAGCAGGACAGGCAGGAGCGGCCGAAGACCAGTAAGCCCAGCACGCCGCCCCCATCACAGCGGGGCCGTCGCACGGCACAGCGGCCAGGCGGGAGCAGACCGAATCCATGGTGGACGAGCCCAACTCCACACCGAATCCAGGAGCCGAGCCGCCGCTGCCCTCCGGCGGCCCGGCCGCCACCGGCGCCCACCCCGCGGGGGTCGTGGCGCTGCTGCGGGTCGCCTCGGTGCTGGTCGACCCGGACGGCCGGATCGCCCAGTGGGACCGCGCGGCCGAGGAACTGTTCGGACACCGGGCCGAGGTCGCCTGCGGGCGCAACGCGATCGGGCTGCTGCCCGCCGTCGAGCCCCGGCCGGAGACGGCCGGCCCGCACCCCTCCGCCACCGGGCGCCGCTGCGACGCCTTCGCCACCCTCGACGACCTGACCCAGCTGGACACCCCGTGGGCCGGCGCGATGGCGGTCAGCGACCGCGAGGACCGGCTGCGGGACATCCTCTGGTGGGCCTACCCGCTGATCGAACCGGGCGGCCGCGGCCTGCTGGTACTCGCCACCGACGCCCGCCCGCTGCGCACCACCGGGCTGCGGATCGCCCTCGGCGAGCGGCTGCTGCCGTACGCGGCCGCACCCACCGCCCCCGGGCGCCCGCTGCGGGTGGCGGCCGCGTTCGCCCCCGGCGCCGCGCAGGGCGCGGCCGCGCTGGAGTCACTGCTGCCCAAGGGATCCGCCGAGCGCCGGCAGCGGCTGCTCGCCCAGCTGGTCACGGCCGGACTGCCCGCCCTGTGGGTCGACTCGGCCACCCTGCTCCCGGTCATGCCGTACCAGGCCTCGGTCACCGGCACCGCCCGGCTCGCCGCCGGGATCGGCCGCCGCTACCCCACCCCGCAGCAGCGAGCCGCCCAGCCCAGAGCCACCCGCCGGCCGCCCGAACCGGACCGGCCCGGCGTCGGACGCGCCACCGCCGCCGAGCCCGCCGGGCCGACCGGGGACGGCGCCCCCGACGGCACCACCGCCCCCGGACCGAACGGCCGCCGGATCCTCGGACTGCAGGACGCCACGGGCGACGACGGCGGTCGGGCCCTCGGCAGCACCATCCCCGGCCAGCGCGACGCGGTCGGCACCGGCGACGACACCGATCCGGGAGGCCCCACCATCGAGCCCGCAGTCAACGGCCGCCTGCCCGTCCGCGACGCCGAGCTCCCCGGTCGGCCACCCACGCCCGCCGAGCCGGTGGACGGCGTCGAGGTGGTCCGGGGCACCCCGGACGGCGACCAGCTGGCCCTGCTGAGCGAGGTCGGCGGCCGGGTCGGCACCACCCTCGACCTGGACACCACCGCCCGGGAGCTGTGCGACGTCCTGGTCCCCCGGGTCGCCGACTTCGCCTGTGTCGACCTCCTGGACGGACTGATCTCCGACTCCGAGCTGCCCCGCGACCGGCCGGACGACTCCACCATGCTGCGCCGGGTGGCCCGGGTGTTCAACGCCGGCTCCGGGAACTGGAACCACGTCCTGGACGAGGGCCGCCTGCTGGCCATGCCCCGCTCGACCCCGCCGGGCCTCGCCCTGCAGGAGAACAAGCCGGTACTGGTCCCGGTGATCACACCGGACGTCGCGGTCGAGTACGCGGCCTCGCTCGGCGGGCCCGAGCTGGTCCCGCTGGTGGTCGACCGCTCCATGCTGGTGCTGCCGCTGTCCGCCCGCGGCACCGTCCTCGGCATCCTCAAGCTGCTGCGCCTGGCCGACCGCGGCCCCTTCACCAAGGCCGACGCCGACACCCTCAGGGAACTCGCCGCCCGGGCCGCCCTCTCGCTGGACAACGCCCGGCTGCACCGTGCCGAGTCCAAGGTCGCCACCACCCTGCAGCGATCGATGATCCCGACCCGCCCGCCGAAGATCCCCGGTGTCCAGGTGGCCCACCGCTACCTGCCGGGCGACCCGAAGGCCGAGGTCGGCGGCGACTGGTTCGACGCGATCCAGCTGCCCGGCAGCCGGGTCGCCCTGGTGGTCGGCGACGTGATGGGCCACGGCCTGCACTCGGCCGCCGCGATGGGCCGCTTCCGTACCGCCATGCAGACCCTCGCCGCCCTCGACCTGCCGCCCGGCCAGCTGCTGCGCCACCTGGACAACCTGGCCCACAAACTGGGCGACGACCACCTGGCCACCTGCCTGTACGCGGTCTACGACCCGATCAACCGGACCTGCGAGCTGGCCAGTGCCGGCCATGTGCCACCCGTCCTGGTGCACCCGGACGGGCGCGGCGAGCTGCTGGAGATCCCGGAGGGCGCGCCGATCGGCGTCGGCGGGGTGCCGTTCGTGGCCAAGAAGATCACCGTCCGGGACGGCTCGATGCTGGTGCTCTGCACCGACGGGCTGGTCGAGGTCCGGGGCGGCGACATAGGGGAGGGGCTGGCCGCGCTCTGCGGCAACCTGATCGACCCGAAGAAGTCCCCCGAGGAGGCCTGCGACACCGTCCTGGAGCGGCTGCACACGGACGACCGCAAGGACGACGTCGCCCTGCTGGTCGCCCGGTTCGACGGCGTCCCGCCGACCGAGGTCGCCACCTGGCGGCTGACGGTCGACCAGACCGAGGTCCGCCGGGCCCGCCGGCTGGTCCGCGAACAGCTCGCCGTCTGGCAGTTGACCGCGCTCACCGACACCGTGGAGCTGCTGGTCAGCGAGCTGGTCACGAACGCCGTCCGGGTGGCCCGCGCCGACGTCCAACTGCAGCTGATCCGGGTGGACAAACTGCTGGTCGAGGTCAGCGACGACAACCACAACCTGCCCTCGCTGGAGCCCGCCGAGTCGATGGACGAGAACGGGCGCGGGCTCAACCTGGTGAGCAAGCTCGCCGAGCGCTGGGGCACCGCCCGCAAGGCGGTCGGCAAGGTGGTCTGGTTCGAGATGGCCCTGCCGCGCAGCTGAACCGCGGCCGGGCCCACCGGCCGCGGTACCGTCCGGGCCCTACCGGCCGAGCGCGCCCGCCGGGGTACGCCGGGCCGCCTCGGTGGCGACCGAGGCGGCGGCGCCCACCCCGGCCAGCACCCGCGGCCAGAAGTCCCCGAAGACCTCCAGCGCCGCGGCGATCAGAGCGGCCGTCAGCAGCGCCACCACATGCTCCAGCCCGGCCAGGTTGGGCAGCAGGACCGCCTCCACCACCATCACCATCGCCACGGTGCCGCCCGTCCACCAGGCCCGGGTGCGGAACGCGATGCAGACCGACAGCGCCACCACCGCGGCCGAGGGCCCGGTGTCGCGGACGTGCGCCACCCACTGCGGGAAGCCGAACAGGTGGTCCGGGCCGATCGCCACCCCGACCCGAGCGAACAGCGTCCCGGCCAGGGTGCAGACATAGGCGACCACCAGCGTCAGCCGGCGCCCCAGCACGATCTCGGCCAGCCCGAACACCACGAACACCTGCGCCAGCGCCCCCCAGACCGGCAGGTCCAGCGCCGGCACGTACAGCGAGAGCGGCGTGCGCAGCAGCGACACGTCCAGCGGCAGCGAGGCCTTGACCACGCCGATCCCGGAGACGAACTTCGCCCCGCCGGGCAGGTGCTGCACCACGCTGAAGAGCAGGATCAACAGGGTCGCCACGGTGGCCAGCGGAACCGAGAGGAACCGCCTGCGCCGCACATGTGCCCTGACCACCGCGAACAGGACTCCCCATTCGGCGACAGCGGCCCGCCCGACAATCGCCGGAAGCCCCTTTCGCACGCCCCCCGCGTGGGTAAATTCCCTCACAGCCGACCCGCTCCCCGTTCGCGTTCCAGAAAACCCCGACACTGAGGCTGCACCGCCCGAACCAAGTCTTGGTTCGAGCACTACATCTACGGTAAGCAGCGGCTAAACCGAAGGCATCACCACAAGTGGCGAACCGCTGTCATCCTCAGGTCGGACACGCTCCCCCATTCGCCCCCGACGGACCCCCCGATCGGCCCCGCCGTCTCCACCCTCGGGATTCCCTCCGCCCCCCGGCGGAGGGATCACCCGACCCCGTGCCGTTCCGCCGACTACGCCTTCGGAGCTGCGGCCGCGGCCGCCGCCCCGACATGCCGACGACGGAACAGCGCGGGGAGGCTCGGAACGGTGATGAAGCCCTCGGCCCGCGCACTCGCGATTCCGATACGCGGGATCTCACTGCTCTTCTCGAACAGCAGATAGCGGGGCTCCCAGATCGGGCGATACTTCGCATTGGCCCGATAGAGGGACTCGATCTGCCACCAGCGGGAGAAGAATCCCAGCACCGAACGCCACAACCGCAGAACCGGGCCGGCACCGAGCTTCGAGCCCCGCTCGAATACCGACCGGAACATCGCGAAGTTCAACGACACCCGGGCCAGCCCGACCTCCGCGGCCCGTTGCAGCAGCTCGATCACCATGAATTCCATCAGGCCGTTCTCGCTGTCCCGGTCGCGGCGCATCAGATCCAGGGAGAGACCGTCGCGCCCCCACGGCACGAAGCTCAGCAGCGCCCGCAGCTCACCGTCGCCGTCATGGCACTCCAGCATCACGCAGCGCCCGTCGTCCGGGTCGCCGAGGCGGCCCAGCGCCATCGAGAAGCCCCGCTCGGTGGCACCGTCGCGCCAGTGGTCGGCCCGCTCCACCAGCGAGGCCATCTCCGCCTCGGGAATGTCCTCGTGCCGCCGGATCCGGACGGTGTACCCGGCCCGCTTCACCCGGTTGTACGCCTGCCGGACCACCCGCATCGCGCGGCCGTCCAGCGAAAACTCGTCCAACTCGACGATCGCCTCGTCGCCCAGCTCCAGCGCGTCCAGCCCGTGCCGGGCGTAGATCACCCCGGCCTCCTCGGAGGCACCCATCACCGCCGGCACCCAGGCGTGCTCCCGGGCCTCCCCCAGCCAGGCCTCGATCGCCCCCGGCCAGGCCTCCGGGTCGCCGATCGGATCGCCCGAGGCCAGCGAGACCCCGCCCAGCACCCGGTAGGCGACCGCCGCCTTGCCGCTCGGCGAGAACACCACCGCCTTGTCCCGGCGCAGCGCGAAGTACCCCAGCGAGTCCCGCTCGCCCTGACGGTCCAACAGGCCCCGCAGCCGGGCCTCGTCCTCGGCGCTCAGCAGCTCCTGGCCGCGCGGGCTGCGGAACGCCACGTACAGCACCAGCAGGAAGAGCACCGCGCTCATCGCGTTGATGAAGGCGTTCACCCAGGTCGGCACGGAGATCACACCGGCCACGTGCTCGGACGGGGTGACGGTGACCATCCGGGCGATCGAGTAGACGAAACGGTCGCCGAAGTCGGCGCCCGGAATCGTGTTGGTGGCCGCCACCAGCACCGAACCGACGCCGCCGCCGAACAGCAGGCCGGCGAGGAAGGTCGCCACCGCCGTCTTCGGATTCGAGCGGTCGCCCTTGGAGGTGAATTCCCGCCGGCCGAGCAGCAGGGCCACCACGAACAGACCGGTGGTCACCGTGGAGAAGTAGTTCAGCGGGTGGTCGGCGAAGTGCCCGCCGGGGACCAGCATCAGCACCAGGTACGCCACGAAGAACAGCCCGGCCAGCGCGGTGTTGAAGATCCAGGCGGCCCGCTTGCGCCGCCGCATCGCCACCGCCAGGAACATCGAGAGCACCACCGTGCTCAGACCCGCCGTCACCAGATAGGGCGTGAAGTACTCGCCCTCGTTGTGGGTGCGCACCTGCTCGCGGAACGGCACCGCGAGCACCGCCACCAGGTTGAGCAGGGCCATCAGTCGCAGGTACCAGACCGTCGCCGCGGCGCCGCGGCCGCGCCACGGTGCCATCGGCCCGGGGTCGGCGATCTGTGCGGCAGAGCCGGCGGACGGGGCCGTCTTCACAGTGGACACAGCTCCAATTCCAAGCGATCGGACAGGGGCACGCATCCGCACGACACCCGCAGGGGGCTCAACCCGGGCCCGATTCGGCCGGGGCGCCCATCGGCCCGCGACAGGGGCCCATCGCTTACCATCGTGGCCCACCCCGGATGAGAATTACGTGAATCCGGTAGCGGATTCCGACCCCCGCCGATCGGCGGGGGTACCATCCGACCGCCTGCCGGGCCACCGGCCACGGCCTGCGCCTACGCTCGAATACCCTCGAAGCAGCCTGCGACGCAGCAGCCCACCGAGAAGAGGAGCGACCATGTCGACCATCCGCGTCCTGATCGTGGACGACGAGGTGCTGGTCCGCTCCGGTCTCGGCCTGATCGTCGGCTCGGCCCCGGACTTGGAGGTGGTCGGCAGCTGCTCGGGCGGCCAGGCCGAGGAGCAGGTCACCGCGCTCGCCCCGCAGGTCGTGCTGCTCGACATCCGGATGCCCGACCTGGACGGGATCACCGTGCTGCGCCGACTGCGCGCCCTGCCCGACCCGCCGGCCGTCGCCATGCTCACCACCTTCGACACCGACGAGTACATCGGCACCGCGCTGCGGACCGGGGCGGCCGGCTTCCTGCTCAAGGACACCGCCCCCGACCAGCTGGTGCACGCCGTCCGGGTGCTGGCCGCCGGCGGCAGCGTGCTCTCCCCCACCGTCACCCAGAGCGTGATCAACGGCTACGTGGAGGGCGGCGCCCCCGACACCGAGGCGGCCGGCCTCGCCCGTCAGCTCACCGGCCGCGAGCTCGACGTCCTCGCCCTGCTCGGCGAGGGCCTGTCCAACGCCGAGATCGCCGACCGGTTGTTCCTCGGCACCGGCACCGTCAAGGACCACATCAGCGCCATCCTCGGCAAGCTCGGCGCGGCCAACCGCGTCCAGGCCGCCGTGATCGCCCACCGGGCCGGGCTGGTCCGCGCGCCCGGGCAGCCCGGCTGATGGCCGCCGCAGGCAGATCCCTGCCCGCCTGGGCCACCGGCCGACGGGCCGCCCTGCTGGTACCGATGGTGCCGGCCGCCGTCGACGCGGTCCTGGTCGGCAAGGGCAGCACCTGGTGGGAGGTGGTGCTCTCGGCGATCGCCGTGCTCGCCCTGCTGCTGCGCCTGCGCTTCCCGGTGCTGACGCTGATGCTCACCCTCCCCGGCGCCTACTTCGAGTACATCTGGATCGCCCCGATGACGGCGCTCTACTCGGTCGCCGCACACCGCGCGAACGTGCGGGTCACCGCCTTCTGGGCCACCCTGTTCGCCCTGGTCGAGTACTTCCACTGGCCCATCGTCGACGAGATGTTCGAGCTGGGCCGGGACACCGCGCTGAACGCCATCGAGAGCGCCATGCTCGCCGCCGGGCCCGCCGCACTCGGGCTGCTCGCCCGCACCAGGCGTGAACTCGCCGAACGCATCGTCCAGTTGACCGAGGGCCAGCAGCGGGAGAGCCGGCTGCTGGCCGAGCGGGTGCTCGGCTCGGAGCGCGCCCGGCTGGCCCGTGAGATGCACGACGTGGTCTCGCACCAGGTCAGCCTGATCTCCATTCAGGCCGGTGCGCTCCAGGTCTCCACCGCCGACCCGGTCGCCAAGGAGACCGCCAGGACCATCCGTGAGCTGTCCGTGCGCACCCTGGAGGAACTGCGCCAGATGGTCGGCGTGCTCCGGGCCGCGAGCGCCCGGCGGGACGAGCCGCTCGCCCCGCAGCCCCGGCTGGCCGACCTGCCGCGCCTGATCGAGGGCAGCGGGCTGCCCGTCACCACCGCCCTCGCCCCGGGCCCCCGGGCCTGGCCGGAAGCCGTGGAGCGGGCCGCGTACCGCACGGTCCAGGAGGCGCTCACCAACATCCGCAAGCACGCCCCCGGTGCCGAGGTCAGCGTCAGCCTCGACTCCCACGGCGCCCGGCTGCTGGTCGAGGTGCACAACGGACCTCCCCCGCTCGGCCCCGGCAGCGCCCTGCCCGACCATCTGCCCGGTGGCGGCCACGGCCTGGTCGGCCTGCGCGAACGCGCCCAGCTGCTCGGCGGCACCCTGACCGCCGACCCCGCCCCGGACGGCGGCTTCACCGTCCGCGCCGAACTCCCCGCCGCCGAGTAGTTCCGTCCGGCCGTGGCCGGACGGAACACCGCCGGGAAGACCGTGACCGGGAAGACCGTGACCAAGAAACACCGTGGCCGGACAGACTGCCGCCGGACAAAACAAAGAGGCCGGTCGGAGTTAATCCGACCGGCCTCAGTGGTGCGCGAGGGGGGAGTTGAACCCCCACGCCCTTTCGGGCACTGGAACCTGAATCCAGCGCGTCTGCCTATTCCGCCACCCGCGCATGGGTGTTGCCGTAGATGCTACCCGATCTTCAGATCCGTTCCGGACCTCTCGGTCCTTCCCGGTCTTCCGGCCCGGCTCCCTTTCGGGGCGCCCCTTCCGACGTGGAAAACATTAGCACGGCCTGCGGGGTAGCCCGAAATCCCTTTCCGGCGGCCGCCCGGACGGGCGCCAACGAACGGGTGGTCGAAGGGTTGGCAGCCCCCGGAAGGGGTAGCCCTCGCTTGCCGGGACCACCGATGGAGGTGTGTGCCGGGGCTCACCCAGGGGCACCACATGCCGGGGGAACCGTACGGACGGGCCCGGCGTGGATACGATCAGTACGGAAAACCGCCATCGGCCCGATGCGGCACGCCTCCAACGGCGGCCCCCGGCCGAACCAACGCCCTGGAAGGGGGTGCCCCGTGGGAGTCCTGAAGAAGTTCGAGCAGCGGCTCGAGGGTCTCGTGAACGGCACCTTCGCCAAGGTGTTCAAGTCCGAGGTCCAGCCGGTGGAGATCGCCGGCGCGCTCCAGCGTGAGTGCGACAACAATGCGACCATCTGGAACCGCGACCGAACCGTCGTGCCCAACGACTTCATCGTCGAGCTCAGCCCGCACGACCACGAGCGGCTCAGCCCGTACGCCGGACAGCTCGGCAAGGAGCTGGCCGGCATGGTTCGCGAGTACGCCGAGGCCCAGCGCTACAGCTTCATGGGCCCGCTCCAGGTGAGCCTTGAGAAGGCCGACGACCTGGACACCGGCCTGTACCGGGTGCGCAGCCGCACCCTGGCCGCCGAGGAACCGCAGCAGCAGGCGGCCCCGCCGCAGAGCCCGCAGGGCTACGGCCGGCCGCCGACCCCGCCGGCCCCCGGCGCACCGTGGCAGCAGCCCGGCGCGGCCCCGTACGGCACGCCGGCCCCGTACGGCACGCCGGCCCCGTACGGCACGCCGGCCCCGCCGGCCGCTCCGCCCGCGATGCCTCCGGCACCGCCCGCGATGGGCGGCGGCAACGTGCGCCCGTTCCCCGGCGCGGGCCACAGCGGCGCCAACACCCGCCGCTGGATCGAGGTCAACGGCAACCGGCACCAGATCACCGGGAACGCCCTGGTACTGGGCCGCTCGACCGAGGCCGACGTGCGGATCGACGACCCCGGAGTGTCCCGCAAGCATGCCGAGATCCGGCCCGGGACACCCGCGATGGTGCTCGACCTCGGCTCGACCAACGGCATCGTGGTGGACGGACAGCACACCCAGCGCGCTACGCTCCGCGACGGCTCCCGAATCGTTCTGGGGTCCACCACCATCGTCTACCGACAGGTCGAAGGGTAGAGCGGGCCACCTATGTCAGATCTGACCCTGACGGTCATGCGGCTGGGCTTCCTTGCCGTGCTGTGGCTGTTCGTCATCGTCGCGGTGCAGGTCATCCGCAGCGATCTGTTCGGCACCAAGGTCAATCCGCGCTCCGCGCGGCGGGCCGCCGCCGCCCCGGCGGGTGCCCCGAACAGGCCGCAGCAGAGCCAGCAGACCGCCACCCAGGCGCAGCCGCGCCAGCGCCGCGGCGCCCCCACCCACCTGGTCGTGGTGCAGGGCTCACTGGCCGGCACCACCGTGGCCCTGCAGGGCCAGACCATCACCCTGGGCCGCGCGCACGACTCCACGATCGTGCTCGACGACGACTACGCGTCCTCCCGGCATGCCAGGATCTACCCCGATCAGACTGGGCAGTGGACGGTCGAGGATCTAGGCTCCACCAACGGCACCTATCTGGACCGGCAGCGGCTGACCACGCCGCAGCCGCTCCAGCCCGGGATGCCGATCCGTATCGGCCGGACCGTCATCGAGCTGCGGAAGTAGTCAGCGCATGAGGGACAGCACCCCGTCCACCCAGAGGAGGGTAGGGACCGCATGAGTCTCGTGCTGCGCTTCGCCGCCGGGTCCCACAAGGGCTTGATCCGCGAGGGGAACGAGGACTCCGGCTACGCCGGGCCCCGCCTCCTCGCCGTGGCCGACGGCATGGGCGGTGCGGCAGCCGGTGAGGTCGCCTCCTCCGAGGTCCTCGGCTCCATCGTCCGGCTGGACGAGGACGTGCCCGGTGCCGACCTGCTCACCCTGCTGAACGACGCGGTGCAGACCGCCAACGACCGGCTCCGGCAGATGGTCGAGGAGGACCCGCAGCTCGAGGGCATGGGCTGCACCCTCACCGCGATGCTGTGGACCGGCCAGCGGATGGGCCTGGTGCACATCGGCGACTCCCGCGCGTACCTGCTGCGGGACGGCTCGCTCAGCCAGATCACCCAGGACCACACCTGGGTGCAGCGGCTGGTGGACGAGGGCCGGATCACCCCGGAGGAGGCCGAGACCCACCCCCAGCGCTCGCTGCTGATGCGCGCGCTGGACGGCCGCGGCCAGGTCGAGCCCGATCTGTCGATCCGCGAGGTCCGGGCCGGCGACCGCTACCTGATCTGCTCCGACGGCCTGTCCGGGCCGGTCAGCCACCAGACCCTGGAGGAGACGCTCGGGAGCTTCTACGCCCCGCAGCAGACCGTCCAGGCCCTGATCGAGCTGGCCCTGCGCGGCGGCGGCCCCGACAACATCACCTGCATCGTCGCGGACGTCATCGACGTCGGCGCCACCGACACCCTGAGCGGCCAGCTGGCCGACTTCCCGGTGGTGGTCGGCGCGGTCGCCGAGGCGCAGCCGCACCAGTCCACCGACCCGAACCTGCTGAACACCCCGGCCGGTCGCGCCGCCGGCCTCGGCCGTCCGCAGCCGCCGCAGGGCGCCTTCGGCCCCGCCAGCGGCTACGACGGCCAGGCACCCGGCTTCGGCCCCGCCGAGGGGTACGACGACGGGAGCTACGGCGAGGCCGGCGAGGGCGGCTACGGGGAGCCGTACGGCGCGTACGAGGACGCCGAGGAGGACGGCTACGAGGGCGAGGGGCGTGGGCGCCGTCGTCGGCGGCGCCGCGGCCTCAAGATCTCGATCGCCGTGGCCACCACCCTCGGTCTGCTGGGCGCCGGCGCCTGGTTCGGCTACCGGTGGACCCAGGACCAGTACTACGTCGGCGCCGACGGGGAGTCCGTCGCGGTCTACCAGGGCATCAACCAGAACCTGGCCGGCCTGAACCTCTCCTCGGTGCACCAGAAGTACGGCGACATCGAGCTCAAGTTCCTGCCGACGTACCAGCGCACCCAGGTCTCCAAGACGATCCAGGCCAAGAGCCTGGGCGACGCCGAGGACCAGGTGAAGCGACTCGGAGAGCAGACCGCGGTCTGCAAGAAGGTCGCCGCCGGCGCCAAGCCGGCCGTCCCCCCGACCACCACCGACCCTGCCACCACCGACTCGACCACTCCGGGGGGTACCGCGCCCCTCACCGAGCAGGAGCAGCGCCTGGCCACCTCCTGCCCGACCCAGTAGTGACCCCGCAGGGGTCCATCAGCCGTCGGGGAGCGGCCGTCACGTGAGCACCTTTGACCTGAGCAGGAACAACAGCGGTACCGAACCGGGCCGACGGCGGGCCACCACCACCATCACCCCGCAGGGCACGCCCAACCGGCGCAACACCGAGCTGGTCATGCTGGCCTTCGCGGTGCTGGTGCCGATGGCCGCGTACGCCAACGTCGGCCTCGCGCTCGACAAGCGGCTGCCCGCCGGCATGCTCGAGTACGGCCTCGGCATGGGCGCCCTCGCGCTCGTCGCCCACCTGGTGATGCGCCGCTTCGCGCCGTACGCCGACCCCCTGCTGCTGCCGCTGGCGACGCTGCTGAACGGCCTCGGGCTGGTGATGATCTGGCGGCTGGACAAGGCCGGCAGCCTGCTGGCCGCCAACTTCCCGGCGGCGGCCAACCAGCTGATGTGGTCCGGCCTCGGCATCGCGCTGTTCATCGGGGTGATGCTGCTGCTCAAGGACCACCGGATCCTCCAGCGGTACACCTACATCTCGATGGTGGTGGCGCTGGTCCTGCTGGCCGCCCCGGCGTTCTTCCCGGCCCGGGACGGGGACTTCGGCGCCAAGATCTGGATCCACATCGGCAGCTTCTCGATCCAGCCCGGCGAGTTCGCCAAGATCATCCTGACGGTGTTCTTCGCCGGCTTCCTGATGGTCAAGCGGGACGCCCTGGCGCTGGCCAGCCGGCGTTTCATGGGCCTGTACCTGCCGCGCGGACGCGACCTCGGGCCGATCATCGTGGTCTGGCTGCTGTCGATCCTGATCCTCGTCTTCGAGACCGACCTCGGCTCCTCGTTCCTGTTCTTCGGCCTGTTCGTGGTGATGCTCTACGTCGCCACCGAGCGGACCAGCTGGATCGTCTTCGGTCTGGTGATGTCGGTCGGCGGCGCGACCGTGGTGGCCACCGCCGAGCCGCACGTCAGGACCCGCATCAACTCCTGGCTCGACCCGATGGCCGCCTTCCAGGAGCCGCCGCCCAAGGGCACCAGCGAGCAGATCGGCCAGACCCTGATGTCCTTCGGGACCGGCGGGGTCACCGGCACGGGCCTCGGCCAGGGCCGCTCCTGGCTGATCCAGTTCGCCGCCAAGAGCGACTTCATCCTCGGCTCGTTCGGCGAGGAGCTCGGACTGACCGGCATGATGGCGGTCTTCGTGCTGTACGGGCTGATCGTGCAGCGCGGTCTGCGCACCGCCGTCGCCGCTCGCGACCCGTTCGGCAAGCTGCTCGCGGTCGGTCTGTCCTCGGCGTTCGCCCTGCAGGTCTTCGTGGTGGCCGGCGGTGTCACCGGCCTGATCCCGCTGACCGGTATGACCATGCCGTTCCTGGCCCAGGGCGGATCCTCGGTGGTCGCCAACTGGGCGCTGATCGCCATCCTGCTGAAGATCAGCGACACCGCGCGCCGCCCCGCCGCCGAACCGGCCACCGAGCCGGCCCCCGGCCCGGAACCGACCCGGCCCTGAAAGCCGTGGTGATGCATGAGGTTGAATCTCACGAAGCTGTGCCACCATCGGCCGAGCCACGCCCACTGATCGCAGAAGTCCGGAGGGGACCCGTCCCGTGAACAAGCCGATCCGCCGGGTCTCGATCTTCTGCCTGGTGCTGATCCTGGCCCTGATGGTCCGGGTCAACTGGGTGCAGGGCGTCCAGGCCGAGGCCTGGGCGAGCAACGTGCACAACGACCGGAACAAGTACGACCGGTACGCCTACCCGCGCGGCAACATCATCGCCGGGGACAAGCCGGTCACCAACTCCGACTTCGTCAACGGCCTGCGCTACAAGTACAAGCGCAGCTGGATCGACGGCGCGATGTACGCCCCGGTCACCGGCTACTCCTCGCAGTCCTTCGGCACCAGCCAGCTGGAGCAGCTGGAGGACGGCGTCCTGGCGGGCACCGACTCCCGGCTGTTCTTCCGCAACACCCTCGACATGCTCACCGGTGAGCAGAAGAAGGGTGGCGACGTCGTCACCACGATCGACCCCAGGGCACAGAAGGCCGCCTTCGAGGGCCTGGGCAACCGCAAGGGCGCCGCGGTCGCGCTCGACCCGCGCACCGGCGCGATCCTGGCCCTGGTCTCCACCCCCTCGTACGACCCGAGCACCTTCTCGGGCGGCGGCAAGGAGGACTCCAAGGCCTGGACGGACCTCAACGCCGACCCGAACAAGCCGATGCTGAACCGGGCCCTGCGCGAGACCTATCCGCCCGGCTCCACCTTCAAGCTGGTCACCGCCGCGGCCGCGTTCGAGAACGGGCTGTACCAGAACGTCGACGACGCGACCCAGACCCCGAACCCGTTCATCCTGCCCGGTACCTCCACCCCGCTGAAGAACGCCAGCGACAAGGAGGACTGCGAGAACGCCACCGTCAAGCACGGCATGGACCTCTCCTGCAACACCGTCTTCGGCAAGATGGGCGCCGACCTCGGCAAGGACAAGCTGCGGGCGCAGGCGGAGAAGTTCGGCTTCAACAACGGCAAGCTCGACACCCCGATCCGCGCCGTCACCAGCGTCTTCCCCGCGAACTCCGCGCCCGACGGCACCGCGATGGACGCCATCGGCCAGCACGACACCAGGGCCACCCCGCTCCAGATGGCCATGGTCGCCGCCGCCATCTGCAACAACGGCAGCCTGATGCAGCCCTACCTGGTCGCCCAGGAGCGCTCCGCCAACCTCGACGTGATCTCCAACCACACCGAGCACCAGCTGAGCCAGGCGGTCAAGCCCGAGACCGCCCAGAAGCTCCAGCAGCTGATGGAGAGCGTGGTGCAGAACGGCACCGGCACCAAGGCGAAGATCAACGGCGCCACGGTGGGCGGCAAGACCGGCACCGCCCAGCATGGCCAGGACAACAGCGGCCTGCCGTTCGCCTGGTTCATGTCCTACGCCAAGGGCGCGGACGGCAAGCAGGTCGCGGTCGCCGTGGTCGTCGAGGACGGCTCCACCGAGCGCAACGAGATCAGCGGCGGCGCCATCGCCGCGCCCATCGCCAAGGCCGTGATGGAGGCCGCCCTCGGCAAGTAGGACCGCGGCCGGCCTGATCGGGTCGGCCCGACTCCGCCCGCTTTTACTCGGAGATTGTCACAATGGGACGGTCCCGGACGATACCGGTCTGGTCTCAGGTGGCGGGCTCCTCCGGCTCCCCGAGGTTGGCCCGGTAGCGTATCCGCAAGCAGCGGGTCTGCCCGCCGCACACCCACGGCCCAGGCCTGGGGGCCAGGACCGCGAAACCAGCGCGGACCTGGCAGCGTCCAACAGAGCGTGCGGGGACACCTACGTCACATCCTCACCAACCGGTGGGGGAGAGGGTCGGAACTATGGAAGAGCCTCGTCGCCTCGGCGGCAGGTACGAGCTCGGCGGCGTCCTCGGACGCGGCGGCATGGCCGAGGTCTACCTCGCCCATGACACCCGGCTCGGCCGTACGGTCGCCGTGAAGACCCTCCGTGCCGACATGGCCCGAGACCCGTCCTTCCAGGCCCGCTTCCGCCGCGAGGCACAGTCCGCGGCCTCGCTCAACCACCCCGCCATCGTCGCCGTGTACGACACCGGCGAGGACTACATCGACGGCATCTCCATCCCGTACATCGTGATGGAGTACGTCGAGGGGTCCACCCTGCGCGAACTGCTGCACTCCGGGCGCCGGCTGCTGCCCGAGCGCGCGCTCGAGATGACCATCGGCATCCTCCAGGCGCTGGAGTACTCGCACCGGGCCGGCATCGTCCACCGCGACATCAAGCCCGCCAACGTGATGCTCACCCGGCAGGGCAACGTCAAGGTCATGGACTTCGGCATCGCCCGGGCGATGGGCGACGCCGGCATGACGATGACGCAGACCTCCGCCGTCATCGGCACCGCCCAGTACCTCTCCCCCGAGCAGGCCAAGGGCGAGACCGTCGACGCCCGCTCCGACCTCTACTCGACCGGCTGCCTGCTGTACGAGCTGCTCACCGTGCGGCCGCCGTTCGTCGGCGACTCCCCGGTCGCGGTCGCGTACCAGCACGTCCGCGAGGAGGCCCAGCCGCCGTCCGCGTACGACCCCGAGGTCCGCCCCGAGATCGACGCCATCGTGCTCAAGGCGCTCGCCAAGGAGCGGGACTACCGCTACCAGAGCGCCGACGAGATGCGCGACGACATCGAGCGCTTCCTCGACGGCCTCCCGGTCGCCGCCGCCCAGCAGGCCGCCTACGGCATGGGCGCCCAGGGCTACGGCTACGACCAGAACGGCGGCCAGTACGACCCGTACGGCCAGACCAACCTGCTCCCGCAGCAGGGCGCGGCCGGCCCCACCACCATGCTTCCGCAGGTCGGCAACGCGCAGGGCGGCTACGGCTACCCGCCGCAGGAGGACAACTACGGCGGGACCGGCGCAGGCGGCTACGACGACGGCTACGGGGGCGGCGGTCGCCGTCGCGAGGAGCCGCCGAAGAAGAACAACACCTCCTGGATCATCCTGGCCGTCGCGGCGGTCCTGGTGCTGGTCGGTGCCTTCTTCGTGGTCCAGGCCATGGTCAAGACGGGCGACCACGCGGGTGGCAAGACGACCTCGCCGACCCTGGTCGGCAAGACCCTGGCCGAGGCCCAGAACGCGGCCAAGGCACAGAGCTCGACGCTGACCGTGCAGGCCGGGGACCCGATCGCCTGCCCGGACACCAAGATCCAGAAGGACCAGGTCTGCACCCAGGACCCGGCGGCCGGCACCCAGATCGACACCAGCACGGTGATCAAGGTCCAGCTCTCCTCCGGCCCGGCCGCGGTCGACCTGCCCGACGTCAGCGGCAAGCCCCTCGCCGAGGCCACCAGCACCCTGCAGAAAGCCGGCTTCGTCGTCGCCAACCCGGTCTACAAGACCGACGACAGCGTCCAGCAGGACAGCGTCATCTCGCAGAACCCGACCGCCGGCAAGGCCGCCGCCGGGGCCACCATCACCCTGACGGTCTCCCAGGGCCAGGGCAAGATCCCGGTGCCGAACGTGGTAGGCCAGCAGCAGGACGCGGCCACCAGCGCCCTCGAGGGACAGAACTTCACCGTCGAGATCAAGACCACGCCGGCCACCGACCCGACGAAGGTCGGCACGGTCGCCAGCCAGAACCCTCCGGCCAACTCCAAGGCCGCCAAGGGATCGAAGATCACGCTCACGGTGTTCAAGCAGGCCGACAAGGTCCAGATCCCGGACCTCAAGGGCAAGAACGTCAAGGACGCGACCGCGGCTCTCCGGAGCCTCGGGCTGCAGTGGACGTTCACGGGCGCCGGCGGCGACAACACCAACATCGTCATGAACACCAACCCCGGACCGAACAACCTGGTCGACGCCAACACCAGCATCCAGCTGTTCACCATGCCCGGTAAGCCGGGCGACGGACAGCCGGGCGGCAACTGACACCCGCGCCATCGAGGGGGCCGTGCGACCCGCACGGCCCCCTCCGGCGTTCCCGGCGACGCTCTACCGCACACCCCGGTCGATCTCCTGCAGCACCAGCTGACGCATGATGGCCATGCCCTGCGGCAGCACCAGCGGCTGGTAGTGGTGCACACACGGCCAGCCGGTGGCGGCGCCGCTGATCCTGCGCACCCGGAACAGCACCGCCAGCCGCGGATCGGTGAGCGTGTACCCGCTGTACGGCGGGGTCAGCAGACGCAGCAGGCCGGCATCCCGCGCGGTCTCGAAGAGCCGGCCGCGGCTCAGCTCGGACCACCCCGTCTCCAGGGCGAGCAGCTCGGCCAGCGCGTCGAAGCTCAGCGCGTCCTCGGGGATCACGCGGTGGCTGATCGGCTCCCCGTCCGGCGTCGAGCTGTCCGCGGCCGCCCCGGCCCCGCCGCGCTGCGGCGGCACCCCGAGGGCACGCCCCTGGACCCCGACCGCCTCGACCAGCCGCGCGATCCGTTCGTCCAGGCCCTCGATCGCCCGCCCGTTCGCCTCGACCGCCGCGGTCACCGTGCTCTCCGCCCGCCGGGCCGCCGCCCGCGCCTCCGCGGTGAACGCCTCCGCGGCGGCATGCGCGACCAGACGGAAGAACTGCATCGTCTCCGGCGACACGGACGGCATCGGGTCCTCGTCCACGGCGTAACGGCCGGTACGGCGGATGGCAGGGATCACCTCGTGCGTGATCCAGCGCTTGAACGCCCTCGCCTGCGGCTTGCGCGAGCGGAGCACCAGTGAGTACAGCCCCGGCTCGTTGATGACGGAAACCTGCTGGTCACCGCCAGGGGTCTTCATACTGTGAAGACCCTTTTCGTCGTCGTCGAGCGCGTCGAGTGCCCGCGTCGGGTTGACGATCTCAAGGACAGCGCAGACGTCCCGCGCGATCCACCACTGCGTGCCGTCGACCGTGACCACCCTCACCGCCTGGCCCTGGAAGTCGAACTGGGCAAGCGTTCCGTTCGTGTTCGTCATACCCGATACAACGACTCATCCGAACGACGGAGAACCGGTTACCTGACAGTAGGCCAGTCGGACTCGGGGGCGCGCGCAGCACTTCCCCGGCGCGCACGCCCCCGGGCCGGCCGGATCCGGCGAGGTCAGTCCGCGACCGAAAGGACGATCTTGCCCACGGTGCGGCCGGACTCCAGCAGCTCGTGCGCCTTCGCGGCCTCCGCCAGCGGCAGCACGGTGCTGACCTCCACCCGCAGCTTCCCGGCCGCCACCAGCTCGTTGACGGCCAGCAACGCCGCCCGGTCCGGCTCGACCAGCAGGAAGCCCGCCCAGACGCCGCGCTCGGCGGCCTGCGGCTTCACCTCGTTCACGGCCCAGCCTGCCAGCGAGACCAGCGTGCCGCCGTCCCGCACCAGCGGCAGCGACCGGGCGCTGTAGTCGTCGCCGACCGTGTCGAGCACCACGTCGACCTCGGAGACCGCCGAGGCGAAGTCCACGGCGGTGTAGTCGATCACCTCGTCCGCGCCCAGGCCCTTGACGAACCCGTGCTTGCCCGCGCTCGCCGTACCGATCACGTACCCGCCGAGCGCCTTGGCGAGTTGGACCGCCACATGCCCGACTCCGCCGGCCGCCGCGTGCACCAGGACCCGCTGGCCCGGCTGCAGCCCCGCCCGGTCGGTGAGCGCCTGCCAGGCGGTCAGCGCGACCAGCGGCAGGGCCGCGGCCTCGGCGTGCGAGAGAGCGGCCGGCTTCGGCACGAAACGGCGGGCGGGGGCGGTCACGTACTCGCCGTACCCGCCGAGCAGGTTCGGGTAGTCGAGCATCCCGTAGACCTCGTCCCCCGGCTCGAACAGCGTCACCCCGACGCCGACGGCCTCCACCACGCCCGAGACGTCGTGGCCGAGCACGAACGGCGGCTCGGCGCGCAGCAGACCGCCGAAGGCCCGGGTCTTGAAGTCGGTCGGGTTGATGCCCGCCGCGTGCACCCGGACCAGCACCTCGGTCGGCCCGGGTACCGGACGCTCCCGCTCCTCGGTCCGCAGCACCTCCGGGCCGCCCAGCGCGTCCTGGGTGACCACCGTCATCTTCGCCGCCATCGTTGCGCTCCCCGCGATCGTTCTTCGCTGTCGTTGCCATCCTGCGGCCCCGGTTCGGCCGGAACGAGTGGCCGGGCGGCCATCAAGTGAGAGGATCTGGCCATGCACCAGGTCGTCGTCCTCGCCCTCCCCGGCGTCATCCCCTTCGAGCTCGGCATCCCCGCCAAGGTCTTCGGCCTGGCCTACGACGCCGACGGGCGCCCGCTCTACCGGGTCATCACCTGCGGTCTGGACGGGCGCCCGGTGCCCTCCAGCGCGGACTTCGCGATCGCCGTCGAGCACGACGCGAGCGCTCTGGAGACCGCCGACACCGTGGTGATCGCCCCCAGCCACGACCCGGGCCTGCTGAACGGCGAACTGCCGCCCGGGCTCGCCGAGGCGCTGGCCCGGATCCGGGCCGGCACCCGGCTGGTGTCGATCTGCACCGGCTCGTTCGTGCTGGCCGCGGCCGGGCTGCTGGACGGCCGCCCGTCGACCACGCACTGGCACCACACCGCCCGGTACCGCCGGCTCTTCCCGGACACCCTGCTCGACCCCGACGTGCTGTTCACCGACGACGGCGACGTGCTGACCTCCGCGGGCGCCGCCGCCGGGCTGGACCTCTGCCTGCACCTGATCCGCCGCGACCACGGCAGCGAGATCGCCAACGGCGCCGCCCGCCGGTGTGTGGTGCCCGCCTGGCGCGAGGGCGGGCAGGCCCAGTTCGTCGAGCGCCCGGTGCCGCTGCCGACCGGCTCCGACACCGCCGCCGTCCGCGACTGGGCCCTGCGCGAGCTGCACCGACCGCTCCAGCTCGCCGAGCTGGCGACCCGCGCGGGCATGAGCGTACGGACGTTCAGCCGGCGCTTCCTGGCCGAGACCGGGCAGACCCCCGGCCAGTGGCTCACCGCCCAGCGCCTCGGTCTGGCCCGCGGCCTGCTGGAGGGCAGCGACCTGCCCGTCGACCAGGTCGCCGAACGCTCCGGCTTCGGCAGCGCGGCCTCACTGCGCCAGCACCTGGCCGCCTCGCTCGGCGTCTCCCCCGCCGCCTACCGGCGGACCTTCCGCGGCTCCACCCGGCCCCGGCACGGCTCGGCCGCCGTGCGCCGGGAGAACGCCGCGGCCTGACCCCGCCCCGCCCGCCTGCCGCCGTGCTCCCGCCCGGCTCCCGGCTGGCTCCCGCCCGGCTCCCGGCTGCCGTCCGGACCTAGTTCCCGGCCAGGGCGGCCGGCTGCCCCTGGGCCCTCGGCTGCTCCCCGGCCAGCTTGCCGAAGACGATCAGCCGGCCTCGGGCGCTGAACTCGGGGGTGCAGGTCGTCAACGTGATGTACCGGCCCGCCTGGGTGAACGGGGAGCCCTTCGGGACCGGCTGGATCACCGACACGTTGTTCGGCGGGGTCTCCGGGATCCCGCCGGCGACCTCGTAGGTGTAGAAGGTGGTCGAGGTCTCCACCACGATCTTGTCCCCGGGCTTCAGCTCGCCGATCTTGCGGAACGGCTGGCCGTGGGTGGTACGGTGCGCGGCGATCGCGAAGTTCCCGGCCTTGTCCGCCGGCATCGCGGTGCCGGTGTAGTGGCCGACCAGGCCCTTGTCGAGCACCTGCTGCTTGTTGGTGCCCTCGGCGATCGGGTATTTGAGGCCGAGCTTGGGGATGTAGACGATCGCGAAACCCTGGCCCGGCTCGAACTTGCCCGGCTCCTTCGGCACCTCCACGCCCGGCGCGGGCGACTGCTGCGGCTGGGCCCACTGCTGTTCGAGCTGGTTGCGGGTGCCGTCGGCGGCCGCGTCGGCCTGCACGTTGGTCCACCACAGCTGGTACGACACGAAGAGCAGCATCACCAGGCCGAGCGTGATGAACAGCTCGCCGACCATCCGGGCGGCGACCACCAGCTTGGACTCCTTGGGCCGCTGCCGCGGCCCCCGCCGCGGGCCGGACGCCCGGCGCCGCCCGGTGCCCGAGCGCAGCGCCGTCCGGCCCTCCGCCCGTCGTGCAGGGCGCCCGCCCGCGGCGTCCGGGTCCGCGGCCGCGTCGGCCGCCGGCACCACCCGCAGCTTCATGGTCTGCTCGCTCGCCGGCAGCCGGTCGAACGGCGAGGCCGCGCCGGGGCCGCCGGCCTGCTCGTACACACCCCAGTCCCCCGTGCCGGGCGCCTCGTCGCCGCCGTCGCCGGGCCGCTGGGTGTTGCCCTCCGGGCGTACCGCCGTCACCCGCTCAGCCTCGCCCGATCACCGGGGCGAGCCCGGCCGAACGGCCCACGGCTTCGGCGAACCCGCACTCCGCCAGCCAGTTCGCCAGCATCCGGTGGCCGCCCTCGGTCAGCACCGACTCCGGGTGGAACTGCACGCCCTCGACCAGCAGGTCGCGGTGGCGCAGGCCCATGATCACGCCGCTCTCGGTCTGCGCGGTGACCACCAGGGTGTCCGGCACCGTCGCCGGGTCGACCGCCAGCGAGTGGTACCGGGTGGCGGTCAGCGGCGAGGGCAGCCCCTCGAACACCCCGCCGTCCTCGTGGGTGACCGGTGAGGTCTTGCCGTGCAGCAACTCCGGTGCCCGGCCGACGACCGCGCCGTACGCCACCGCGATCGACTGCAGGCCCAGGCACACCCCGAAGACCGGCAGCCCGATCGACGCGCAGCGGTGCACCATCTCCACGCAGACCCCGGCCTCCTCCGGCGTCCCCGGGCCGGGGGACAGCAGCACCCCGTCGAAGCCCTGGTCACCGTCGCGGAGCACCGCGTGATCGACCGTCACCTCGTCGTTGCGGACCACCTCGCAGGTGGCACCGAGCTGGTAGAGGTACTGGACGAGGTTGAAGACGAAGCTGTCGTAGTTGTCGACCACGAGGATCCGGGGCGGGCGGCCGGAGGTCATCGCGCTACTCCTGATGCAGAGTCGGGCAGGCGGGGGAGACGGTCTGGCCCGGCGTCAGCCGGTACCGCCCTCGTCCACGGTGACGTTACCGAAGGGCAGCAGCGGCTCGGCCCACGGGAAGACGTACTGGAACAGGACATAGACGATCCCGAGGACGAGCAGCAGCGCGATGACCGCCCGGATCGGGGTGTTGCCCGGCAGATGCCGCCAGATCCAGCCGTACATGGTGCTCCTCGCGAGGTTCAGGTCGGGATCCAGAGTAGACCGCCGTCCGGGTCCGTACCGCGCATATCACCCTGGTGGACAACGGGCGGACTCCGTCCGGTTCCCGCCGGCGGCCCGTCCGCCCCCCGGTCCGCCGCCGGCCGGGCCGTCACGGGCCGGGCCTGCTACTGGCCCTCGGCCGAGCGCAGGTCGGCCGAGCCCGCGTAGCCGGGCAGGGTCAGCTCGGTGTTCTCCTGGACCTTCCAGCCCAGCCCGTACGCCACCACGTACTGCAGGTAGCGCTTGATCGCCGGATCGCTGTCCAGGGCCGAGCGCAGCGCTTCCGTCTTCCCGACCGCCCTGATCACGTACGGCGGGGAGTAGACCCGTCCCTGGAGCAGCAGGGTGTTTCCGACGCAGCGGACGGCACTGGTGGAGATCAGCCGCTGGTCCATCACCTGGATGCCCTCGGCGCCGCCCCGCCACAGGGCGTTGACCACCGCCTGGATGTCCTGCTGGTGGATGACCAGGTCGTTGACGTCCGGCTCCGGCACGTTCGGGATCCGCGCGGTCGCGTTCGGCGGCGCGTCGTTGAGGGTGACCGTCAACCCCGGGCCGCGCAGTGCCTCCAGCCCGGCGGCCTGCTGGAGGGCGTCCAACCGGTCGGTGTCGGCGGGGCTGCCCTGCTGCTGGGCCAGTGCGTCGGTACGGTCCTGGAGCTCGCCGACCTGGGCCTGGAGCTGCTGGTTCTGCGCGCTGCGCTCGCGTATCACGTCGCTGAGCTTGAGCAGCGAGTTGTCGGTGCGCAGATCGGTGCCCTGGGCGGTCTGCGCGCTGATGTAGAAGAGCAGTCCGGCGAGCGCGAAGACGGCGCAGGTCAGGGCACGTCCGACAATTCGGGTCCCGCCGGTGCGCGCAGGGCCGGACTCAGGGGGAATCGTGGAATTCGGCACCGTACCCTTATCTCCTTAACACCCGGCGAGCCACTACGCTAACGGACGCCGGTGGCATGTGCGGAGTGCTGCTCCCGGCACGACAGCGGGCGCGCCCCGAGGTACGTGCCGGCTGACGGCCCGCCGTACGGATCCGGTCCCCACAGCCGCCCGCTTTCCCGCTGCACCCCGCGCGGTCACAGCGCATCGACAGGAGAGTCCCTCGTGCCGAAGTCTCGAGTCCGCAAGAAGGACGACTACACGCCGCCGTCCGCCGCGACCGCGGTGAAGATCAGCTCCGGCCGGAGCTGGGTCGCCCCGCTCATGCTGGCGTTCTTTCTCATCGGCCTGGTCTGGATCGTCACCTACTACGTGACCAGCGGCAGCTGGCCGGTGGCAAGCTGGGGCAACTGGAACATTCTGGCCGGTTTCGGTTTCATCGCGGCGGGCTTCGGCGTCTCCACCCAGTGGAAGTAGGCCTCGGCCGCTCCCCCGTCCCACCCTGCACCGCCTCGGCGTGACCCCGGGGCGGTGTTTCGGCGTGCCACCACAGGTCTCGACCATATGTTTATCCACACAGTTATCCACACTGGGGAAAAGTCGATCGAACCTGTGGATAACTCAGGCCGGGGAATTGCGCCCCGACTCCTGCCCGGATGACCCAAAGACCAGTTGGACGCGCGTAGACATGCCATTCGGCACCCGGCGCGCACACCCACTGTGCACAACCGCGCGCCCACTGTGGACAACTACCCTCCGAGACGTGCCGTCCCCACCACGACCGTCCCCACCACCACGGCCAGGACGGCGGCCGCCGTCAGCCCCTGGACCAGCACGCGGTGTGCCCGCGGGGCGTACACCAGCCCAGCCGCCATCGCGGCCCCGGCCACCAGGCCGCCGATGTGCGCCCGCCAGTCGATCCAGCTGACCGAGAAGGTCACCACCAGGTTGAACACCAGCAGGGCCACGACCGGCCCGAGCGGCGCCCGGTTGAAGCGCACCAGCACCACCGTGGCCCCCAACAGACCGAAGATCGCGCCCGAGGCACCCACCGAGTAGAGCGCGCCGCCGGAGACCAGGAAGGCCAGCGCGTTCCCGGCCAGCCCGGACAGCAGATAGAGGCCCAGGAACCGCAGCCGCCCCAGCACCCGCTCCAGTGGCGGTCCGAGCACGATCAGGCTCACCAGGTTGGTCGCCACGTGCAGAAAGCCCGCGTGCACGAACATCGAGGTCAGCAGCCGGTACCACTCCGAGGGCCCGGCCGCGACACCGACCGACAGCCCCGGCACGGGGACGTAGCTGTAAAGCCCCAGCCGCATCTGCCAGGACGGCGCCAGATACTGGGTGACCAGGAACACCAGCAGGTTCAGCGCGGCCAGTGTGACCGTCACCGGCGCCCCGGCCACCATCGGGTGGGCAGCGAACCGCGTGGCCGCCGGACGGCTCTGCTGGACCCCGCCGCGGACGCACTCCGGGCACTGGAAGCCCACCGCGGCCCCGGTCATGCAGTCCGGGCAGACCGGTCGGCCACAGCGGGCGCAGGACACCCCGGTCTCCCGGTCGGGATGCCGGTAGCAGACCGGTGCACCACCCCCGATCCCGGGCCCGGGGCCGTTCGACGAGCCGGGAAGCATCCGGTACCTCCTCATGACGGATCCCGGCCGCCCACCCGCGAGCAGGGGGCGCCGGGACCGTCCAGGCTACGCCGTGCGGAGTCAGCCGCGGGTGATGACCACGGACTCGATCACCACGTCCTCCAGCGGGCGGTCGCCCGGCCGGGTCGGGGACTTCGAGATCTGCTCGACGACGGCCCGACCGGCCGGGTCGACGACCTCGCCGAAGATGGTGTGCTTGCGGGTCAGCCAGGCGGTCGGCGCGACCGTGATGAAGAACTGCGAGCCGTTGGTGCCCGGGCCCGAGTTGGCCATCGCGAGCAGGAACGGCTTGGTGAAGGCGAGGTCGGGGTGGAACTCGTCGGCGAACCGGTAGCCCGGGCCACCCGTGCCGGTGCCCAGCGGGTCACCGCCCTGGATCATGAAGTCGCCGATCACCCGGTGGAACACGGTGCCGTCGTACAGCGGCGCGTCGGACTTCTGGCCGGTCCGGGGGTCGACCCACTCGCGAGTTCCCTCAGCCAGCTCCACGAAGTTCGCCACCGTCTTCGGGGCGTGGTTCGGGAAGAGCTTGACCACGATGTCACCGCGGTTGGTCTTCAGGGTGGCGGTCAGGTCCTGGGTCACGGAAATGCCTTCTTCTCTCCGGTGTCACTAACGCGAAAATCATCCCACGCCCCCCGCAGACGGCTCAGCCCGGCGTGCCCGGGCCCAGAACGCCATGCATGATCTCCAAACAGGTGGAAAGGTGCATACAGGACGCCACCGAGGAGGAGAAGCTCGTGACCCGTTTGGACTCAGCGCGGGAGACTGCCGACCGGACGAAGGAAGCCCTCGCGCCCTACGCCGTCACCGCCAAGGACACCGCCCTGCACTACGCCGGCGAGGCCAAGCAGGTGCTCGGCCCCAAGGCGGCCGCCGCCGGCGACCGGGCCAGGACGGGCGCCGTCAGCGCCGCGCAGGCCGCCCGCACCCAGTACGCCAGGCACGTCGTACCGCAGCTGGAGCAGGCCTTCGCCGGCCTGCCCCCGCATGCCCAGCAGACCACCCTGAAGGCCGTCCACCGGGCCCAGGAGGCCGCACTGGCCGCCAGGCTCTCGGCGGCCCGGACCACCGAGCAGGCCAGGACCACGGTGGTCCCCAAGGTCACCGGCGCGGTCGACAGCGCCCGCGCCACCGTCGGCCCGTTCGCCCAGGAGGCGCAGCTCCGCGGCGCCGCCGCGCTGACCGCCCTGCACGGCAACGTGACGGCGGCCGAGATCAGCGAGCTGGCCGCCAAGAACATCAAGAGGCAGCACCGGCACGGCTGGGCCACCGGCCTGGCGGTCGCCGGCACCGTGGCGATCGGCAGCGGGGTGCTGGTCTGGCACTGGTACCGCAAGCAGAGCAACCCCGAATGGCTGGTCGAGCCCCCGGAGCCGTCGTCCCCGGCCACCGGCCCGACTGCCGGGGACGCCACGCTGGTGAACGGCTCCACCCCGATCGGATCCACCCGGCCCGCCTCCGGCCAGGAGAACACCGAGTCCCACCCCGACGAGGCGGACCACCGGCCCGGCGACGACCGCCCCAAGCCGCACGACCCGCGCAAGCCGCACTGACGGCACCGGCGACGGCACCGGCCTCGCCGACCCGCGGAAACGGCAAACGGCCGCTGACCTGGTACCAGGTCAGCGGCCGCCGCGGCTGTGGAGCTTAGGAGATTCGAACTCCTGACATCTGCCATGCAAAGACAGCGCTCTACCAACTGAGCTAAAGCCCCGCGTTCTGGGCACTAGCGTACCCGCTCCCGGAACAAATCTTGCGCGGGCCGTCGAGTCGGACCGGCAGGCATCCGGGAGAGCGCGGACCGGCCCCGGCCGATGGACCGGGGCCGACCCGTGGGAGGCCGGAAAACCGGCCCCGAAAGATCGTTCGCAGGCCTCAGCGGCCGGCCGGAACCGGGTCGGTGGCCTCGGTCCACAGGTCCTGCTCGGCGCGGTCGGCCTGAACCTGACGGTAGACAAAGAAGCCGCCGAGGGCGACCAGGGCGACCAGGAGGAGCTTCTTCACCGCGGGACCTCGTCCTTCTTGCTTGCAGTAGCGGATCGTCGGCCCGCCGTCCCGGCCGGGAGGCACCGCCCACGAACCCTTGGGTGTACGAGCACGAACCAGCGGCCGTGCTGGAGACCGCCTTGCGGCCGATGATACACACCGGTAACCCGTTCAAGAGGTGCCACTGCCCGGTCCAACCGACCGATCCGCACCCAGGATTGACGCCGCGCCTTCTGTCGTACGGCCTGTCCGGCCGCTCGGCGGCCGCACCACCGCCGTTCCGGCCACCAGATCCACCCTCGTCCTCGGCGGCGCGCCCTCGCCCCGCTACGGCCGCCTGCGCCCACGCCGGGCCGCCACCTCCTGCCGCAGGATCCGCAGGTCGTCGCGGACCGCCCGCAGGTCGTCCCCGTGACGGCACAGCCGCTGCCCGATCGCCGCGATCACCCGGTCCCCCGCGTCCAGCCTGCGTTCGATCGCGAGCAGCCGCAGCTCCACCCGGTCGAACGGCTCCGCGCCGTCGATCCTCCGCTGCCACTCCCGGACGGCCGGGTCGGCCGCGGCCCGCTCGTACTCGTCCCACCGCAGCCGGCTCTGCGGCCACGGCCGGGCCCGGAACACCGGCACCTGCGGCCCTTCGGCCGCGGACCGCCAGACACCCTCGGCGACGTCGAGGAGCTCACGCCGCACGGCCCGGGCGACCTCGCTGTCCCGCAGCAGCATCGCCACGTTCAGCACGGCCCGCCGGGGGAGGACGGCGAGCCCGGAACGGGGCTGTGGATAACTCCTGGAATAGAGGGACATCGTGTCCCTCTTAAAAGTCTCCAGGTCAGCGCCTCGGAGCACGCACGCTCCGTTGGCCTTTAGCTCCTCGCGGTGGCGGAGGTAGACCTTGCGGACCGCCTCCTCCCCGACCTCGAAGTAGTCCGCGGCCATCCGCAGGGTGACGTGAAGGCCGTCCGGGAGCAGGGTGAGCGCCTTGACCCTGTCGAGCGCCTCGGTGCGGCCGTCCAGCCGTTGGGCGAGCTCTCGGCGCAGCGTCGGGGATTCGAGCATGACGGAGTCCATGGACACGGGGATGCCCTCCATGGTCGGAGTGGATCGTGGACCGCCACATCACCCGGGGCGGGCAGGACCGGACATCCGCCGGCAGGAGCAGAGGTCGCGCCACGTCCACAGATCCACCGACCGGTTCTGTCGCCCGGCCATCCCCGACTTCACAGGAGTTTCGAGTCGTCCGTCCCCACACTGCCTCTGCGCACCCGGCCCAACGAGCCGGCCGGTGCGAGGTCACGCAGGAGACCTGTGACGACAGCCACACGGCGGGCTTCGGCGCAGGATGAACGGATCCCGGCCCGGGCAGGTATCCGGCCGCCGGCGACGCCGTCGGGCCGTGAACGTCGAAGGACCCCGGTCACTGGGTGACCGGGGTCCTTCTTGCAGGTGGGCCTAACAGGACTTGAACCTGTGGCCTCTTCCTTATCAGGGAAGCGCTCTAACCGTCTGAGCTATAGGCCCTTGCCGCACTGAAAGATTAGCGGACCGAGCGCCGATCTCCCAAATCCGTATCCGCGGCCACCTCGGGGCCGGACTCCGAGCGGTGCAGCTCAGGGTCCCGCAGGCCGGTCAGCCACTGCTCCCGGGTGGCCGGGAGGCCGCTGCGGCCGACCGTGGTGGTGCGGACGGCGAGGACCTGGTTGACCCCGATCCGGTTCTGCTCGAAGGCCACCGCGGAGGCCGCCATGTAGAGCCGCCAGACCCGGGCCCGCCCGCGGCCGACCAGTCGGACGGCCTCCGGCCAGTGGGCCTCCAGGTTGGCCACCCACTCGCGCAGGGTCAGGGCGTAGTGCTCGCGCAGCGCCTCGACGTCCCGGACCTCGAAGCCCGCGTCCTCCAGCAGGCCGACCGTGCTGCCCACCGGAGCCAGCTCGCCGTCCGGGAAGACATAGCGGTCGATGAAGGGGCTCGGCCGGTACGCCTCGCCGGGCAGGTCGGGCCGCCGGGCGATCTGGTGGTTGAGCAGGCGTCCGCCGGGCGTCAGCAGGTCGTACAGGCCCCGGGCGTAGGTCAGGTACTGGGCGGAGCCGACGTGCTCGGCCATGCCGACGCTGGAGACGGCGTCGAACGGCCCGTCGGGGATCTCCCGGTAGTCCTGCAGCCGGATCTCGATCCGGTCGCCCAGCCCGGCGTCCGCGACCCGCTGCCGGGCCAGTGCGACCTGCTCGGCCGAGATGGACACCCCGACGGCCGTGACGCCGTAGTGGCGGGCCGCGTGCAGCACCAGCGAGCCCCAGCCGCACCCGACGTCCAGCAGCCGCAGCCCGGGACGCAGGCCCAGCTTGCGGCAGATCAGGTCCAGCTTGGCCTCCTGGGCGTCCTCCAGGCTCTTCGCGTCGGGCGTCCAGTAGGCGCAGGAGTAGACGAGGGTGGAGCCGAGGACCAGCCGGTAGAAGTCGTTGCCCACGTCGTAGTGGTGGCTGATCGCCGCCCGGTCGCGTCTGCGGCTGTGCAGCCGGCCGCTGGGCCTGCCGGCCTCCTCGGGCGGCGGGGCGGGCTGGGGACCGACGGCGCCGATCCGCAGCAGGGTGGCGAGCAGTTCGCGGCCGTGCGCCCCAAGGACGTCGCCGAGGCCGAGGTCCAGCTGGCGCACCTCGGGCTGTTCGGCGAACGCGGCGACGGCCGACAGCACCTCGTAGAGGTCGGTGTCGGGGGCGAGTTCGAGGTCTCCGGAGACGTAGGCACGGGCCAGGCCGAGCTCACCGGGCTGCCAGAGCAGGCGCCGGGCCGCGCGGCGGTTGCGCAGCACCAGGGTGGGGGCGCCGGGCGGGCCCGCGATGCTGCCGTCCCAGGCGCGGATCCGCAGCGGGATCCGCAGCCCCAGCAGCCCCTCCACCGCACCGATCAGTTGTGTTGCGACCTCAGCCATGACGGGCCTCCGACCAGCCGTAACAGCTCCACCGCTTGCCTGCTCCACCGTGCCGCCGCACCGGCGCGACGCTGCGCCGGTGTGAATGGTTGCCCGGTCGACGCGGCCACTAACCCCGTGTCCGCCAACCCGGTCCACTTATCCACGGACCGCCCTGCCGGGGTCGCCCGGCACGCCAGCCGGGCGCGTGCCGTCACCCGAACGCCGGTACCGACGCGGACGGGCCCCGAAGGCGTCAACAGCCTTCGGGGCCCGTCCATTCCGAGCGGGTGACGAGGTGTCAATCCTCTTCCGCCAGGGTCAGCTCGACGCCGCCGGTGAAGCCGGCCGCGGTGTTGTAGATGAACGCGGAGAGGGTGGCCAGGGCCGTCATCAGCACCACGTCCACCACGGCGATCAGGAAGGTGAACATCATGACCCGGCCGAAGCCGATGTAGTCCATCAGGTTGAAGCTGCCGGCGCTGTCGTTGCCCGTGACGTCCTTGAGCGTGCTGCTCAGCGAGTCGAAGACGCCGAGGCCGTCGAGGGTCATCCAGAGCACGGCCGTCGCGACGATGAGGATGACGCCGACGGCCAGCGAGAGCAGGAAGCTGACCTTCATGACCGACCAGGGGTCGGCCTTGACGATCCGCAGCCGGGCCTTGCGGGTCCGGGCACCGCCCGCCGCCGCGGCGGGCGCGGAGGTGCCGGGACGGCGCGGGGCGGTGCCGGGCGGGACCCGGGTGCCGCGGGCGGGGGTCGGCTGGCCCTTGGCGTAGGTGGTCGGCGTGGAGAAGCCGTCCGTACCGCCGCCCTGGGCGGCGGCAGGCTGTCCGCCGTAGGTGGCACCGCTGCCCTGGCCTGGCGCACCGACCGGCGGCATCAGCGAGGTGGACGCCGCCGTCGGGTGCTCGGTCGGACGCGGCGGCACCCCGCCGTACGGCGCACCGCCCGGCAGGCCGCCCGTGGCACCTCCAGCACCCGTGGCTCCACTCACCCTGGTCCTCCTGCAGTTCCCGCCAGGTCGGCGGTCCGCCCTGGTCATCGCTTCCGGTCCGGTGGCCGGCCCTGTGGCCGACACCGGTCAGCGGTCCGGCGCCCGCCCCGGCAGGGGCGGACACCGGACCGCCGGCGCGAGGTCAGGCCTGGTCGGCCTCGCCACCCGCCGTCGTCCCGTCCTCGGTCACGGGCACCTCGGCCGTGGCCTCGGTTGCCTCGTCCTCCGAGGTCTCCTCGTCCTCCGCCTCCGCGTTGCGGGCCATGCCCACGACCGCGTCGCGCTTTCCGAGGTTGATCAGTTGGACGCCCATCGTGTCACGTCCGGTTTCACGAACCTCCGAAACCCTGGTCCGGATCACGCCGCCGGACAGCGTGATGGCCATGATCTCGTCGGTCTCCTCGACGACCAGGGCCCCGACCAGGGACCCCCGGCCCTCGACGATCTTCGCCGCCTTGATACCGAAACCGCCGCGTCCCTGGACACGGTACTCGTCAACCGAGGTCCGCTTGGCGTAGCCGCCGTCCGTGGCGGTGAACACGAAGGTGTTCGGGCGGATCGAGTTCATCGAGAGCAGTTCGTCGTCCTCGCGGAAGGACATGCCCTTCACACCCGAGGTGGCCCGGCTCATCGGCCGCAGCGAGTCGTCGGTGGCGGTGAACCGGATCGACTGCGCCTTCTTGGAGATCAGCAGCAGGTCGTCCTCGGCGGAGACCAGCTCGGCGCCGATCAGCTCGTCGTCCCGGCCGTCCTCGTCCTGCCGGAGGTTGATCGCGATCAGGCCGCCGGAGCGCGGCGAGTCGTAGTCCTTCAGGCGGGACTTCTTCACCAGGCCGTTTCGGGTCGCCAGCACGAGGTACGGCTTGTCCTCGTAGGTGCGCACCGCCATCACCTGGGCGATGTGCTCCTCGGGCTGGAAGGCCAGCAGGTTGGCGACGTGCTGGCCGCGGGCGTCCCGGCCGGCGTCGGGCAGTTCGTAGCCCTTGGCGCGGTAGACGCGGCCCTTGTTGGTGAGGAAGAGGATCCAGTTGTGCGTGGTGGTCACGAAGAAGTGGTCGACGATGTCGTCCTGCTTCAGCTGGGCCCCGCGCACCCCCTTGCCACCGCGCTTCTGCGAGCGGTAGAGGTCGGACCTGGTCCGCTTGACGTAGCCGCCACGGGTGATGGTGACGACGATGTTCTCCTCGGCGATCAGGTCCTCGATCGAGAGGTCGCCGTCGGAGGGGATCAGGGTGGAGCGCCGCTCGTCGCCGTACTTCTCGACGATCGCAGTGAGCTCCTCGGAGATGATCTCCCGCTGGCGGGAGGGCGAGGCGAGGATCGCGTTGTACTCGTTGATCTTCGCCTGCAGCTCGTCGTGCTCGCTCAGGATGCGCGCGCTCTCCAGCGCGGCCAGCCTGCGCAGCTGCATCTCCAGGATCGCGTTGGCCTGCAGCTCGTCGATCTGGAGCAGGTTCATCAGGCCGCTGCGGGCGGCGTCCGCGCTCTCCGAGGCCCGGATCAGCGCGATCACCGCGTCGATCTGGTCCAGCGCCTTGAGCAGCGCACGCAGGATGTGGGCGCGCTCCTCGGCCTTGCGCAGCCGGAAGGTGGTGCGCCGGACGATGACCTCGACCTGGTGGTTGACCCAGTGCCGGATGAAGGCGTCGAGCGAGAGCGTGCGCGGCACGCCGTCGACCAGGGCCAGCATGTTGGCGCCGAAGTTGGTCTGCAGGTCGGTGTGCTTGTAGAGGTTGTTCAGCACGACCTTGGCGACGGCGTCGCGCTTGAGCACGACCACCAGGCGCTGGCCGGTCCGGGACGAGGACTCGTCGCGGACGTCGGCGATGCCGGCGACCTTGCCGTCCTTGACCAGGTCGGCGATCTTCAGCGCCAGGTTGTCCGGGTTCACCTGGTACGGCAGCTCGGTGACCACCAGGCACTGGCGGCCCTGGATCTCCTCGACCTCGACCACCGCGCGCATCGCGATCGAGCCGCGGCCGGTCCGGTAGGCGTCCTCGATGCCGCGGCGGCCGACGATCAGCGCACCGGTCGGGAAGTCCGGGCCCTTGATTCGCTCGATCAGGGCTTCCAGCAGCTCCTCGTTGGTGGCCTCGGGGTTCTGCAGCGCCCAGAGCGCGCCGGAGGCCACCTCGCGGAGGTTGTGCGGGGGGATGTTGGTGGCCATGCCGACCGCGATGCCGGTGGCACCGTTGATCAGCAGGTTGGGGATGCGGGCCGGCAGGACGGTCGGCTCCTGCTGCCGGCCGTCGTAGTTGGCGGCGAAATCGACGGTCTCCTCGTCGATGTCCCGCATCATCTCCATGGCCAGCGGCATCATCTTGCACTCGGTGTACCGCATGGCCGCGGCCGGGTCGTTGCCCGGGGAACCGAAGTTGCCGTTGCCGTCGACCAGCGGCATCCGCATCGACCAGGTCTGGGCGAGGCGCACCAGGGTGTCGTAGATCGAGGTGTCGCCGTGCGGGTGGTAGTTGCCCATCACGTCGCCGACCACGCGGGCGCACTTGTAGTAGCCCTTCTCGGGCCGGTAGCCGCCGTCGTACATCGCGTAGAGCACCCGGCGGTGCACCGGCTTGAGGCCGTCGCGGACCTCGGGCAGCGCACGGCTGACGATCACGCTCATCGCGTAGTCGAGGTAGGAGCGCTGCATCTCGGTCTCGAGCTCGATCGGCTCGATCCGCATGGTGGCCTGGCTGGTGCTGTTCTCCGGCTGCTCGTCGCCGTCCGGACGGTTGTCGTCGACCACTGGTGGTCAGTTTCCTTTCACGCGGGGCCTGGTTACGTGGGGGACCGCTGGGGTCACACGTCCAGGAACCGGACGTCCTTGGCGTTGCGCTGGATGAAGGACCGGCGGGCCTCCACGTCCTCGCCCATCAGGACGGAGAACAGGTCGTCGGCGCGGGCCGCGTCCTCCAGGGTGACCTGGAGCAGCAGGCGGTGGGCGACGTCCATGGTGGTGACGCGCAGCTCCTCGGCGTTCATCTCGCCGAGACCCTTGAACCGCTGGATCGCGTCGTCCTTGGGCAGCCGGCGGCCGGCCTCGACACCGGCGGCGATCAGCGCGTCGCGCTCACGGTCCGAGTACGCGTACTCGAAGTCGTCCCGGCCCCACTTGATCTTGTACAGCGGCGGCATCGCCAGGTAGACGTAGCCGGACTCGACCAGCGGCCGCATGAAGCGGAACAGCAGGGTGAGCAGCAGGGTGCGGATGTGCTGTCCGTCGACGTCGGCGTCCGCCATCAGAACGATCTTGTGATAGCGGAGCTTGGACTCGTCGTAGTCCTCCTGGATGCCGCAGCCGAAGGCCGAGATCAGCGCCTGGACCTCGGTGTTCTGCAGCACCTTGTCGATCCGGGCCTTCTCGACGTTCAGGATCTTGCCGCGGATCGGGAGGATCGCCTGGGTGCGAGGGTCCCGGCCCTGCTTGGCCGAGCCGCCGGCGGAGTCACCCTCGACGATGAAGATCTCGCACTCGGCCGGGTCCTTGGACTGGCAGTCGCTCAGCTTGCCCGGCAGCGAGGCGCTCTCCAGCAGGCCCTTGCGCCGGGTCAGGTCGCGCGCCTTGCGGGCCGCGACCCGGGCGGTGGCCGCCTGGATCGACTTGCGGATGATGTCCGAGGCCTCGTTGGGGTGGCGGTCCAGCCAGTCGTTCAGCTGCTCGTGCACCACCTTCTGGACGAAGGTCTTCGCCTCGGTGTTGCCCAGCTTGTCCTTGGTCTGGCCCTCGAACTGCGGCTCGCCGAGCTTGACCGAGATGATCGCGGTCAGACCCTCGCGGATGTCCTCGCCGGAGAGGTTGTCGTCCTTCTCGCGGAGCAGCTTCTTGTCCCGCGCGTAGCGGTTGACCAGGCCGGTCAGCGCCGCGCGGAAGCCCTCCTCGTGGGTGCCGCCACCGTGGGTGTGGATGGTGTTGGCGAACGAGTAGACCCCCTCGGTGTACGAGGAGTTCCACTGCATCGCGATCTCGACCGAGAGCGACCTCTCCTTGTCCTCGGCCTCGAAGTCGATCACCGACGGGTGGATCGGGTCGCCCTTGCGCGAGTTGAGGTGCGCCACGAAGTCCGCGATACCGCCGTCGTACTTGTACGTGACGGCGAGCGGGCGGCCCTCCTCGTCGGCGTGCTCGGCGCGCTCGTCGGTCAGCGAGATGGTCAGGCCCTTGTTGAGGAACGCCATCTCCTGGAAGCGCCGGGAGAGCGTCTCGAACGAGTAGACCGTGGTCTCGAAGATGTCCGGGTCGGCCCAGAAGGTGACGCTGGTACCGGTACCGCCGGTGTCCTCGTGCCGCTCCAGCGCCGCCGTCGGGGCGCCGGCCTTGTAGTCCTGGGACCAGCGGTAGCCGTCCCGGTGGATCTCGATCGCCAGGCGCGTGGAGAGCGCGTTCACCACCGAGACGCCGACGCCGTGCAGGCCGCCGGAGACGGCGTAGCCGCCCTGGCCGAACTTGCCGCCGGCGTGCAGGACGGTCAGCACGACCTCGACGGCCGGACGGCCCTGACCGGGGACGATGTCCACCGGGATGCCACGGCCGTTGTCGACGACGCGCACCGCGCCGTCGGCGAGGATGGTCACGTCGATGGTGTCGGCGTACCCCGCCAGCGCCTCGTCGACGGAGTTGTCCACGACCTCGTACACCAGGTGGTGCAGGCCACGCTCACCGGTCGAGCCGATGTACATGCCGGGGCGCTTGCGGACGGCTTCGAGGCCCTCCAGCACCGTGATGTTGCTACCGGTGTAGGAAGCCTCGGCGGTCTGGTCGGTGGGGTCTGGGTTCTGGCTGGGGTTGCCGGAATCGGCCACGAAGCGCCCTCTCTGGCACAGCGCGGGTCGCATGCCACCCGGTGATCCGGACGGCCTGCGACCACGGCGTTTCGACTCGGTTGCTGCGAGCAACAGTGTTTGGCTCTCAGTCTACCGGTACGACTGACAGAGAGGGGCGTTTGGCAGCCCCTGAGGGCAGATGTGCCGCCCTGAATCCCCTCTGCACATGTCCCGATACTCGCCCAGGGGGCTCAGGGGCCTCACACGGGCCGCCAGCGATTCCGGACCGCGCGGCTCCGCTCCGGACGGTCACCCCCAGGTGTCGCCCGGTCCCTTGCTCCCCGGTGCGCGCAGCCTCCCGTACCCCCGGACCGGCGCGTCAGGCCCCAGGACCTTGATCACCTTCACCGTGCCGTGCCCCAGCTCGTGGTTGAGCCGGGCCACCAGCTGCCGGGCCAGCAGCCGCAGCTGGGTGGCCCACGCCGTGGAGTCGCACTGCACCGTCAGCACCGCCTCGGCCTCCGCGTAGTTCTTGGGCACGCAGTGCGCCGCGATGTCCGGGCCGACGATCTGCGGCCAGCGGCCCATCACCCCGCCGACCGCCGCCGGTGCCTCCCAGCCCCGCTCGGTGATCAAACGATTCAGCGCGGCACCCAGCGGCACCGGGTCCCGCCCGTCCGCCCGGGCACCGCTGCGCAGACCGTGCCGCTTCGCCTCGCGCTTCTCCCTGACCTGCTCGCCGCGCTTCCTGGCCTGCTCCTTCGCCGCCCGCAGCGCCACCCGCGCCAGGTCCACACCCGACGGCTCAGGCGTCTCGCTCATGCGCCCCGCCCCTCTCCCCAGGCTGTGGACTTCCCGTCCGGAGCCGGACGGTGGACCGTCCAGCGTACGAGGTTCCCGGGGCTCATGGGTCCAGACGGGACACCGTGCCGTCGGACACCGCGAACCGCGCGCCCGCCAGCGCCTTCGGCACGTCCTCCGGCACCGCCGCCGTCACCAGCACCTGCTCGCCGCCCGCCACCAGCTCCGCCAGCCGGTCCCGCCGTCGCGCGTCCAGCTCGGCGAACACGTCGTCCAGGATCAGCACCGGCTCACCACCGTCCGCCTTCAACAGCTCGTACGAGGCCAGCCGCAGCGCCAGCGCGAACGACCAGGACTCACCGTGGCTCGCGTACCCCTTCGCGGGCAGCGGACCGAGCCGCAGCGTCAGCTCGTCGCGGTGCGGGCCGACCAGGGTCAGTCCCCGGGCCACCTCCTGGCCGCGGGCGGCCAGCAGCGCCGCCAGGAGCTGCTCCTCGGCCTGCTCCCGGCTGGCGGGCAGCTCGCCCTCGAAGGAGCTGCGGTACTCCAGCAGGGTGTCGCCGCCCTCCGGTGCCAGCTGCCGGTACGCCTGCGCCACCAGGGGCTGCAGCGCGGCCACCAGCTGCAGCCGGAAGGCCGTCAACTCGGCTCCGGCCCGGGCCAGGTGGCCGTCCCAGACCTCCAGGGTGGACAGGTCCGCGCCCCGGCCGCCGCCGGCCCGGCGGGCCGTCGCCGCCGTCTTCAGCAGGGCGTTGCGCTGCTTGAGCACCCGCTCGTAGTCCTGCCGGACCCCGGCGAGCCGGGGAGCGCGGGCGGTCAGCAGCTCGTCCAGGAAGCGCCGCCGCTCGCCCGGGTCGCCCTTCACCAGGGCCAGGTCCTCGGGGGCGAACAGCACCGTCCGCAGCAGCCCGAGCACGTCCCGCGGGCGGACGTTGTCGGAGCGGTTGATCCGGGCCCGGTTGGCCTTGCCCGGGGTCAGCTCCAGCTCGACGAGGGTCTGCCGGGCGTCCCGCACGATCGAGCAGCGCACCACGGCCCGCTCGGCCCCCAGCCGGACCAGCGGGGCGTCGGTGGCGACCCGGTGGCTGCCCAGGGTGGCCACGTAGCCGATCGCCTCGACCAGGTTGGTCTTGCCCTGGCCGTTGGGCCCCACGAACGCCGTCACGCCCGGATCGAGCGGAACCTCGACCCGGGCGTACGAGCGGAAGTCGGCGAGCGACAGGTGCGCGACATGCATGGCTGGGACTGCGCTCGCCTTCTGCGGGACGTGCCGGTGACTACTTGGACTCGACCGCGTGGCCGCCGAACTGGTTGCGCAGGGCGGCGATCATCTTCATCTGCGGGGAGTCGTCCTGACGGGACGCGAAGCGGGCGAACAGCGAGGCCGTGATGGCCGGCAGCGGCACCGCGTGGTCGATGGCGGCCTCGACCGTCCAGCGGCCCTCGCCGGAGTCCGCGGCCCAGCCCTTGAGCTTGGCCAGGTGCTCGTCGTCGTCCAGCGCCCGGACGGCCAGGTCCAGCAGCCAGGAGCGGATGACCGTGCCCTCCTGCCAGCTGCGGAAGACCTCGCGCACGTCGGTGACCTCGGGGGCCGCCTCCAGCAGCTCCCAGCCCTCGGCGAAGGCCTGCATCATCGCGTACTCGATGCCGTTGTGGACCATCTTGGCGAAGTGGCCGGCGCCCACCTTGCCTGCGTGCACGGCGCCGAACTCGCCCTCGGGCTTGAGCGCGTCGAAGATCGGCTGGGCCTTCGCGACGTGCTCGGCCTCGCCGCCGTACATCAGCGCGTAACCGTTCTCCAGGCCCCAGACGCCGCCCGAGACACCGCAGTCGACGAAGCCGATGCCCTTGGCCGCCAGCTGCTCGGCGTGCTTGATGTCGTCCGTCCAGCGGGAGTTGCCGCCGTCGACCACCACGTCACCGGGGGCCAGCAGCTCGGCCAGCTGCTCGACGGTGTCCTGGGTCGGTCCGCCGGCCGGCACCATCACCCAGACCACCCGCGGGCCCTGGAGCTTGCTGACGAGCTCCTCCAGGCTGTCCACGTCGGCGAGTTCCGGGTTCCGGTCGTAGCCGATGACGGTGTGGCCGGCGCGGCGGATGCGCTCGCGCATGTTGCCGCCCATCTTGCCGAGACCGATGAGGCCGAGCTCCATGACAAGTCCTTCACTGTGGTGTCGTGCCTGATGACGGCGCCGTTGCCGCGTTGTGCCGAGCCTACGCCGCGAACGGTGCCAGGCCTCCCCCGGCACGGTCTGTCCGGGGGAGGCCTGGCGTGGTCCACAGCCTGTGGACGGAGCTGTGCGCTGCGGTCAGCCCGACAGACGCACCGGCATGATCAGGTACTGGTAGGCCTCGTCCGCCTCCGCGTCGACCGCGACCTTGCCGCTGAGCAGGGCCGGCTTGGTCGGCGTGGTGAAGCTGAGCTGGGCGTACGCGGAGTCGATGGCCTTCAGGCCCTCCTCCAGGTAGCCCGGGTTGAACGCGATCGAGATGTCGTCGCCCTCGAGGTCGGCGTCGATCCGCTCGGTGGCCTGGGCGTCGTCGCCCGAACCGGCCTCCAGGGTGAGCACGCCCTGCTCGAAGTTGAGCCGCACCGGGGTGTTGCGCTCGGCCACCAGGGAGACGCGCTTGAGGGCCTCCAGGAAGGGCTGGGTCTGGATCGCCGCGACCGCGCTGAACTCGGTCGGGAACAGGCTGCGGAACTTCGGGAACTCGCCCTCCAGCAGGCGGGTGGTGGTCCGGCGGCCGGCGCCCTCGAAACCGATCAGGCCCTCGCCGGCACCGCCCGAGGCGAGCGCGATCGAGACCGTGTCGCCGCTGCCCAGGGACTTGGCGATGTCCTGCAGGGTCTTGGCGGGCACCAGGGCGACGGCCGAGATGTCGGACTGCTCGGGCTTCCACAGCAGGTCGCGGACGGCGAAGCGGTACCGGTCGGTGGCGGCCAGGGTGATCCGGTCACCCTCGATCTCGACCCGGACACCGGTGAGGACCGGCAGGGTGTCGTCCCGGCCGGCGGCCACGGCGGCCTGGCTGACGGCGGCGGCGAAGACCTCGCCGGCGACCGTGCCGGTCGCGCTCGGCATCTGCGGCAGGGTCGGGTACTCGTCCACCGGCAGGGTCGGCAGCGTGAACCGGGAGCTGCCGCAGACCACGCTGACCCGCATGCCGTCGGTGGAGATCTCCACCGGACGGTTGGGCAGGTTGCGGGAGATGTCGTTGAGCAGGCGGCCGGAGACCAGCACGGTGCCCGCCTCCTCGACGTCCGCCTCGAGCTCGACCCGGGCCGAGACCTCGTAGTCGAACCCGGAGAGGGCCAGCGAGCCCTCCTGTGCCGTCAGCAGCAGGCCGGCCAGCACCGGCACCGGCGGCCGCGCCGGGAGGCTGCGAGCAGCCCAGGCCACCGCCTCCGCGAGGACATCACGCTCCACCCGGAACTTCACCGGTAACCGCCTCCTGGCTCCTGCTGTCGCTTACGCGCTTCGATCTTCGTCGTCCGGCTTCCGGCCCACCGGGGAGGACCCCGGCTTCCAGTCGCCGGAGAACAGTCTGACGTACTCCACCGACAGACGGAGCAGATGGGCGGAAGCAACCCGAACAAGTGTCGGGCCTCCGTTGTCCACAGATTTCGGCCAGCCCCACTGTTGATCAAGCTGATGGGTCTCTAAGGGTAGTAGTAGTAGTAGGGCCTGTGGAAACCGTGGATAACCCTGTTTTCGCAGGTCAGGGCCCGTTTTTTGTCCACAGCACCTGTGGAGGGCGGATGTGGACAACCAGGGTCTGCTGTGGACAGCGGAGCGTTACCCACAGGGCACGTTGAGTATCCACAGGTTATCCCCAGGTCCGTCCCCAGATCATGGACCGGTTATCCACGGGGCCCGGGCAACATCACGTGACGCCTTTCACACCTGGGCATGAACGTCCAGCCAATGTTGTCGAACTGTGGACGCAGCTGTGGAGAACCTGGGGATAACCGACCCATTCCTGGGGACAACCGGTGGATAACCCAAATGGCCCCCTGGCGACCCGTCAGTTGTCCACAGCCTGTGGACAACTGTTGTGCACAAGTCCACAGCCACCTGACCTGCGCGGAAGAGCGTAGCGCTGCGCCCCCTGTGGAGGAATTCTGGATAACTTCGGCTGTCTCCGGGGTGTGGACGGGGAAAACTCACCCGACCTGTGGACTACGCCGTTCGGCGGCGGCCGAGTTCGAATTGCTGGTCAGATGTTCGACCCGGCAGGGAAGTCGGCGCGAGGCCGATCGACGGATTCCTGCCCCGCCGCAGGGCCGGCCACACCTGGTGTGACGGCGCGTCATCCACCGGCGGGGGCCGCTGGTCGGGCCGTGCCGGAGCCCGCCAGGAGCCCGCCACGGAGCCTGCTGTGAAGCCTCGGGGGCCCGCCGACGAGCCCGTCCCCGGCGCTGGGGGCCTCGGGGGATCCTCCACCGGACAGGCCGAAGGGGAGCCGGGACGATTCCCGACTCCCCTTCAACAGCCGCTCCGGAGCGACCTGTTCAGCTCTTGATGCGGTTGGTCAGCTCGGTGACCTGGTTGTAGATGGACCGCCGCTCGGCCATCAGCGAGCGGATCTTGCGGTCGGCGTGCATGACCGTGGTGTGGTCCCGGCCGCCGAACTGCGCGCCGATCTTCGGCAGGGACAGGTCGGTGAGCTCACGGCAGAGGTACATCGCGATCTGCCGGGCCGTCACCAGCACCCGGCTGCGCGAGGAGCCGCAGAGGTCCTCCACACCGAGCCCGAAGTAGGCGGCGGTCTGCTGCATGATCACCTGCGCGGTGATCTCGGGACCGGCGTCCTCGTCCCCTCCCGGGATCAGGTCCTTCAGCACGATCCCGGCCAGTTCCAGGTCGACCGGCGCGCGGTTCAGGTTGGCGAAGGCGGTCACCCGGATCAGCGCGCCCTCCAGCTCCCGGATGTTCCGGGTGATCCGGGACGCGATGAACTCCAACACGTCCGCGGGAGCGTTCAGCTGTTCCTGGATCGCCTTCTTGCGCAGGATCGCGATCCGGGTCTCCAGCTCGGGCGGTGTGACGTCGGTGATCAGACCCCACTCGAAGCGGTTCCGCAGCCGGTCCTCCAGCGTGATCAGCTGCTTGGGCGGCCGGTCGGAGGAGAGCACGATCTGCTTGTTGGCGTTGTGCAGGGTGTTGAACGTGTGGAAGAACTCCTCCTGCGTCGACTCCTTGCTCGCCAGGAACTGCACGTCGTCGACGAGCAGGATGTCGATGTCCCGGTACCGCTTGCGGAACGCGTCCGCCTTGCCGTCGCGGATCGAGTTGATGAACTCGTTCGTGAACTCCTCCGAGCTCACGTACCGCACCCGGGTGCCCGGGAAGAGGCTGCGCGAGTAGTGGCCGATGGCGTGCAGCAGGTGGGTCTTGCCGAGGCCGGACTCGCCGTAGATGAAGAGCGGGTTGTAGGCCTTGGCCGGAGCCTCGGCCACCGCGACGGCGGCCGCGTGCGCGAACCGGTTGCTCGCCCCGATCACGAAGGTGTCGAAAAGGTACTTCGGGTTCAGCCGGGCGTTCGGCTCGTCCTTGCGCGAGCCGCCGGCCGGCGGAGCACCGGGCGGGGCCGGCACCCCGGGGGCGGGCTGGCGTTCGACGGCGCCGCCGGGGCCCGGCCGGGAGCCGGCACCGGCGGGCCGGCGGGCCGGGGCACCGGGGCGCTGGCGGCCGGGCGCGGGGGAGTGTTCCAGCACCCCGCCGAACAGATCGCCCTGGGACGGCGTGGCCGCGGGCAGGCTCTTGGGCCGCTCGGCGGCCGGCGGCGGTTGCGGGGCAGGCTCCCAGCCGTCCTCGGACCCGCCCTGGGAGTGCCAGGCCGCGGGCTCGTCGCCGTAACCGGCGGGGCGCTGCGGGTACCCGGAGGGCTGGTCGTAGCGGCCGGGCGGGTAGCCCTGGCCGTACTGCTGCTGGTAGCCGCCGCGGGAGTAGTCCTGGGCCGGCGGGTACTCCTGAGGGCCCGGGTAGTTCTCGGACCGGGGCCAGCTGCCGGGGGCGTCCTGGCGGCCGCCGAAGTCGGACTGCTGGTGGTGCGACTGCTGCTGCTGGTGCTGCTGCTGAAGGTGGTGCTGCGGGTGCTGGGGCGCCCAGTCCTCGGGCTCGGAGCCCTGCTGGTCCAGGTCGTGGCCGCCGTGCGGTTCCCCGTGGCTGCCCGGTTCCGCGCCCTGGCTGCCGGCCGGCGGGACGGCGTTGGCGTCGACCATCACGGCGATCCGCACCGGGCGGCCGAACTCGCGGGAGAGCGCATCGCTCAGCTGCGGCAGCAGCCGGCCCTCCAGCACCTGCTTGGCCCGCTCGTTGGGCGCGGCCAGCAGGGCGGTGTCGTGCATCATCCACATCGGCTGGGTCCGCCGGAGCCACATCTTGTCGCTGTCCCCGACACTTGCGTCGTTGACCAGCCGCTCGACGACCGACGCCCAGACCGGGACGAGATCGCTGTTGACATCAGCCACTGGTGCACGCTTTCTCGTTCCCCGTACGGGGGTGTCAAGGGACTTCGGGGGGTGGTGGTCCGCCCCGAAGAACAAACCAGACAAGTCCTGCAACGGTAGTCAGCGGACAGAGCTGATTCAAGTTGTTGTCCACAGGCTGTGGGTATCGTGGATTTCCGGCCGCGGTACAGGCCCGGGACCACCCGGTTTGACCCTCCACCCCTGGTCCGCGTACCGTAACCAGGTCGAGTTGTCGATGGCCGCTGCCGCATGTCCGCGGGTCCGCCCGCTTCCATGACGCGCGCAGCACGGGCGCCGTGGATTGCCTCAAACCCCAGCAGATCTGGGTTTTTGGGGCCGGATTTCCCATTGATGGGGGAGATCACGCGGACGCACGGTGACGGCCAAGCGAGACCCGGTCACCCTACGATTCACCTCAGGAGCCCCCGAGTGAGCAAGCGCACCTTCCAGCCGAACAACCGCCGTCGTGCCAAGACCCACGGCTTCCGGCTGCGCATGCGGACGCGTGCCGGCCGCGCCATCCTGGCCGCGCGCCGCGGCAAGGGCCGTTCCGCCCTGTCCGCCTGATTCGCGCCAAGGGTCTGCAGTGCTGCCCTCCGAGCATCGGCTGCGGCGGCGCCAGGACTTCTCGATCGCGGTGAAACGCGGTCGGCGTGCCGGTCGGCCCCTGCTGGTCGTCCATCTCAGTAGAGATGGCGTCCTGGCGGGGGCAGCCGGTGCGTTGAGTGACTCCAGCCCGCACGTCGCCGAGGGGCTCCCTCCGGCGCGTGCGGGTTTCGTCGTGAGCAAGGCCGTCGGCCCCGCTGTGGTGCGCAACCTGGTCAAGCGCCGGTTGCGGCATCTGGTGGGCGCGCGTCTGTCCCGGCTGCCCGCAGGTAGCCTGGTGGTGGTACGCGCGCTGCCGCCGGCGGCGGCGGCCTCGTACCTCGAACTTGAGCACGACCTGGACGCGGCGCTGAGGCGCCTGCTCAGGGCGGAGCCGAGCGGCGGCGCGCCGACGGGAGCAGGGCGATGAAGTACCTGCTGATGGGGCTCATCAGGCTCTATCAGTGGACGATCAGTCCACTGCTGGGCCCGGTCTGCCGTTACTACCCCTCGTGTTCGCACTACGGGTACGAGGCAGTGCGGCTGCACGGTGCGGTCAAAGGCAGTGGCCTGACCGCCTGGCGCATTCTGCGCTGCAATCCCTGGTCGCCCGGTGGGGTCGACCATGTACCGCCGCGCAAGCACCCGGTGTGGCACCGACGGCTGCGCGATCTGCTGAGCCCCACGAGCGGGACCGCCGGGCCGGAGCCGGTGGCGAAGCCCGATGCCCAAGGAGTCTGACCGGTGACTTTCGGTTTTCTGAGTCCCCTCTACACTGCGGTGTCCTGGATCATCGTCCAGTTCCACTCGCTGTACAGCCACGTCTTCGATCCCAACGGTGGTTGGGCGTGGGGCCTGTCGATCGTCTCCATGGTCATCGTCATCCGGATCTGCCTGATCCCGCTGTTCGTTAAGCAGATCAAGGCGACCCGGGCCATGCAGGCGATCCAGCCGAAGATGAAGGCCATCCAGGAGCGCTACAAGAACGACCGGCAGCGCCAGTCCGAAGAGATGATGAAGCTCTACAAGGAGGCGGGTACCAACCCCTTCTCGAGCTGCCTTCCGATCCTGGTGCAGGCCCCCTTCTTCACCGCGCTCTACGGTGTACTGGCCTCGGTGGCCAAGGACAAGCCGATCGGCGTCTTCAACGAGACCCTGCTCGACAGCGCCCAGCAGGCGCACATCTTCGGCGCGCCGCTGTCGGCGACCTTCCTCGGTTCCTCCGAGATCAGCGTCAAGATCGTCGTTGCGATCATGATCGTCCTGATGTCGCTGTCGCAGTTCATCACCCAGCGCCAGCTGATGACCAAGAACATGGACCTCACGGTCAAGACGCCGTTCATGCAGCAGCAGAAGATGCTGATGTACGTCTTCCCGATCATGTTCGCCGTGATGGGCATCAACTTCCCGGTCGGTGTGCTGGTCTACTGGCTGACCACCAACGTCTGGTCGATGGGCCAGCAGCTGATCGTCATCCACAACAACCCGACGCCGGGCAGCAAGGCCTTCGAGGAGCGTCAGGTGCGGCTGAAGAAGGCCGGCCGGCTCAACCCGGACGGCTCGGTCAAGAAGGTCGGGGTGCTCGCCCTGATCTCCGGCGGCGGTGGCAAGAGCGCGGCGCCGGCCAGTGCCGAGGCCGTGGTCGAGGACAGTGTGCAGGTGCGCCGGCAGCAGCCGCGCAAGCAGACCAAGGCCCAGCGCCAGGCCGGCGCTGCCCACACCACCACGAGCCTGACCAAGCCCGCGGAGCCCGAGGAGCCGGCCGACGAGGTGCCGGCCCCCGCGGGGGAGCGGAAGGCCCCGGCGGCGAGGACGGCGGCGGCCAAGCAGGGCCAGCGCCAGCAGCCGAAGCGCGGACAGAGCGGCCAGCGGCCGAAGAAGAAGTCCTGACCGGTCCCAGACCGTCGACACCGGCCCCAGATCCTCGTTCTCGGCCCCACCCGAGGGCCCATCCCTGAAGGAGTCCAGCAGTGACGGAAGGCACCATCTCCGCCGTCGACACCGAGGCCGAGGCCGGCCCGGGCACCGAGGGCACCGTTGCCCGCCTGGAGCAGGAGGGTGACATCGCGGCCGACTACCTGGAGGGGCTGCTCGACATCGCGGACCTCGACGGGGACATCGACATGGATGTGGAGGGCGACCGAGCCCTCGTCTCCATCGTCGGCGAAGGGTCCGACCGGTCGCTGCAGCGCCTGGTCGGCCACGACGGCGAGGTGCTGGAGGCGCTGCAGGAGCTGACCCGGCTGGCGGTCCACCGGGAGACCGGCGAGCGCAGCCGCCTGATGCTGGACATCGCCGGTTTCCGGGCCCGCAAGCGGTCCGAGCTGGCCACGCTCGGCGCCGAGGCGGCCGAGCGGGTGAAGAGCTCGGGCGAGCAGGAGAAGCTGCGTCCGATGACCCCGTTCGAGCGCAAGGTGGTCCACGACGCGGTGGCCGCGGCGGGTCTGCGCAGTGAGTCGGAGGGCGAGGAGCCCGAGCGTTGCGTGGTCGTGCTGCCGCGCTGACGCCGGTGGCGGTCTGACCATCGACCCCGTCCGCTTCGCGCGGGCGGGGTCGTCCCCGTTGCGGCCGGGCTTGGGCCGGTCGGGTGGGGGCTGGATGTTTCACGTGAAACAGTGCTTGTACGGGTGGGTGGATTTCGGTGAGCGGAGAGGTCGAGATGGACACGGACGGCGTGGCCGCGGAGGGCGATGCGACGGAGGGCGGTGCGGTGGCCGACCTGGCTCCGGCCCCCGCCGTGGCGGCGGAGATCTTCGGCGACCGGTACCCGGTCGCGGTGCGGTACACCGAGCTGCTGGCCACGGCCGGAGTTCAGCGTGGGCTGATCGGGCCGCGTGAGGTGCCGCGGCTGTGGGACCGGCACGTGCTGAACTGCGCGGTGCTGGCCGAGCTGCTGCCGGCCGGTGCGACGCTGTGCGACGTGGGCTCCGGCGCCGGTCTGCCGGGTATCCCGGTGGCGCTGGCCCGTCCGGACGTGTCGGTCACACTGCTGGAACCGCTGCTGCGGCGGACCACCTTCCTGGAGGAGGTGGTGCGGCTGCTGGAGCTGGACAACGTGACCGTGCTGCGCGGCCGGGCCGAGGAGATGGTCGGCAAGCTCGCGGTGGACGTGGTGACCGCGCGTGCGGTCGCTCCGCTGGACCGGCTGGCGGGCTGGGGAATGCCGCTGCTCCGCCCGTACGGCCAGATGCTGGCGCTGAAGGGGGACACGGCGGAGCAGGAGCTGGCCGACTCCCGGTCGGCGCTGACGAAGCTGGGTGCGGTGGGCTGGTCGGTGCTCGCGGTCGGCGAGGACACCCTGGAGACCTCGACCCGGGTGGTCCGGGTGGAGGCCGGGGAGAGCCCCGGCGGGGTGAGGGCCGCCACCCGGCGGGCGAAGGCGGCCCGGGCCGGACGTGCTGGAAAGCCGGCCGAGGGCGGTCGGAGCGGGGCGCGCCGACGGCGCTGAGTCCGGACGACGGGCCTGGTGGGCGGCCCGGGCGGCGGTGGGTGTCGCCCGGGTGCCGGAGTGTCGGTCCATCAGATTTCCGACATTTTGGGCATCGTGTTTCACGTGAAACGTCGCTCTCTGCTTTCCGGAATCCTCGGCCGCAGCCGGGCGGTGACTGTTGCCGCTCCGGTTTCACGTGAAACACTGACCCCCATGCAGGACTCGGAGACCATCGACCTGATCGATGACACCCCCATTGCGCGGGCTGCCCAGGCTGCCGTTCAGGCCGTCGGGCGTACCGGAGAAGGCCTGCCCAGGCCGGCCACCACCAGGGTGATGGTGGTGGCCAACCAGAAGGGCGGGGTCGGCAAGACCACCACCACCGTCAATCTGGCCGCCTCGCTCGCCCTGCACGGGCTGCGGGTGCTGGTGATCGACCTCGATCCCCAGGGCAACGCCTCCACCGCTCTCGGCATCGACCACCACGCCGAGGTGCCGTCGATCTACGACGTGCTGGTGGAGGGCAAGCCGCTGGCCGACGTGGTGCAGCCGGTGGTCGACGTGGAGGGGCTGTTCTGCTGCCCGGCCACCATCGACCTGGCGGGCGCCGAGATCGAGCTGGTCTCGCTGGTCGCCCGGGAGAGCCGCCTGCAGCGGGCGATCGCGGCGTACGAGCAGCCGCTGGACTACATCCTGATCGACTGCCCGCCCTCGCTCGGTCTGCTCACGGTCAACGCCATGGTCGCCGGCCAGGAGGTGCTGATCCCGATCCAGTGCGAGTACTACGCACTGGAGGGCCTGGGACAGCTGCTGCGCAACGTCGAGCTGGTCCGCGCGCACCTCAACCCGGTCCTGCACGTCTCCACCATCCTGCTGACCATGTACGACGCCCGGACCCGGCTCGCCGCGCAGGTGGCGGAGGAGGTCCGTACGCACTTCGAGCAGGAGGTGCTGCGGACGGCCATCCCGCGCTCGGTGCGGATCTCCGAGGCGCCGAGCTACGGGCAGACGGTGCTCACCTATGATCCGGGTTCGACCGGTGCGCTGTCGTACCTGGAGGCCGCCCGCGAGCTCGCGCTCCGCGGGGCGCCAGAGGCGCAGGCCGGGGATGGCGCGGTCGCCTACGGCGGACTGGGACAGCAGCGGAACGGCGCCGGCGAGCAGCCGGCTCCGGTGGCACAGCAGAGCACGATGGAGGACAACCGGTGAGCACGCGCAGGGGCCTCGGACGAGGGCTGGGAGCACTGATTCCGGCCGCCTCGCCGGCCGCGGGAGTGACCGCACCGGCTGCGGGCCAGGAGGCCGACGCGGCGGCCGCGGCCCGGACGGCTGGTGCGACCTCCCCGGCGGCGCCGCTGCTGCCGACCGGTCGGGGCACGGTGGCCGCGAAGGCGGCGGCCGAGAGCCTGCGGGAGCTGGCGGCGGAGACCCATCCGCGCAGTGTCCTGGAGGCGGCGCTCTCCCCGGTGGACGGCGCCCGTTTCGCCGAGCTGCCGCCGGCCGCGATCCGGCCGAATCCGCGCCAGCCCCGTGAGTACTTCGACGAGGACAAGCTGGCCGAGCTGGTCGCCTCGATCAAGGAGGTGGGCCTGCTCCAGCCGGTGGTGGTCCGCCAGGTCGGTGCGGACAGCTACGAGCTGATCATGGGTGAGCGTCGCTGGCGGGCCTCCCAGGAGGCCGGCCTGGAGCTGATCCCGGCGATCGTGCGGGCCACCGAGGACGACAAGCTCCTGCTGGACGCGCTGCTGGAGAACCTGCACCGGGCGGAGCTGAACCCGCTGGAGGAGGCCGCCGCCTACGACCAGCTACTGCGGGACTTCACCTGCACCCACGACGAGCTGGCGGACCGGATCGGCCGCTCCCGGTCGCACGTCTCCAACACGCTGCGGCTGCTGAAGCTGTCCCCTGCGGTCCAGAAGCGGGTGGCGATCGGCGTGCTGACCGCCGGCCACGCCCGCGCGCTGCTGGGGCTGCCGGACGCCGAGCAGCAGGACCGGCTGGCGACCCGGATCAACGTCGAGGGGCTCTCGGTGCGCACCACCGAGGAGATCGTCGCGATGATGAACCGTGACGAGAAGCCGGCCCGTCCGGCCGCGCCGAAGGCGGGGAAGCTGCTCTCGCCGGCGTTCAACGAACTGGCCGGGCGGCTCTCGGACCGCTTCGACACCCGGGTCAAGGTCGAGGTGTCGCAGCGGAACGGGAAGCTCGGCAAGGGCAAGGTGGTGCTGGAGTTCGCCTCGGTGGAGGACCTGAACCGGATCCTGGACGGGCTGGCACCGGGCGAGGACGGGCTGCGGCTGTCGCAGGGCTGAACCGGGCGGGCCGACCGACGATGGGTGCATGTTTCACGTGAAACGTGCACCCGTTTCGTTTGGGTAGGGGACTCGGTGGAGGGGCGGGCCGCCAGGTCGGCCCGGGCTGCGGAGGAGGTGTGGGGGAGTGGGACGCAGGATCGTTCCGCTGACGCTGGACAGTCTCCAGGACCTGCCGGTGGGCTGCCGCTCCTGTGTTTTCTGGGAGCTGGACCCGGTGACCGCGCGGGCGGCGGTGGAGTCCGGGAAGGCGGAGCTGGAGAAGGAGAGCTGGATCTCGGCCGTGCTGCTGGAGTGGGGCTCCTGCGGCCGGGTGGTCTATGTCGACGACCGGCCGGCCGGGTTCGTGCTGTACGCGCCGCCGGCCTACGTGCCGCGCTCGCAGTCCTTCCCGACCAGTCCGATCTCCCCGGACGCGGTGCAGCTGATGGTCAGCCGGGTGCTTCCCGGCTACCAGGGCCAGGGGCTCGGCCGGGTGCTGGTGCAGACGGTGGCCAAGGATCTGATCGGCCGGGGCTTCCGGGCGATCGAGGCGTTCGGCGCGGTCGGCCGGGAGACGCCGAGCTGTGTGCTGCCGGCCGAGCATCTGCTGGCGGTGGGGTTCAAGACGGTCCGTCCGCACCATCGCTATCCGCGGCTGCGTCTGGAGGCCCGCACCACGCTGTCCTGGAAGAGCGATGTGGAGGGCGCGCTGGAGCGACTGCTGGGCGGGGCCCGGAAGGAGCCGGCCCTGCGGCCGTTCTGAGCCGGCACGGGGACGGCGAACGGCGGCTGAAGGCAGAGAACGACGGACGGCGGAGACGGGCCCTGGGGGCCTGCCTCCGCCGTCCGTGCTCCGCTGCCGGGGAACGGCTCAGAGAGCGATGAAGTCCGCCAGCTCGCGCAGCAGCGCGGCCTTCGGGCGGGCGCCGGTGATGGTCTTCACCAGCTCGCCGTTCTGGTAGACGTTGAGGGTCGGGATGGAGATCACGTTGTAGCGGGCCGCGGTCTCCTGGTTGGCGTCGACGTCGAGCTTGGCGATGGTGATGGCCTCGCCGTGCTCGTCCGCGATCTCCTCCAGGATCGGGGCGACCTGACGGCACGGGCCGCACCAGGTGGCCCAGAAGTCGACCAGAACGGGCTTGTCGCTCTTGAGGACGTCGGCGTCGAAGGTCGCGTCGGTCACGGTGATGGTGGCGCCGGCCACGGGAACTCCTAAGGGTCACGTACGAGGTGGTGCCCCTCCGCGTGTGGGACGGTTGGGCACCTTCGAGAGGGACAACAACGGCGGGGGCCGTTCTGTTTCTCGACGGGGGCTGGTCCTGCGGCGCTGCCGGTTCACGGGTCCGCGTGCGGTTTCACGTGAAACGGAGGCGGGTCCGGGGCCGGCCGGACCGGGGTGGTCCGGCCGGCCCCGGCAGGTGTGTGTTCGGTCAGACCGCGACCGCGGCGGCCTGGGCCTCCAGGTCGGCGAGCGAGGCGAGGTAGCGCTCGGCGTCCAGGGCGGCGGCGCAGCCGGTCCCGGCCGCGGTGATGGCCTGGCGGTAGGTGTGGTCGACCACGTCGCCGGCGGCGAAGACGCCGGGGATGTTGGTCCGGGTGGAGGGGGCCTCCACGGTGAGGTAGCCCTCGGCGTCCAGGTCGAGCTGGCCGGTGAACAGCTCGGTGCGCGGGTCGTGGCCGATCGCGATGAACAGGCCGGTGACGGCCAGCTCGCGCTTGTCGCCGGTGGTGGTGTCGCGCAGGGTGACACCGGTCAGCTTGGGGTCGCCGTGGATCTCCTCGACCGCGCTGTCCCAGGCGAAGCTGATCTTCGGGTCGGCGAAGGCCCGCTCCTGCATCGCCTTGGAGGCGCGCAGGCTGTCACGGCGGTGGATGACGGTGACGCTGCGGGCGAAGCGCGAGAGGAAGGTGGCCTCCTCCAGGGCGGTGTCGCCGCCGCCGACCACGGCGATGTCCTGGTCGCGGAAGAAGAAGCCGTCACAGGTGGCGCACCAGGAGACGCCGCGTCCGGAGAGCGCGTCCTCCCGGGGCAGGCCGAGCTTGCGGTGCTGCGAGCCGGTGGCGACGATCACGGCGCGGGCGCGGTGCACGGTGCCCTCGGAGTCCGTGACGGTCTTGACGTCACCGGTGAGGTCGACCGAGACGATGTCGTCGGGGACCAGCTCGGCGCCGAACTTCTCGGCCTGTGCCCGCATGCCGTCCATCAGCTCGGGGCCCATGATGCCGTCCCGGAAGCCGGGGAAGTTCTCCACCTCGGTGGTGTTCATCAGGGCACCGCCGGCCGTCACAGCGCCTTCGAACACGAGGGGCTTGAGAGAGGCACGGGCGGTGTAGAGCGCAGCGGTGTATCCGGACGGGCCGGAACCGATGATGATCACATTACGGACGTCGCTCACTGCATCTCCTGGTTCGCATCGCGACCCGCGCATCTGCGGGGAGGGCGGTCCTGCTCCGCCGCCCGGGACAACGACTGACCAGTCTCCCGCATTCCCAGGCCCCGGCGCACCAGGCGCCCGGAGTCCGGGCACGTGGGTCGATGGGACCGATGGTTCACAAGGTACGGGGACGGATCTTCCTTGCCTGGTCAGGGAACCGGGACGGTGCGGTGCAGCAGGACCGTCGCGCCCGGACAGTCCGGGGTGACCAGGTAGACATCCATCAGGTCGGTGCGGCCGTCCAGGGGGTAGACCAGCGCGGTCACCGGGTCCGTGCCGTACCGGCCGGGGCCGGCTGCGAGGGGCGCCTGGCCGGGGTGGCCGGCGGCGAGCGACACGCAGGCGGGCGGCGGGGAGGCGGTGGTCGCGGGGGAGCGGGTGGCCTTCCCGGTCGGGACCGTCCCCTCCGCGCCGATCCCCGGTTGGACGTCGGTGTGGGTTCCGCTGCCGGGGACGGCCGGACCGGATGCCGCGCCGAGCAGCCGGCGGACCTGGTCGGCGAGCTGGTCGTCGCGGTACTCGGGGACCCCTTCGGCGGCGGCCTTGGGCGAGCGGCTGCCGGGGGCGAGGGCGGCCGCGTGGCCGCTGTCGGAGGCCGCGGTGGAGCTCGCCCCGTCGCCGGCCTGCCAGGGCTGGGTGACCAGGAGGGAGCCGAGGGACAGGACGGCGGCGAGGGCCGCGGTGCCGAGCAGGATGCGGCCGGTCCGGCGGCGACGCGGGCGGCCGGGGCCGGTGGCCGGTCCAGTCCCGCTGCCGGAGCCGGAGCCGGAGCCGGAGCCGGGCCGTGACGGGTCGGCCGGGCCACCCCGTCGGCCGGGCGGGGCGGTGCGGGCGGGGGCCGGGTGCCCGGGGACGGCCGGTGCGTCGGGCTCCGGCGCGGCGGTCTCGGCGGCCGCCGCCAGGGCGGCGTCGATCCGTGCGGCGATGTCCTCGGGCATGGGCGGGGCCGGGGCGTCGCCCAGCAGCCGGGTGACCTCGGCGAGTGCGGCGTAGGCGTCGGCGCAGTCCGGGCAGTCGGCGAGGTGCCGGCGGATCAGGGCGGCGTCGGCCGGGGCGAGCAGGTCCTCGGAGAGGTCCGCGAGGGTGTCCACGTCCGGGTGCGCGCCCGCGCCGTCCCGGTCGGACGGGGGCGGGGAAGGGGTGTGCGGCGTCATCGCGTGGTCACATCTCCTTCCAGGGCGGTGGCCGGACGTACCTGGCCCGGTGATGGGACGGGGCTGGGGCCCGGTGGGTTCCCCGGTGGTGTTTCACGTGAAACACCACCCGGTGGGCGGCCGGCCGCCGGCGGGTCGGCGTCCGGCGGGACGGTACCGGGGTGCAGGTGGCGGACCAGCGGGAGCAGCTTGGCCCGGCCGCGGGCGCAGCGGCTCTTGACCGTGCCCACCGGGATGTCGAGGAGCTCGGCGGCCTCGGCCACCGAGTAGCCCTCCATGTCGACCAGGACCAGGGCGGCCCGCTGCTCGGCCGGCAGGGTGGCGAGCGCGCCGGTCACCTCGCGGCGCAGTTCCGACCGGACGGCGGCCGAGTCGGCGCCTTCGGCGCTGCCCAGGGCGGTGTCCAGACGGGCCGGGTCGCCGTCCAGCGGGCCGGTGCGGCGGGTGGCGGTGCGGCGGGCGCGGTCGAGGCAGGCGTTGACCACGATGCGGTGCAGCCAGGTGGTGACGGCCGAGCGGCCCTGGAACGTGTGGGCGGCCCGGAAGGCGGACACCAGGGCGTCCTGAAGGGCGTCGGCGGCCTCCTCGCGGTCGCCCAGGGTGCGCAGGGCTACGGCCCAGAGGCGGTCCCGGTGGCGCTGCACGAGGACGCCGAAGGCGGCCGGGTCGCCGGCGGCGTGCCGGGCGAGCAGTTCGGCGTCGGTCGGCTCCGCTGCCATCCTCGCCCCCTCTCCGGTGTGGCTCAGCCGTTCACCTTGATTTCGGCGATCTTGCCGCGGAACGTGTCCCCATCGTTGGGGATGCCGGTCAGCCAGATCAAGAGGTAGCGGGTGGTGACCGGGTTCTCGGGCTTGAGCTGGACCTGGCTTCCGGACTTGGTGGCGATCGAGGGGCCGAGGCTGTTGAAGCCGTTCTTGTCCGCGGCGGGTGGGGAGGTGAGTCCCGTGGGGGCGGCCTTGAGCTCGACCTGGTGGTCGCCGATCAGGGTGACGTCCACCGAGCTGACCTGGTGGGGGCCGCCGAGGTCGACCAGGATGCCGTTGCCCGGCCGGTAGCCGCCGGGGCTGAACTGTTCCTGGTAGCCCTGGGTGGCCCAGGCCGTGGCGGGGTTGCCGTCGTGGGCGAGCGGCAGTTCGGAGGAGTGTCCGTCCTTGTCCTCGCCGAAGGCGTTGAAGTTGCGGAGCTCGGCGATGGCGACCGGCCCGCCGGTCGGGGCCGTGGAGGATCCCGCCGAGGACTGGACGGGGGCCGGCTGGTCGGTCGCCCGGTGCGTGCGGTGGTTGAGCTGTTCGACCAGCTGCCAGGAGCCGAGGCCGATCGCGGCCAGGACGACGGCGGAGGCGCTCCACCTGGCCAGCGCCCGCAGCCGGCGGCGGGGCCGGGGGGCCTGGTCGATCGGGCGGGTGAGCTCGGGGTGGGTGTTCTCCGCTCCGGGGCGCGGTCGGGCCGGGCCGCTGGGGGCGGGGGTGGGCCGGGCCGGGCGGTGGGCCGGGTAGCGGGGTGGGGTGAAGGCGGGCGGGGCCGGCGGCTCAGGCTGGCGGATCTTGGGCATCAGGGCGATCGCCCTGGCCAGCTGCTCGGGGCTGGTGATCGGCTCCTGGTGGTGCGGCAGGTGCTCGCCGAGTGCGCGGGCGGCCAGCTCGGAGAGCCCCTTGTGGATGCCGGCCTTCACCTGGTCGGGCGGGACGCAGCCGAGGCTCCTGGGCATGCCCTGGAGGTCGTAGCGGTCCTCGGGGTACGGCCAGCGGTGGGTCAGGGCCGCGTAGAGCAGCGCGCCGATCGCCTTGGTGTCGGTGAGCTCGGCGTCCTCGGCGGGCAGGCCGCGGATGGCGGCGTCCACGGCGATGCCGTTGATCCGGTACTGGCCGGTCTCGGTGCGCAGGACGCAGCTCGGGGTGAGCCGCAGGTGGGCCTGGCCCCGGCGGTGGGCGGCGGCGATGGCGTCGGTGACCTGACGGACCATCTGATAGGCGTCGTAGGGCTCCATCGGGCCGGCGGCGAACAGCCGGGCGAGGTCGGAGGCGTCCGGGAGCCACTCCCGGATCACGTAGACCAGGTCGCCCTCCTGGACGGCGTCCAGGACCTGGACGAAGCGGGGGTCACCGAGCAGGGCCGCCGACCTGGCCGCGGTGAGGACGGCCTTGGCACGGCGGTGCCGGGCGGCGAGCAGGTGGACGCCGACGGCGCGACGGAGCTTCTCGTCCACCGCCCGCCAGCTGCTGAAGACCTCGGAGTGGGTGATGCACTCCTCCAGCCGGTAGCGGCCGGCGATCTTGTCTCCGCTGCGCAGCAGGGGGGCGGCGAGTGTGGCGGGGAGGGTGGCGGTGTCGGCGTCCAGGGTCTCGGTGCTGGTGGCGGGGATGCCGCCGAGGCGGGGGGCCGGGGTGTCGGCCTTGGCCTTCGCCTTGGCCTTGCGGGCGGCTCCGTCGGCCAGCTCGGCGGCGATCTCCGCGGCCGACAGCGGGGCGGTGGTCTCCGTCGGCTCCTCGGGCTCCTCGGGCTCCGCTGTCTCCTCGGGCTCCGCCGCCTCTCCGGGTTCGGGCGCATCCTGGGGCTCGGCGGCCTCCTGGGCGGCTTTCGGCGTGTCCGGCTCGTCCGTCCCGTCCGGTGTGCCCGTCGGGGCAGCCTCGTCCGTCCCGTCCGTCCCGTCCGTCCCGTCCGTCCCGTCCGTCGCCTGCGGGCCGTGCTGGGCGTCCGGTGCCGTCCGCGGGGCCTGTGCGGCCCTGGCCGGACCGGTGGTCTTCGCGGTCTCCGCGGGCTTGCCGGACTTCGTGTTCCGCTTCGCCTTCCCACGGGTCTTCGCAGTCGTGCCGGCCGCGGTCGTGGCGGGCCCTGCGGCCTCGCGTGCCGGCCTGTCGGCCGGCTGTGCCGGGGTTTCCTCGGGGAGCTCCCCGAGTGCCATGGCGACTGCCGCCGCGTCCGTCACGGACGTGTCGACAACCGCCTTGGTGCCATCAGCCACCGTGGTCCTGCCTCCCCTTGTATCGCCCCGGTACCGAGAAGTCCGGCTCCGACCCGTCCCTGGCGGGGGCGAGCGGTGCCAGGACAATTGTGCCCACTCCCGACCCCCTGGTACGACCGCTGAGAAGGCCGAGTGGTTGCGTATTCGTGCATACCTGGGGGGATTCGGCCGGGACCGGGCCGGATTCGGTGAAGATCGCCGAATCCGGCCCGAAGTAGGCCACCTGAGGGAGCGGGAGATCCGGGTGGCCGGGTTGACGACAGGTCAACGGCCGAGCCGACTGCGGACCATCCCGACCATCGCGTTGAGCTCCTCGATCCGCATCCGCCGGGCGAGCACGAGGAACATACCGAGCTGCAGCGTAGCGGCGATCAGGAGGGTCAGCAGATCACCGAGCCACCCGTCGACCACCGAGCCCAGCAGCAGCTCGGCCGTCAGGCCGATGGCGGCGGCGGGCAGACAGGCGATGGCCAGCCGCACGTACGTCTTCGCGATCCGCGCGGTGTCGAGGCCACCGGTCCTGGCCTTCAGCTTGGGCACCGCGACCGCGACGCCGACGGCGTAGGAGATCCCGTATCCGAAGGCCATGCCGGTCACCGCCCAGCGGTCCGGCAGGACCAGGAAGAAGAACACCGCCGTACCCGCCTGGGTGAGCGCGACCCAGACCGTGTTGGAGAACGGCGTGCGGGTGTCCTCGTAGGCGTAGAAGCCCCGCAGCAGCACGTACTGCACCGAGTACGGGATCAGCCCGAGGGCGAAGGCGGAGAGCATGAAGCCGACGGCGGTGGAGCCGTGGGCGACCGCGCCGCCGTTGCCGAGGCCGTAGATGGTGCTGCCGATCACCGGGCCGAGCGAGAGGAACAGGAACGCGCCGGGCACGATCGCGACCGCGGAGGTGCGCAGCCCGTACGAGAGGTCGTCGCGGACGGCGCCCTGGTCCTGGTCGGCCGCCGACCGGGAGAGCCGGGGCAGGACGGCGCTCATCACCGAGACGGTGATGACGGCCATCGGGAGCTGCCAGATCAGCAGGGCGTTGGAGTACGCGGCGAGGCCGACACCGAGGTAGCCGTGGTTCTCCGCGTTGCTGCCGGCGGCGGTGGCGAGCTGGGTGACGACGAGGTAGCCGGCCTGGTTGGCGAGGACGAACAGGAACGTCCACTTGGCCAGGCGGGCGGCCTTGCCGAGGCCGTGGCCGCGCCAGTCGAAGCGGGGCTTGAACCGGAAGCCGGAGGACCGCAGGTACGGGATCATCGACAGCGCCTGGACGGCCAGGCCCAGCAGGGTGCCGATGCCCAGCAGCCGGATGCCCTCGGAGGAGATCCGGTCCGGCGTCACCTCGGTGTGCTCGAAGGTGCCGAAGACCTTGATGTACATCGCGAAGGTGAAGATCACCACGAGGTTGTTGAGGACCGGGGTCCACATCATCGCGCCGAACCGGCCCCGGGCGTTGAGGATCTGGCCCATCACGACGTGGACGCCCATGAAGAAGATGGTCGGCAGGCAGTACCTGGCCAGGGCCACCGTGGTGTCGGCGCTGCCCGGGTTGCGCATCAGCGAGTGCGAGATCAGCTGCACCAGGACCGGTGCCGCCAGCACCGACACGAAGACCACGCCGGCCAGGCCGGTGACCACCAGGGTCAGCAGGCGGTTGGCGTAGGCGGTGCCGCCGTCCTCGTCCTGCTTCATGCTGCGCACCAGCTGGGGCACGAACACGGCGTTCAGCGCGCCGCCGCCGATCAGGATGTACAGCAGGGTCGGGAGGGTGTTCGCCGCGTTGTACGAGTCGCCCATGGTGCCGACGCCGATCGCGGCGGCGATGACCATGGTGCGCAGGAAGCCGGTGGCACGGGAGACCAGGGTGCCCGCCGCCATCACCGCGCTGGAGCCGAGCAGACCGGCCACCCGGCCGGCCACCGGCCGTTCGGCGCCGGGTTCGGCGGGGCCGCTTCCGTCGGTGTCCGGGGCGGGCTGCGCGGTGGGCCGGGCCGTTGCGCTCTTGTCGAGGGCCGCGATCGTGGCCTCGCGCACCGCCGCGTCGGCCTGCAGGAGGGCCTCCTCCTCGGACAGCGGCGGGTCGAACTCGATCGGTGGGACGAACTGTTCCTTCGGCCGTTCCGGCTGTTTCGGCTGCTCCGGCTCGTCCGGCTCGGGGGACTCGGGGGACTCGGCGGGTTCGTCGGGCCGGTCGGGCCCACCGGGCCGGTTCCCGCCGACTTCGGCGGCGGGGGGTTGCTCACGCGGGGCGGCGCCGCCCAGCAGGTCGTCCACCCCGACGTACTCCGTGTCGGGGTCCCAGACGGGGCTCGGGCGCGGCGGTGCCGCCTCGGGCCGGGGCACCGCCGCGAGGCCGGCCCAGCGGGTGGCCGGGGCGGTCAGCTGCGGCTCCGGTGCGGCCTGCGGGACGCCGTCGTCCGGCTCCTCGGCCGGTCGGCCGGTCGACTGCGGGGGCAGGGACGCCGCGGCCTCGGCGGCCGACGCGCGGTACGGGTCGGTGTCGTCGGCGGCCGGGTCGAAGGCCTCGGCCGCGAACGGGTCACGGGAGAAGGTGTCGGCGACATACCAGTCGGCCGCGGATTCGGTGGATCCGGCACCGCGGCCCTGCGGCCCGCCGCTGCCGTGGCTCTGTGCTCGCTCCTCGCGCGGCCCGGTCATGCCACCTCAATTCGCTGCTGGGGGCGGGCGCCCGGTGCGGGGCACCCTCAGTGACCAACCTTCTCATCACCGGCTACCCGATCAGCGTCATCCAGGGCCGACGCCGGGTCCGCGTCGGGCGCCTCGCCGCCGCCGTGCTCGGCGGAACCGTCGGCGGCGTCCGCGTCGGCGCCGTCACCGCTCTCGCCGTCGTCACCGCTCTCGCCGTCGGCGTCCCCCGCTGCGGCGTGCTTCTTGCGCTGCAGGTAGAACCGGATCCCGGCCAGCACCATCAGCACCACACCGCCGCCGATGACGTACAGCACCCCGCTCGCCACCGAGGTGACCTCGACCATGAAGGTCACGGGCTCGCCGTAGCGCTGCGCGTTGGGCCCGGTGGTCCACAGCTGGGCGGTCATCTGGACCGAGCCGTTGACCTGCGCCTCGGCGGGGAAGCGGAACGTCCGGCTGGTCGTGCCGTCCAGTACCACCGGCTCCGCCGGGCCGACGTTGACCCGGTTCACCTGGGTGGAGACCAGGCGCAGCTCCAGGTTGCCGACCGCCTGGTTGAGGTCGTTCTTCACACTGATCAGCAGCGTCGCGTTGTCACCCGGCAGGGTGATCTCGCTCTTCTTCGGAACCCTGACCGCAGCGGTGAGGTTGTCCAGGTACTTCTGGACGCCCTGGCGGTAGGAGGTGCCGGGCTTGCTCTGCTCCCGCCACTCGGTCGACATCGAGCGGACCATGGCCGCGCTGAACGGGCCGCGGACCCGCTGGGGCTGGGTCAGGATCAGCATCAGCTTGTCCAGCCCGGCCTGCACCGACGTGGTCTTGCCGAGCTCGGCGGAGGACAGCTCGGAGGCGGCCAGCGCCTGCGGATAGCCGTCCGGGACGGTCGTGCCGGCCTCCGGGTCGGCCGGGGCGGCCGCCACCGTGTGCAGCGCCGCCGGGGCGATCCAGCCGCCCTGCTGGGCCTTCTGCACGGCCGTGGCGAGTGCCTCGGCGGTGTCCGCCGTGAGGTTGCGCGGCGGCAGCACCAGCAGACCGCGCTGCTGCTCCGGCATCTGCCGGGTGATCAGCAGGGTCTCCACCAGGAACCGCTGGACGGCCGCGGTCTTCGCCTCGGCCGTCTTCAGGTCCGACTGGAACAGCGCGGACACGGTCGGGTCGGCGACCACCGCGGTCTGCCCCTCGCCGATCGGGCGGGCCGCGCCGGGCGTGTAGGCCAGCGAGTCCGACTCCGGGATCGAGGCCCCGTCCACCAGCACCAGCCGGCCGCCCACCATCCGGGCGGTGGCGGCCGTCCGCTGGTCCAGCCAGCCCTGGTACGGCCAGGCCACGTCGGACTTCACGTCCACCGACAGTCGGCCCTCGGTGGTGAGCCGCCCGGCCGTGGCGGCCTTGCGCAGTGCCGTCTCCACCCCCGGCAGACCGGCGCCGTTGTGCGCGATCGAGGCCAGGTCGGGGTCGGCGTACGGCAGCGAGACCACCTCGTGCCCGGCGGTGGCGACCGCGGTGCGCAGCAGCGCCAGCCAGGCGGTGGCGGCGTCCTTGCCGACCCCCGGCACGGTGTTGTCGTCGCGGGCCGACTCGCCGGTGGTGTTGGGCTTCTGCACCCGGTAGGGCCTGGTCATCGCGTACACGGTGTCCAGCAGGTCCGGGTCGACCGCCCAGGTCAGGTTCGGGAGGGTGGCGCCGGTCGTGACCAGCTGGTGCAGCCGCCCGCCCGGGGCCAGCTCGGTGGCCAGGGATTCGTCGCGGAGCACCGGCGTCTGGTCGTTGTCGGGCATGGTCTGGGCGACCAGCTCCGGGGCGTGCGTGATCGGCCAGACCACCGAGACCTGGGTCTGCTTCGGGGTCGCCTCGACGCTGTAGGGCAGGAAGGTCCGGGCGATGCCCAGTACCCGCTCGTGGCCGCCGCCGGCGGTGCCCCAGACGTCCACCGCGAGCTCGTACACACCGGGCTTGGCGAGTTCCAGGTCCGCGGTGGTGACCGGGATGCTGAAGTCGTGCGACTGGCCGGGGCCGATGTCCCCGAGCTGGATCTGGAGGTTGGGCACGTCGGTGCCGTCCGTCCCGGTGGGGGTGGAGCGGTCGGCGACCGTGGCGACCTCGCTCCTGGTGCCCAGCGGTTTCTTGCCGGACAGCGGAGCGCGGACCCCGACGTGGGCGGACTTGAAGGGGTCACGGCCGGCGTTGACCACCTTGCCGGTGATCGTCACGGTGCCGTTCTCGCCGGCCGTCGCCGGGGTGACCGTGCCGATGGTCATGGTCGCCGGGTAGTCGGCGGCGGCCGGGGCCGCCGGCGCCGCGGCGGCGGGCAGGGCGGCGGTGCACAGCAGCACCGCACCGGCAGCCAGGAGACCGCCCAACCGCCGGGCCGTCCGGCGGGCGCGGGCCGTCCGCCGGACCCCGGCCGGGACAGACCCCACGCTTCGCTCGTCCACGCGTTTCGCCCTCGCCGTCCTCGATACAGAATTCAGTCACTCGACACCGGGCCGACCCGCCCGTCGGCCGCCGGCGGCGCCGCGGCGACACCTCGCGGTGTCGGGGCAGCCCCGACCGGTTCGCGACGGTCGGTGCCGCCTGTCCCCTCCCGCATGGTAACGACGCTTCCCGGGCCGCAGTGTTGCGGGCCGGACACTGAGCACGCGGGCCACCCCCGGCCGGGACCGGCGGACATATCGGCAGGCGCCCGGCAGGCACGGGCACGTACCCTTGTGAGCCGTGTCCACTGCCAGCGCGTCCAACGCCAATCATTCCAGCTCCGATGCCGTCGCCGCCCTGCCGGGGCTGAGCGAGGCGCAGACCCGCGGCCTGCAGGAGCTGCTGCGGGTCTCCCCGGTCGCCGACGAGATCGCCGGCCGCTTCCAGGCCGCCGGTTTCCGGCTCGCGCTGGTCGGGGGCTCGGTACGGGACGCCCTGCTCGGCCGCCTCGGCAACGACCTCGACTTCACCACCGACGCCCGCCCGCAGCAGGTCCTCAAGCTGGTCAAGGGCTGGGCCGACGCGGTCTGGGACGTCGGCATCGCCTTCGGCACCGTCGGCGCCCGCAAGGACACCCCGGACGGCAGCTTCCTGATCGAGATCACCACCTACCGCAGCGAGGCGTACGACCGCACCTCCCGCAAGCCGGAGGTGACCTACGGCGACACCATCGGGCAGGACCTGGTCCGCCGCGACTTCACCGTCAACGCGATGGCCGTCGACCTGCCCGGCCGCGGCTTCGTCGATCCGCACCACGGCCTCGACGACCTGGAGGCCCGGGTCCTGCGCACCCCCGCCACCCCCGAGGAGTCCTTCTCCGACGACCCGCTGCGGATGATGCGGGCCGCCCGGTTCGCCGCCCAGCTGGACTTCGAGCTCGCGCCCGAGGTGCTCACGGCGATGACCGCGATGGCCGAGCGGATCACCATCGTCTCCGCCGAGCGGGTCCAGGCCGAGCTCAACAAGCTGCTGCTCGCCGCGCACCCGGTCAAGGGGCTGCGCCTGCTGGTCGACACCGGCCTGGCCGACCACGTGCTGCCCGAGCTGCCCGCCCTGCGCCTGGAGCGCGACGAGCACCACCGGCACAAGGACGTCTACGAGCACTCCCTGACCGTCCTGGAGCAGGCCATCGCGCTGGAGAAGGACGGCCCGGACCTGGTGCTGCGGCTGGCCGCGCTGCTGCACGACATCGGCAAGCCGCGGACCCGGCGGTTCGAGTCCGACGGCCGGGTGTCCTTCCACCACCACGAGGTGGTCGGCGCCAAGATGACCCGCAAGCGGATGCGCGACCTCAAGTACTCGAAGGAGCTCGTGGAGGAGGTCTCCCGGCTGGTCGAGCTGCACCTGCGCTTCCACGGCTACGGCGGTGGCGAGTGGACCGACTCCGCGGTCCGCCGCTACGTCACCGACGCGGGTCCGCTGCTGGAGCGCCTGCACAAGCTGACCCGCTCCGACTGCACCACCCGCAACCGCAAGAAGGCGGCCGCGCTGGCTCGGACGTACGACTCGTTGGAGGAGCGGATCGCCCAGCTGCAGGAGCAGGAGGAGCTGGACTCCATCCGGCCCGCGCTGGACGGCAACCAGATCATGGAGCTGCTCGACCTGAGGCCGGGGCCGCAGGTCGGCAAGGCATACAAGCACCTGCTGGAGCTGCGGCTCGAGCACGGCCCGATGGACCACGAGACGGCTGTGGCCGCCCTCCGGGAGTGGTGGGCGGCCGAGCAGCAGTGACGCCGGGCGGGCGTCAGCCCTTGTGGCGCTTCATGCAGAACAGGTAGCGGGTGGACCCCTTCTCCTTGACGTACACGGACGTGGTGCCCGGGTAGACGTCGCAGCGGTCCGAGTCCGTGGTGCCGCTGATCTTGCCCAGCAGCTCGTAGTCGGCGTCCTTGCTCGAGCAGTCGACCACGCTGACGTCCGGCCTGGAGAAGGTGCCCGAGTTGTGCAGGCAGTCCCCGGCGTCGGCGAAGTCGGGGTCGGCCTGGGCCGCGAGGACGATCGCGCCGACGACCAGGGCCGGGATCAGGAAGCCGAGCACCGCGATCCGCTGGAACAGCGGCTTGCCGGGGTTCATCGGCTGGCCCGGGGCGCCCGGGACCGGCTCGGGCAGCTTGTTGATCTTCGCCCGGTTCGGGAGGTTGATCAGCATGGTGATCGGGTTGATCAGCATCGACCCGATGCCCCACCAGCCCTGCCACAGGCTCTTCGCGGTCATCTCGCGGTGGGCGGCGACGCCGCAGGTACGGCAGAACGGGCCTTCGAGCTTCAGGAACTTCATCATCACGAGGAAGCCCTGGTGGCCCCGGACCGTGGCCTCCACGGCCGGTACCGCGCCGCAGAAGCGGCAGACCGGGCCGTAGCCGAACGGCGCGGCCGGCTGGCCGAACGCCTGCTGGGGCGGGATCTGGCCGGCGGCCGGCTGGCCGAACGCCGGGGCGCCGGGAGCCGGAGGTCCGTAGGCCGGGGCGCCGGGAGCCGGAGGTCCGTAGGTCGGAGGTCCGTAGGTCGGTGGCGGCGGCGGTGGTGGTGTGGACAAGGTCGGTCCCCCGATGGTGTGGAACGAAGATTGCGAAGCCCCGGAGGTTACTGGTCGTACCGGGGTGAAGGACAGCTCAGAGGTCCATGGTCATCAAACCGTGATCACCAGACCGGTGGTGACGGAGGGCCGGCTCGTGCGGGTACGGGAATAGGACATCCGAGCGGCTCCGCTCGATCGTGTGTTCCTGGGCGGTAGGCCTGACGGGCGCCTGGGTGGAGGCGTTCGCTACTCCCGGGGGCGGAGGTGCCGCCTCCGGGAGAGTTGAGGTGCTGTCATGTCTGTCGACGCCGTCCTGCTGGAATCCCCGACCATGCGGTCGACCGTCGCCGGCCGGGTCGAGGTGCTGGACCGGGTGAAGGCGCTGCGGTTGCTGCCCGACAGCGTCCACGTCACCACGGAGGGGGTGGCGGCCTACTTCGGGGTTCCGGAGACCGTCATCAAGGCCGTGGTGTTCGACCACCGGGCCGAACTGGTGGCCAACGACTACCGGGTCGTGACGGGGCGGGAACTGGGTTGCTTCAAGGAACTCTGTGGGATCCAGTCCCGTGCCAGGTCCCTCGCGCTGTTCACCCGGCGGACCGTGCTGAACGTCGCGATGCTCCTGCGGGACAGCGAAACCGCACGTCAGGTGCGGTGCTACCTGCTCGACGCCGAGCAGGCCGGCCGTTCCCACGAGCCTGTGGACCGCCGCCCGGGGCCTGTGGAAAACCTTGCCCGGATGCCCGAGGGCGGCACGGACGCCGCCGTCGCCGGGGTGGCCGAGCAGGTCGTCCGTGCGGTGGTGGGAACGACCGTCGTCCCGTTGCTCAACGCCCTGGTGGCCGAGGTCGGCGGGAACAGCCGCCGGCTGGACGCGCTCGACGCCCGGGTCGACCGGCTGGAGCGGGCCGTGCTGGGCGACGAGGAGTGGGAGGCCGCCCGGCGGCGGCAGCGCCTGCTCGACGCCCTGGACGAGGGGGTGCCGGACAGTCTGGAGGGCTTCGAGTTCTGACCGCCCTCCACGACCGCCCGAAGCCCGGCCGGGGTCAGCTCTTCTTGGCCGGGCCCGTCGCGGTGTGCGGCCCGAGGCACAGGACGTACTTCTTCTTGTGCCAGCGCCGGCCGGAGGAGCCCCAGTACTGCGCCGTGGTGCCCGGGGTCTTGGCGCACCTGGTGGTGTCCGTGGTGTCGTTGTAGCGGCTCAGCACGGTGTAGTCGGCCTTCGGGTCGGTACAGGCGACCTTGTCGAGGTTGTTGCGACCGGTGGAGTGCACACAGTCGCCGACCGCGGCCTTCGCCGGGCTGCTGTCGCCGATGAACAGGCCGACCAGCAGGACGACCACGCCGAGGCACACACCCACCACGCGGAACCAGAAGCGCAACGGGCGCCGGGGCTTCGGCGCCGCGGGTGCGGGAGCCGGCTGCGGGAAGCCTTGCGGGCCGGGGTTCTGCGGGCCGAAGTTCTGCTGCGGGGCCTGCCCGTAGGGAGCCTGCGGCTGGGGCGGTTGCCCGAACGGGGGCTGCTGGCCGTAGCCGGGTTGCCCGTAGCCGGGCTGCGGGGCCGGCGGTGGCCAGCCGGGCCCGCCCTGCGCCGGCGGGCCGTATCCCGGCTGGGGCGGCGCGCCGTACGGCGGCGGTGCGGACGGCGGGTAGCCGTGCTGGGGCGCGCCGTACTGGGGTGGGCCGTACGGATGGGGCGGCGGTGTGCTCATCAGTTCTTCCCCCGAATCAACTGTGGTGGCGGCGCTGCGCGCTGACGTACCTTAGCGATTCCCGGAGGGGTCCGGCCGCCCGGTCGTGGCGGCCGGCGTGCGTCCGGCGGCCCTGGCGTACCATCCGGCGCCGAGCGCGTAGACCACGGCGACGCCCGTCACCACGGCGACCGAGCGGCCGTCCAGCGGCAGCACCAGGGCGGTCACGCCGGCCGCGGCCACGAAGGAGATGTTGAACAGGACGTCGTAGATGGCGAACACCCGGCCCCGGTACTCGTCCTCCACCGACTCCTGGACCAGGGTGTCCGCGCAGATCTTCGTGCCCTGGGTGACCACGCCGAGCAGCAGCGCCGCCACCATCGCCGGGACCTCGGAGAAGAACAGACCGAGCGCGGGGACGAAGACGGCGGCCGAGGCCAGGCAGACGGTCATCCAGCCGGACAGTCCGAGCCGCCGGGTGCACCAGGGGCTCACCACCGCCGCGAGGAAGAACCCGACGGCCGAGAACCCGACGGCCTGCCCGAGGGTGGCCAGTCCGGCCGCACTGTCCTGAGGGCTGTTGAACGTGTACCGGGAGAGCATCAGCACGACCACGATCAGCACCCCGTAGCAGAACCGGGCGATCGTGACGGCGACGAGCGCGTGCACCGCCGGCCGGCAGTCGTGCACCAGGTGCCGGACACCCGCGAGCAGCCCCTGCCCGGCCGTGGCGAGGGCCTGTCGCAGTGGCGGCCGGTCGGGGTGCTGCGTCGGGCCGAGCAGGTCCGGGGGGATCCGCAGCGCGGCCAGTGCCGCGGCCAGGTAGAGCACGGCGGCCAGGGTGACCAGGATGGCGTCGGCCTGGCGCCCGGGCGGGAGGAGCTGGTGGACCACGAAGCCGAGACCGCCGCCGGCCGCCGCGGCGACGGTGCCCAGGGTGGGGGAGACGGCGTTGGCCGTCACCAGCTCGCCCGACTCCACGACGCGCGGGAGGGCGGCGGAGAGGCCGGCCAGGATGAACCGGTTGAGCGCGGTCACCAGCAGCGCGGCAGCGAAGAAGAGCCACTCCGGTGCCCCGCCGAGCAGCAGGGCCGCGGTGGCCAGACCGAGTCCGAACCGGGCCAGGTTGCCGAGCTGGAGGACCCGGCGCCGCCGCCAGCGGTCCAGCATCACGCCGGCGAACGGGCCGACCACGGAGAAGGGCAGCAGCATCACGGCGAGGACGGCCGCGATGTCGGCGGGCGAGGACTGCCGCTCGGGCGAGAAGATCACATACGCGGCCAGCGACACCTGGAAGACGCCGTCGGAGAGCTGGGAGAGCATCCGCACGGTCAGCAGGCGCCGGAAGTCCCGGCCGCGCACCAGCCTGCCGAGAGGCGTCCGGTGCGAGGTCTGCGGATGGCCGTGCTCCGTGATCGACACCCGCCCAGGGTGCCATGCCGACGGCCCATGTTTCACGTGAAACATGGGCCGGAGATGCCCGAGGGGGCCCCGGTACCGGACCGGGACCCCCTCGGGTCACAGAGTGTCAGAACGGCTCAGCTGAGCGTTCGGCACGCAGGGGTCAGCGCTCGACCTCGCCCTTGATGAACTTCTCGACGTTCTCGCGGGCCTCGTCGTCGAAGTACTGGACCGGCGGGGACTTCATGAAGTACGAGGAGGCCGACAGGATCGGGCCGCCGATGCCGCGGTCCTTGGCGATCTTCGCGGCGCGGACGGCGTCGATGATGACACCGGCCGAGTTCGGGGAGTCCCAGACCTCGAGCTTGTACTCGAGGTTCAGCGGGACGTCGCCGAAGGCGCGACCCTCGAGGCGGACGTACGCCCACTTGCGGTCGTCGAGCCACGCGACGTAGTCCGACGGGCCGATGTGGACGTTCTTGGCGCCCATGTCACGGTCGCGGATCTGCGAGGTGACGGCCTGCGTCTTGGAGATCTTCTTGGACTCCAGGCGCTCGCGCTCGAGCATGTTCTTGAAGTCCATGTTGCCGCCGACGTTCAGCTGCATGGTGCGCTCGAGGACGACGCCGCGGTCCTCGAAGAGCTTCGCCATCACGCGGTGCGTGATGGTGGCGCCCACCTGGGACTTGATGTCGTCGCCGACGATCGGCACGCCGGCCTCGGTGAACTTGTCCGCCCACTCCTTGGTGCCGGCGATGAACACCGGGAGGGCGTTCACGAAGGCGACCTTGGCGTCGATGGCGCACTGGGCGTAGAACTTGGCGGCGTCCTCGGAGCCCACCGGCAGGTAGCAGACGAGGACGTCGACCTGGCGGTCCTTGAGGACCTGGACGACGTCGACCGGGGCCTCGTCGGACTCCTCGATGGTCTCGCGGTAGTACTTGCCCAGGCCGTCGAAGGTGTGGCCGCGCTGGACGGTGACGCCGCTCGGCGGCACGTCGCAGATCTTGATGGTGTTGTTCTCGCTGTTGCCGATGGCGTCGGCCAGGTCGAAGCCGACCTTCTTGGCGTCGACGTCGAACGCGGCGACGAACTCGACGTCACTGACGTGGTAGTCGCCGAACTGCACGTGCATCAGCCCGGGGACCTTGCCGGCCGGGTCGGCGTCCTTGTAGTACTCGACACCCTGCACCAGCGAGGCGGCGCAGTTGCCCACGCCGACGATGGCTACGCGAACCGAACCCATTCCGGTTGCTCCCTGAGATCTCATGAGACCCGCCGTGGTTCAGCGGTTCTCGTTCAGCATCTGTATGACTGTCGTACTTGTCTGACGGGCGCACGAGGCGCCCTCACCTACCGCGTGCGCCGGGCGTACGCGGTGCAGCGCTCCACTCAGGAACGCCCCGGGCGGTCGTGCGGTGGCCTCGGCGGGTCGAGAGACCCGGCCTCCTGGCCACGGCCGTCCGAAGTCTGTGGTGGGCCGGGCTGGGGGCCGCCGCGGACGTTGCGGTTGGCCCGCTCGGTCTCGATCAGCTCGTTCAGCCACCGGACCTCGCGCTCCACCGATTCGAGACCGTGCCGCTGGAGTTCCAGCGTGTAGTCGTCGAACCGCTCGCGGGTGCGGGCGATCGAGCTGCGCATCCGCTCCAGCCGCTCCTCCAGCCGGCTGCGGCGGCCTTCCAGCACGCGCATCCGTACGGCCTTGTCCGTCCGGCCGAAGAAGGCGAAGTGCACACCGAAGTGCTCGTCCTCCCAGGCGTCCGGGCCGGACTCGGCGAGCAACTCCTCGAAGCGCTCCTTGCCCTCGGGGGAGAGCCGGTAGACGATCTTCGACCGCTTGCCGTTGAGCGCGGTGGCGGGGACGTACTCGGTGTCCGGGTTGTCCTCGACCAGGAAGCCCTGGGCCACCAGGCTCTTCAGGCAGGGGTAGAGCGTGCCGTAGGAGAAGGCGCGGAACGATCCGAGCAGGACGTTGAGCCGCTTGCGCAGCTCGTAGCCGTGCATCGGGGCGTCGTGGAGCAGGCCGAGGACGGCGAATTCCAGCACTCCGGAGCGCCTGCTCACCCTGCCCGCCTCCTTCCCCCGCAGTCATGGCGGCCGACCGTCGAGCGGCTTATGCCGTCCCGATGTATCGGCTCGATATATCGAGAACAGTAAACCTGGGTCACGGAACGAGCAAGGGGGGCTCGCGTAACCGTGATCACAAGCCGTCCCGAGGGGGCTCGAACGCGCTTGTCACGTGTGCGCGGGTGGAGCTCCGCAACGGGCATGTAATGATCTGGCGGCTATTTGCGGCTATTGAGAGTTGATGCCCGATTAGTACGGTTTCAGAGGTGCGTACGCTGTCGCGTGTGCACGAGGACCGCCTCCAGGAATCACCTGTTCCCGGGGGCGGGGTGGCCTCGGGCGCCGAGAACCCTGCCTTCAGGTCCGCAGGGCCTGACCGAGGAGTTGCTGAACGATGAGCGAACACCGGCGGAGGTCGTCCAACCCGGGCGACGGGGAGCAGCCCCCTGGCGGGGACGGCCAGAGTCCGTACGCCTACGGCAGCCCGGTGGAGGGCGCGCCCCGCTACAACCCGGGCGGCGGCCCCGACCAGCTGCGCTCCGAGGGGATCCGTCGTGGTGTCCGGGAGACCGCTCAGCAGCCCCGGATGAGCCGGGCGGAGATGCGCAAGCAGGGCCAGAAGAAGGGCGGCCGCGGCGACCAGACCGGCCCCTCCGGCAATGCCGGGACCGCCGGGAAGTCCGGCAAGCCCGGGAAGAAGCGATTCATCGACTACCCGAGATTCGGCAAGTCCGGATTCCGTCGGTGGGTGCCGTCCTGGAAGCTGGTGCTCAGCCTCTTCCTGATCTTCTTCGGCAGCGGCGTGGCGGCGGTCGGGGCGGCGTACCAGATGACGCCGATCCCCAAGCTGAACGACCTGGTGCACGAGCAGAACAACATCTACTACTGGGCCGACGGCACGGAGATGACCCGCAAGGGCACCACCAACCGTCAGATCGTCGAGCTGGCGAACATAAGCCGGCCCGCCCAGGACGCGGTGATCGCGGCCGAGAACGAGTCCTTCCGCGAGGACAGTGGCGTGGACCCCAAGGGCATCGCCCGTGCCGTCTACAAGATGGCCACCGGTGGTGAGACCCAGGGCGGCTCGACGATCACTCAGCAGTACGTGAAGAACGCCTACCTGAGCCAGGACCAGACCCTCACCCGCAAGATGAAGGAATTCTTCATCACGCTGAAGATCAACGGTCAGCTGTCCAAGGACGACATCCTCACCGGTTACCTGAACACCGCCTGGTACGGACGCGGTGCGACCGGCATCCAGGCCGGGGCCCAGGCCTACTACGGCGTGGACGCCAAGGACGTGAACGTCTGTCAGGGCGCGATGCTGGCCGCACTGCTCAAGGGCGCGACGGTCTACGACCCGTCCCTGAGCGAGGGCAACCGCAAGAACATGCAGGAGCGCTGGACCTGGATCCTGGGCCGCATGGTGGCCACCAAGAAGCTCACCCAGGCCGACCGCGACGCCTGCGGCCCGGAGTTCCCCAAGCCGATCGAGCGCAAGGCCCCGGCGAACATGAACGGCGAGGTCTACTACCTCGTCGACACCGTCAACAAGTACCTGACCAACAAGGACCCGAACCCGATCTCCCAGCAGATGCTGGACAAGGGCGGCTACTCGATCTACACCACCTTCGAGAAGGACAAGGTGGAGCAGCTCAAGAAGGCCGTCGACGACGTGCAGGCCGAGTCGCTGAAGCCGGACAAGCGTGAGGCGGACAAGTTCGTCCAGGTCGGTGCCGCCTCGGTGCGGCCGGGCGACGGCGCGCTCGTGGCCCTCTACGGCGGCCCCGGGATCGAGGCCGGGCACTACTCCAACAACGCGGACAGCACCGGTATCCCGGTCGGCTCGACCTTCAAGCCGTTCGTGCTGGCCACCGCGATGCAGACCGGTGTGGTGACCCAGACCGACAACCAGGGCAAGCCCAAGCGGATCAACTCCGCGTCGAAGTACCTGGCCGACGACAACTCCGAGATCCACAAGTCGGACGGCTCGCCGGCCATCGGCGACGACGGCAAGCCCTATCACCAGCGCAACGACAGCCGGAACAGCCCGGGCTACGTCTCGCTGAAGACGGCGATGCAGTACTCGTACAACGTGCCGTTCGTCCAGCTCGGCCAGGACGTCAGCGGCAAGGCCGTCGAGGAGCTGGTGCTCAAGCTCGGCCTGCGCAAGGAGAGCCTGAACCCGTCCTCCACCCTCACCTACCCGCTGGGCACCTCGAGGCCGAGCTCGATCCGGATGGCCTCGGCCTACTCGGTGTTCGCCGCGCGCGGCCAGCAGACCGATCCGTACTCGGTGACCAAGGTGCTCAAGGACGGCAAGGAGCTGCCGGGCTTCACCAAGCCGCAGGCCAAGGCGGTGCTGGACCAGGCGGTCGCCGACAACATCACCGACGTGCTGGAGAACGTGGCGAAGGCCGGTACCGGTATCAAGACCAACGCGCTCGGGCGGCCGGTTGCGGGCAAGACCGGTACCACCGACGCCGGTACCTCGGCCTGGTGGGTGGGGTACACCCCGCAGCTGTCCACCGCGGTCGGCATGTGGCGCGAGGAGCCGGGCACGTCCAAGCTGCTCTCGCTGAACGGCACCGCCGGCCACGAGTCCGTGCACGGTGGTGACTTCCCGACCGACATCTTCACCCGGTACATGAAGGCGGCCCTCAACGGCCAGCCCAAGATGGACTTCCCGACCCCCGAGCCGATCGGTGAGGAGGTCGACTCCTCGGGCGCACCGGTCTCGCCGTCCCCGTCGGCCTCGGCCAGTGACAGCCCGACCGCCGCGGCGCCGACCGAGCCCCAGCCCGGTCCGACCGCGACGGCCTCGGCCACCGCCTCGCCGAGCCCCAGCGCGCCGGACCCCGGCCCGTCCTGCCTGCTCGGGCCGCTGTGCCCGTCGTCCAGCCCGACCAGGCCCTCCGGCAAGCCGTCCAACAGCAAGTCGCCCTCGCCCTCGGCGAGCAGTTCGGGGAGCCAGGTGCCCGTTCCCTGACCGGTCCGACCGATCCGGTGAGCCGCACTCGAACGCCGGCCGCCCCCACCCGGGGCGGCCGGCGTTCGGCCGTTCGGGCGAGGCGCGTTGGGAGGGGAGTCTCCTCGTGGTGCCGCCGGTGCGGCAGTATGTGCGCCATGACGTCGAGCACGCGTGACGAGGCCGCCGGGCCCGCCCCCGCCCCGGACCCGGTCGACGGTCCGCTGCCCAACACGGTGGTCGTCCCAGCGGACGAGGATCCGGTGGCGGCGGCCGGCAGTGAGATCCTCGGCGGCCCGCCCGGGCGCAGGGCCCTGCTCGGGACCTCCTGGTGGAGCCCGGCCAGGTTCCTGGCCCTGGTCGTGATCGTCGTCTATGTGCTCGGCATGGTGCAGAAGGCGCCGTGCTACGACGGCGGCTGGTTCCGCGGGGCGACCGCGCAGTACACCCATGCCTGCTACAGCGACATCCCGCACCTCTACTCGGGCCGCGGCTTCGACCAGGGTCTCCACCCCTACCTCGACAAGCTGCCGTCGCCGTCGCCGGACATGCAGTACCTGGAGTACCCGGTGCTCACCGGGCTGTTCATGCAGGTCGCCGCCTGGCTGACCACGCCGGACGGCACGCTGGAGCACCGCGAACAGTGGTTCTGGACCGTCAACGCGGTGATGCTGCTGATCTGTCTGGTGATCGCGGTGGTCGCGGTGTCCCGGACCCACCGGCGAAGGCCCTGGGACGCGCTGCTGTTCGCCCTGGCACCCTGCCTGGCGCTGAACGCCACCATCAACTGGGACCTGCTGGCGGTGGCGTTCACCGCGGTGGCGATGGCCTACTGGGCCAAGTCGCGCCCCGGCTGGTCCGGTGTGTTCATCGGCCTGGCGACCGCGGCCAAGCTCTACCCGCTGCTGCTGCTCGGCCCGCTGCTGGTGCTCTGCTGGCGGGCCGGCCGCTGGCGGGCCTTCGGCCAGGCCCTCGGCGGCGCGGTCGGCGCCTGGCTGGTGGTCAACCTGCCGATCATCATCGCCAACCGGGACGGCTGGGCGACCTTCTACACCTTCAGCCAGACCCGCAAGGAGGACTTCGGGTCGTTCTGGCTGATCCTCATGCAGGACCGCAACGCGCAGCTGCCCACCCTCAACACCTGGATCGGCGCGCTGCTGGTGGCTTGCTGCCTGGGTGTCGGCTGGCTGGCCCTGTCCGCCCCCCGCCGCCCGCGCTTCGCGCAGCTGGCGTTCCTGGTGGTCGCCGCGTTCGTGCTGACCAACAAGGTCTACTCGCCGCAGTACGTGCTCTGGCTGATCCCGCTGGCGGCACTGGCCCGGCCGCGCTGGCGGGACTTCCTGATCTGGCAGGCCTGCGAGGTGCTCTACTTCCTCGGCGTCTGGTCCTACCTCGCGTACATCGGTGACTCCAAGCAGCACGGCATCGGCCAGGACTGGTACCACGTGGCGATCGTGCTGCACCTGGTCGGCACGCTCTACCTGTGCTTCATGGTGGTTCGCGACATCCTCCACCCGGAGCGCGACCCGGTCCGCTGGGACGGCAGCGACGACCCGTCGGGCGGTGTCCTGGACTTCACGCCGGACCGCTTCGTCCTCGGCACCGCCCGCCGGCTGCGGGAGGAGGCGACCTACGCGCAGTACGCCCCCGTGGGCGAGCCGGACTGGCTGGTGCCCACCGACGCGGCCGGGCCTTCGGACATCGAGCCTGCGGACGCCGGGCCCGGGGTCGCGGTGCCCGCCGAGAAGCGGGTCGGACCGAACGAGGCCTAGCGGTCCGCCACCCGGTCGAAGTGGGTGGTGGTGTGGCGGACGTTCAGTGACAGCTCGTCGCCGATCGACGGGGGCTTGCTGTCGGAGGGCAGGAACAGGATCGACACCTGCATGTGCGGCGGCTCCGCGAACCACAGCTGGCGGCCGTCCCAGGCGTAGGGCGAGAGCGTCCGGTTCACCGTGGCCAGCCCTGCCCGGGCCAGTCCCTTGGCCCGGGGCACCACCCCGTGGACGTACTTGGGGGCCTCCAGGCCCACGCCGTGCGCGGTGCCGCCGGTGACCACCAGCAGGTTTCCGTCCGAGGGAGCCTTGTGCTGGCGGTAGCCGTACCGCTCGCCCTTGGCGATCGGTGTGACGTCCAGGACGGTGGCGCGGGCCTGCAGCGCGCCGATCTCGCCGAGCCACAGCCGGGTGCCGATCCGGGACCGGAAGGCCGTCGCGGGAAAGCGCCGACGCAGCCGGCCGAGGTCGGCGGAGGCCAGGTGGCTGAGGAAGACCGTTCCGACCGGCAGCCCGGCCGCGGCGATCGAGGTGACCCACTCGGCCACCTCGGCCACCGGGTCGGAGCCGTCCGGCCGGTCCAGCGGCAGGTGCAGGGCGAAGCCCTCCAGGACCAGGCCGTCCAGCGGGAGCCGCCCGAGGTCGCCGGGGGCGACGCCGTGCCGGCGCATGGTGGTCATGCACTCCACCACCACCCGGGAGCCGGTGGGTACCGACCGCAGCACCTCGGCGTGGGCGACCGTGCGGATCGTCCGCCCGGCCGGCCCGGCCTCGGGCTCCCCGGACCGGTACGGGGTGAGCACCAGGACGTCGCCGGGGAACGCCTCGCCGACCTCGGCGGCCTCCGTGCCGGTGCCGACGGCCAGCACACCCGCCCCCAACCGGGCGGCCTCCGCGGCGAGCCGGAGGTTGCCGAAGCCGTACCCGTTGCCCTTGGCGACCGGCACCAGCCCGGGGAACTCGGCCAGTACGGACTGCTGGTGGGCCCGCCAGCGAGCGGTTTCCACGGACAACGAGAGGGTCATTCGTGCTCTCCCCGGGGTGAGTCGAGTCGACGGGTGGGCCGACGGTGGGTCAGCGGCGCGACATGTAGAGGTCCAGCGCCTTGTGGAGCAGCTTGTTCAAGGGGAAGTCCCACTCGCCGAGGTACTCGGCGGCCTGGCCGCCGGTGCCCAACTTGAACTGGATCAGCCCGAACAGGTGGTCGTTCTCGTCGAGGGTGTCGCTGATGCCCCGGAGGTCGTAGACGCTGCCGCCCAGGGCGTAGGCGTCGCGGATCATCCGCCACTGGATCGCGTTGGACGGCTTGACCTCGCGCTTGTGGTTGGCGGAGGCGCCGTAGGAGTACCAGATGTGCTCGCCGACCGTCAGCATCGTGGTCGCGGCCAGCGGCTCGCCCTCGTGGTAGGCGACGTAGAGCCGCATCCGGTTCGGGTCCTCGGTGGTGAGCGCCTTCCACATCCGCTGGAAGTAGGCCAGTGGACGGGGGGTGAAGCCGTCGCGGTCGGCGGTGACGACGTACAGCTGGTGGAAGACGGCCAGGTCGTCGTAGCCGCCCTGGACCACCTCGACGCCGCTCTTCTCGGCCTTCTTGATGTTGCGCCGCCACAGCTGGTTGAAGCCCCGCTGGACGTCGTCCAGCGAACGGCTGGCCAGCGGCACCTGGAACACGTACCGCGGCTGTACGTCGCCGAAGCCGGCGCCACCGTCCTCGCCCTGCAGCCAGCCGGCCTTGCGCAGCCGGTCGGCGACCTCGAAGGCGCGCGGCTCGTACCAGTCGGGGTCGACGTCGCGCAGCCGCTTGGCCTCCTGGCCGGCGATCGCCTCCTTGATGGTCGGCGCGTCCCAGCGGCGGATCACCACCGGCGGGCCCATCTTCACCGAGAAGGCGCCCTGTGACTTGAGATGGGCCAGCATCGGGTCCAGCCACCGGCCCAGGTCCTGGTCGAACCAGTCGATCATCGGGCCCTCGGGCAGGTAGGCCAGGTACCGCTTGAGCTTGGGCAGTTGGCGGTAGAGCACCAGGCCGGCCCCGACGAGTTCGCCGCCCGGGTCGAACCAGCCCAGGCTCTCGGAGCGCCACTCCGCCTTCACCTCGGCCCAGGACGGCACCTGCATGTGACTGGCGGAGGGCCGGCTCGTGACGAAGGCCAGGTGCTCCTCGCGGGTGATGGTCCTCAGGCGCAGGCTCATTCTCGGGTGCTCCTCCTCGGTGGGCCGATCCAGGGTGACCCTATCGCCCGAATGGTCCGTTTCGGGTGGTGCGGGTCGGACATGACGCCGCCCTCCTCGCGGACCTCTGCACAGGTATCTACGCAAGGAGGGCGGTGAAGGTTACGGCGCAAGCAGGGGCTCACTCCGCGGATCGAAGCTCGCGGAGCGGCGCGCGCCTCACCACAGTCCGCCGTGGGCGATGCCCAGATAGAACCCGATGGCGGACATGCCGAGCGAGATGATCAGCACGAACCGTTCGGCCGTGGTCACCGACACGAACTGGCCCCACAGGGCGACGGCGATCCCGAACAGTCCGGTCCAGGACGTGAGCAGGTGCAGGCTGTAGAACCAGCAGCTGATGAAGGCCACCAGGCCGAGCACGGCGGCGATGCCGACCAGGGTGTTCTCCCGCGGATGCGGGCGGCCGTCGGTGTTGAGGGTGAACGCGGGCATTCGGCGGACAGTCTGTGCCATGAGGACCCACCTCCGTCGGAGGAGGCATGCCCGCTGGAGGGGGCATGCCGTTCTGTCCAGATTGCTGCCGTATGGCGCGGATCACAACCCCTGGGTGCGGTGTCCGGGGAGTTTGGTTGGGCCGTCCGTGGCCAGGTAGGCTGTGCGGTCTGCACTGGTGTAGTTGTGCCCCTCTTATGTCCGCTCGCGGGCGGGGCCCGATTGTCGGACCCCCGCACTACGGTGGGGAGGGTCGGGCACTGCTCCGGTGCCGACGCTGCACAACCCTCCTGCCACGGAGAGACCGTGGCCGTTGAGTCCAAAGGAGGTGGGTTCCACATGCGTCACTACGAGCTGATGGTCATCCTCGACCCGTCGGTCGAGGAGCGCGCTGTCTCCCCCCTGATCGAGAACTTCCTCAACGTCGTCCGCACCGCGGGTGGCAAGGTTGAGAAGGTCGACACCTGGGGCCGGCGCCGTCTGGCTTACGAGATCAACAAGCAGTCCGAGGGCATCTACTCGGTCATCGACCTGAAGGCCACGCCTGAGGTCGTCAAGGAGCTCGACCGTCAGCTGAGCCTGAGCGAGTCGGTTCTGCGGACCAAGGTCCTGCGCCCGGACACCCACTGAGCCACCTCTGACGCCCTCGGGCGCCAGATGGTTCACGTCCGGTGTTTCACGTGAAACACCGGGCGAGCACCGCAGAACTCCGTTCCGAGAGGTCATCACCACCATGGCAGGCGAGACCGTCATCACCCTCGTCGGCAATCTCGTCGACGACCCCGAGCTGCGCTTCACCCCGTCGGGTGCGGCGGTCGCGAAGTTCCGTATCGCGTCCACCCCGCGCACCTTCGACCGTCAGACGAACGAGTGGAAGGACGGCGAGAGCCTCTTCCTCACGTGCAACGTCTGGCGTCAGCCGGCGGAGAACGTGGCCGAGTCGCTGCAGCGCGGCATGCGTGTGATCGTGCAGGGCCGACTGCGCCAGCGGTCTTACGAGACCAAGGAAGGCGAGAAGCGGACGGTCTTCGAGGTCGAGGTCGACGAGGTCGGCCCGAGCCTGCGCTCGGCGACCGCCAAGGTCACCCGCGCCAACCGCTCCGGCGGTCCTGGTGGCGGCCAGGGCGGCTCCGGTGGCGGCTTCGGCGGCCAGCAGGGCGGCGGCGGGTACGGCGGCGGCAACCAGGGTGGCGGTGGCTGGGGTGGAAACTCCGGCGGCGGCCAGTCCGGTCCGTCCGACGACCCGTGGGCGTCCAGCGCCCCCTCTGGTGGAAACCAGGGCGGCGGCGGTGGCTGGGGAGCCCCGTCCGGTGGCGGCTTCTCGGAAGAGCCCCCGTTCTAAGCGGTACTGAAGCGGTGCGCGCCGGGCCTCTCGTGGGCCCAGGCATGCTGAGAGATTTCGTGCGGTCCGCCGGTGTTTTTGCAGGCACCCGGACCGTCAACCCAAATGGAGCACATGATGGCGAAGCCGCCTGCTCGCAAGCCGAAGAAGAAGGTTTGCGTCTTCTGCAAGGACAAGGTCACGTACGTCGACTACAAGGACACCAACCTGCTTCGGAAGTTCATTTCCGACCGCGGGAAGATCCGTGCCCGTCGAGTGACCGGCAACTGCACCCAGCACCAGCGTGACGTCGCCACGGCCGTGAAGAACAGCCGCGAGATGGCACTGCTGCCCTACACCTCCACCACGCGCTAAGAGAGGGTGACCGAAGAATGAAGATCATCCTCACTCACGAGGTCCCTGGCCTCGGCAGCGCCGGCGAGGTCGTTGAGGTCAAGGACGGCTACGCCCGTAACTTCCTGGTCCCGCGTGGCTTCGCCATCCGCTGGACCAAGGGCGGCCAGAAGGACGTCGACGCGATCCGTCGCGCTCGCAAGATCCACTCGATCCAGACCCTTGAGGCCGCCAACGAGGTCAAGGCCAAGCTCGAGGGCCTGCAGATCAAGCTGGCCGTCCGCTCGGGCGACGCCGGCCGTCTGTTCGGTTCGGTGACCCAGGCCGACGTCGTCGACGCCATCAAGGCCGCCGACGGCCCGGCCGTGGACAAGCGCGCCGTCGCGATCGGCTCGCCGATCAAGACCGTGGGCACCCACAAGGTCTCGGTCAAGCTGCACGCCGACGTCCAGGCCAACCTCGACGTCAACGTCGTGGCTGCCTGATCGCGTAGTCCGCAGTAGCCCGAGGGCCGGGCTCCTCCTCGGAGGAGCCCGGCCCTCGGCGTCTTCCGACAGGCGGCCTCAGGCCCGGACCGCCCCGGTCACCAGCCAGCCGCCGCCGCGCACCCGCAGCACCAGGAAGGCCGCGCGCAGCAGCATGAACAGGTTCATCGCCCACCACAGCGCGACCAGCCCGCCGCCGAGGGCCGGCACCGCCAGCGCCACCGGGGTGAAGACCGCCAGGGTGGCCAGCATCGCCCCGGCCAGGTAGCCGCCGTCGCCCGCGCCCATCAGCACCCCGTCCAGCACGAACACCACCCCGCCCACCGGCTGGGTCAGCGCCGCCAGCAGCAGCACGGCGGTGAGCGGGCCCCGGACCGCCGGATCGGCGCTGAACAGCGGTACGTACAGCGGCGCCGTCAGCACCATCAGCAGCCCCAGCAGCACTCCCGAGCCGATGCCCCACTCGACCATCCGCCGGGTGGCCGCCCTGGTGCCGGGGATGTCGCCGGCCCCGAGGTAGCGGCCGATGATGGCCTGGCCCGCGATGGCGATCGCGTCCAGCGCGAAGGCGACGAAGGTCCACACCGTCATGGCGATCTGGTGCGCGGCCACCTCGGCGTCCCCCAGGGTGGCGGCGACCGCGGTGGCGATCAGCAGCACGCCGCGCAGGCTCACCGTCCGGACCACGAGCGGGCCTCCGGCGCGGGCGCAGGCCCGGATGCCGACCGGGTCGGGACGCAGACCCGCGCCCTCGCGCCGGGCTCCGCGCACCACCACGAGGAGGTAGGCGGCCGCCATCGCGTTCTGCGCCAGTACCGTCCCCCAGGCGGAACCGGCCACGCCCAGGCCGGCGCCGTACACCAGGCCCAGGTTGAGGAGGATGTTGGCGGTGAAGCCGCCGACCGCGACCAGGAGCGGGGTCCGGGTGTCCTGCAGGCCGCGCAGCACCCCGGTGGCCGCCAGCACCATCAGCATGGCGGGGATGCCCAGCGCGCTGATCCGCAGGTAGGTGACCGCGTACGGGGCCGCGGTCGGCGAGGCGCCCAGGAGGGAGGCCGCCTGCGGGGCCAGCGCCAGGGTGAGGGCCACCATGCCGAGCGAGAGCAGCAGGGCGAGCCAGATGCCGTCGACGCCCTGCTGGACGGCGGCCCGGCGGTCGCCCGCGCCGATCCGGCGGGCGACCGCCGCGGTGGTGGCGTAGGCGAGGAAGACGAACACCCCGGTCGCGGTGGTCAGGGCGGCGGAGGCCACGCCCAGGCCGGCCAGCTGGGCGGTGCCGAGGTGGCCGACGATCGCCGAGTCGGCGAGCAGGAAGAGCGGCTCGGCGACCAGCGCGCCGAAGGCCGGCACCGCGAGGCCGAGGATCTCGCGGTCGTGCCGTCGGCGGTGAGGGGCGAGGGTGGTCATGGCGGTTAGCCTACTCATCCACAGGTAAGAGATGAAACTGCTATTGGACACTTACGCACAGTCGTGGTCGAGGGGCTGTGGACGACGGTGAAGCACAGCTTGACGAGCTGTGTGAAGAATTTCTCATGCACAGCCCTCAAAAGGGGTCACCGCAGGTCAGCGGGTTGACACCGGGGCGATCGTGTGGTTATCCACAGAGGTGTCCACAGGGTTGTTCACAGGTTTGGGTCGGTTCTCCACAGGCGGGGCCTCGTTATCCACACAGCCTGTGGATAACCATGTTGGCCGATCGGCCCCCGGCCCCGTAGCGTGGACGCCGCCCCGACTCCACCCGCCCCGGCGCCACCGCCCGGCCCGGCGCGGAATTGTCGGCCCGCTGGCGTAAGAAGGAGAGGACGCGCCATCGGCACGGCCGCACCAACTGGCTCCACACTCGCTGATCGGGGAAGACGCGTGACCGGCCCCCAGTACGACGACCACGACGTACCTCCCCCGCCGGAGGACGACTGGCAGCCGTCCGACGACGCCTTCCCCAGCAGCCCGTTCCCGGACGGGCCGGGCGACCGCCTGCCCGTCTCCCGTCGCCGTGACGGCGGTGGCAGCGGGGGGCCCGGCGGCGGCTCCGGCAACGGTTCCAAGGGCGGCTTCCAGGGCGGCAAGGGCGGCGGCAAGGGCGACCGCCGCGGCCGCGACGACGGCGATCGCGCGGAGGAGCGCTCCTCCGGCGGCGGCGAGGGCTTCGAGCGGGTCCCCCCACAGGACCTCGCGGCCGAGCAGTCCGTCCTCGGCGGCATGCTGCTCTCCAAGGACGCCATCGCCGACGTGGTGGAGGTGCTCAAGCCCGCCGACTACTACCGCCCCGCCCACGAGCTCATCCACGGCGCGATCCTCGACCTCTACGCCCGCGGCGAGCCGGCCGACCCGATCACCGTCGCCGGCGAGCTCACCAAGCGCGGCGAACTGGCCCGCGTCGGCGGCCCCGGCTACCTGCACACGCTGGTCAACTCCGTCCCCACCGCGGCCAACGCCGAGTACTACGCCGAGATCGTCCACGAGCGCGCCGTCCTGCGACGCCTGGTCGAGGCCGGCACCCGGATCGCGGGCATGGGGTACGCGGCCGAGGGAGACGTCGACGAGATCGTGAACGCGGCCCAGGCCGAGATCTACGCCGTCACCGAGCAGCGCACCAGCGAGGACTACGCCCCGCTCGCCGACATCATGGAGGGCGCGCTCGACGAGATCGAGGCGATCGGTTCCCGCGCCGGCCAGATGTCCGGCGTCCCGACCGGCTTCGCCGACCTCGACTCGCTGACCAACGGGCTGCACCCGGGGCAGATGATCGTGATCGCCGCTCGACCCGCGATGGGAAAGTCCACCCTGGCGCTGGACTTCGCCCGGGCCTGCTCGATCCACAACAACCTGCCGAGCGTGATCTTCTCGCTCGAAATGGGGCGCAACGAGATCGCGATGCGCCTGCTCTCGGCGGAGGCCCGGGTCGCCCTGCACCACATGCGGTCCGGCAACATGACGGACGAGGACTGGACGCGGGTCGCACGGCGGATGCCGGACGTCACCAACGCCCCGCTGTACATCGACGATTCGCCGAACCTCTCGATGATGGAGATCCGGGCCAAGTGCCGTCGGCTGAAGCAGCGCCAGGACCTCAAGCTGGTGGTCATCGACTACCTCCAGCTGATGCAGGCGGGCGGCTCGCGGCGGGCCGAGAGCCGCCAGCAGGAGGTCTCCGACATGTCGCGAAACCTGAAGCTGCTGGCCAAGGAGTTGGAGCTCCCGGTCATCGCGCTGTCCCAGCTGAACCGTGGCCCGGAGCAGCGGACGGACAAGAAGCCGATGGTCTCCGACCTGCGTGAGTCGGGCTCGATCGAGCAGGACGCCGACATGGTGATCCTGCTGCACCGCGAGGACGCGTACGAGAAGGAGTCACCCCGGGCCGGTGAGGCGGACCTGATCGTGGCCAAGCACCGTAACGGTCCGACAGCGACCATCACGGTGGCCTTCCAGGGTCACTACTCGCGCTTCGTCGACATGACGCGGGACGTGACCTGACCTGACCTGACCTGACCTGCGTAGGGTCTCGCATTTCGGGGCGAAATCTCCGGCCCTGGGGGTGGGGGCACGGTGGATCGGCGCCTCGGGGTTGGGCGCATGAACGGCGAGCGGGGGCCAGGTCCACCCGGTGACGCTTGAAGGGGCTCCGGGCGAAGTGGGCCGACCCTGGCCCGGCCCTGCTGACCTGTCGGCCCTGCGGAGCTTCCTGGCATCATCCCGGCGTGATCCCAGCTCTTCCCCGCCGCGTCCGAGCCGTCGACACCGACCGGCTCCTTGAGCCGGAACAGGAAGCCGCCACATGTGGCTTCAGCCAGCGGCTCCCGGTCGACTGGCTGCAAGAGCACCTCGCCGCAGAGGCGACGCACTACCTGTTCCCCACACTCGTGCACCGGCTCGGTCACCGTCCCGAAGTGGCGCCGCAGTGGAGGTGCCGGCTGCT